>NZ_LT840185.1:797500-1132458 GCF_900177405.1 Allosphingosinicella indica | reverse complement strand
GCGCGAGGGCGAGAGCCCGCGCTATCGGCTGGAGATCGAGCTGGACGACGACATCACCGGCTTCGGCATCCGCCGCGACAGCAGCGTGACGCGCGAACGGCGGACGCTGCGTGCGCGCTATCGCCTTGTCGATGCCGCGGTCGGCACAGTGCTGCTCGACGCGACCGCAGGCTCCGACGCGGGGATCGACGTCGTCGGATCGGAATATGCGACCGTCGCCGCCGAGCAGACCGCGCTCGAGCGGCTCGCCAAGGAAGTGGCCGACCAGATCGTGTCGCGCGTCGCGGTCTATGCGGCGCGAAGCGAAGCGGCGCGGTGAAGGCCAACAAGGCGCAGCTCGACAGCGCGCTGAAGGCGCCGGCCGCGACGCGCTTCTTCCTCTTCTACGGCCCCGACGAAGCGGGATCGCGCGCGCTCGCCAAGCGGATCGGCGCTGTGATGGGGGCGGACGCCGAGCGGATCGACATCGCCGGCACGGAGCTCAAGGCCGATCCAGCGCGACTGGCAGACGAGGCAGCGGCGATCTCGCTGTTCGGCGGCGCGCGATACATCATCGTCGAACCGGCAGGCGAAGAGAGCTTGGCTGCCGTCGAGGCGCTGGCCGAGGCGGCGACCGCGGGCAACCCAGTCGCGCTGGTGGCCGGCGCGCTGCGGCCGACCTCCAAGCTGCTCAAGCTGGCGTTGGCCGAGAAGGGTGCGATCGCCTTCGCCAGCTACGCGCCGGAGGGGCGCGACGCCGACCGGCTGGTCGCCGAGATGGCGAAGGCAGAAGGGCTGGACGCGCGGCCCGACGTCGCCCGGCGCATCGCCGACGGCGCCGGCGGCAACCGCGCATTGATGGCGCAGGAGATCGCCAAGCTCGCCCTTTATCTCGACGCCGCGCCCGACCGGCCCAAGCCGCTCGACCATGACGCGATCGACGCGGTGGGCGTCGGCAGCGAAAGCGGCGATCTCGGCCGCATGGTCGACAGCGTGATGGACGGCGACGCGGCGACCTTGCGCGCAGAGTTCAACCGGCTGGCCAGCGAGGGGATAGAAGGCATCCCGCTGGTCCGCGCGTTGCTCCGGCGGACGAGCCTGCTGGCGCGGCTGCGCGCCGAGGTCGAAAAGGGGCAGGCGCCCGGCGCCGTCATGGCGTCACAGGGCAAGGCGATCTTCTGGAAGGAGAAGGACCGCGTCGCCGGCCAGCTCGTCCGCTGGCGGAGCGACCTGCTCGCCAAGGCGACGAGCCGCCTGGTCGAGGCCGAACGGCTCGCCAAGGCCTCCGGCAGCCCCGGCAGCGTCGCGGTCGACGAGGAATTGTTCGCCATCTGCCGCCAGGCGGCGCGGCTGCGCTAGATCTTCTCGCCGCTCAGCCGCTGGCAGATCATGTCGAGCTGGTCGAGCGACGAATAATGGAGCGCCACGGTGCCGCCGTCGCCCTTATGCGCGATACTGACGTTGAGCCCCAGCATGTCTCCGAGCTGGCGCTGGAGTGCCTCGACATCGGCGCTCGACCCCTTGGTCTCGATCGGCCCGCGCCGTGCCGCGGGGCGGCCGCCCCGCACCAATTTCTCAGTCTCGCGCACGGAAAGATCGCCGCGGATCACTTCCAGGGCCAAGGCCTCGGAATCGTCGGCGCCGATGAGCGCCCGCGCATGGCCCATCGTCAGCCGCCCGGCAACGACATGATCGCGGATGGCCTGGGGAAGGTCCAGCAATCTCAATAGGTTGGCGACATGGCTCCGCGATTTGTGGACGAGCTTGGCCAGCGCCTCCTGGGTGTGGCCATAATCGTCGATCAGCCGCTGATAGGCTTCCGCTTCCTCGATCGCGTTGAGATCCTGGCGCTGGATATTCTCAATGAGCGCCACTTCGAGCGTCGTCGGATCGTCGAACTCGCGGACCAGCACCGGGACTTCATGCAGCCGCGCCTTCTGCGCCGCGCGCCAGCGGCGCTCGCCCGCGACGATCTGGAAGCGGTGCCCGTGCGGCCGGACGACGATCGGCTGGATCAGCCCGCGCGCAGCGATCGACTCGGCAAGCTCGGCGATCGCCTCGTCGCTGAAGCTGCGGCGCGGCTGATCGGGGTTGGGCTCGATGCTGGCGACCGGCATCATCCGCACGCTGTCGCGCCCGCCGCCCGATAGCGGCGCTTCCTGCGACACCTCGCCGAGCAGCGACGACAGGCCGCGGCCGAGTCCGGTGGTCCGTTTGCGGGGCGCCTCGTCGCTCATGCGGCGACCGCCGGCGCGGGTAGCCGTGCGATCAGCTCGCGGGCCAGCGAGATATAGGCTTCCGAGCCTGGGCAGCGGTGATCGTAGATGAGGGCGGGGACGCCGTGGCTCGGCGCTTCGGAGAGGCGTACGTTGCGCGGAATAACCGTGTCGAAGACGACATTGCCGAGGCAGGCGCGCACATCGTCCGCCACCTGCGCCGAAAGATTGTTGCGCCGATCGTACATGGTGAGCGCGACGCCGAGGATCGAGAGATCGGGGTTGAAACGCGCCCGCACCCGCTCGATCGTTTGAAGGAGCTGGCTCAGCCCCTCGAGCGCGAAGAATTCCGCCTGGAGCGGCACCAGCACCGAATCGGCGGCGACGAGCGCGTTGACGGTGAGCAGGCCGAGCGACGGCGGACAGTCGATCAAGCACACGTCCCAGCGGTCGCCTGTAGCGAGGACATGATCGAGCCGATGCGTGCGCGCCTCGCTGCCGACCAGCTCGATCTCGACGCCGGACAGATCGACCGTCGCGGGCACGAGATCGAGCCGCGGCACGCGCGTTGCCACGACCGCCTCGCCCAGCGCGCATTCTCGAGTGAGCAGATCGTAGCTGGAACGGTCGCGTTCGGCATGCGACACGCCAAGGCCGGTGGAAGCATTGCCCTGGGGATCGAGGTCGATCAGCAGGGTGCGCTGCCCTGTCGCGGCGAGCGCGGTGGCTAGATTGATCGACGTGGTGGTCTTTCCCACTCCGCCCTTCTGGTTGGCGACTGCGATGCGGATCATTTCCGGTGTCTCAGCTCCTGTTACCGTCCCCGGCGGCGCCGGACCCCGGTGGCAACGACGATGCGCGCTTCGGGATCGGTGAGGCTTGGCTCGAGACGGAAGTCACCCTGCCACGAAGCCTTGGCGGCTTCCAGTTCGGATGCAGCGCTCCGCCCTTTTGGCAGCACCCAATGTGTCTCTTCGGTCGCGAAGCGGGATCCGGAGACGAATAATTTGTCGAGCGATGTCACCGCGCGGGCGCTGATGACGGCAAACGGCGACGCCGGGATCGTATCGATATTGCCCAGGACAACGAATGCCCGGCCGGCAAGCCCTGTCTCGGCAACGACGCGATTGAGGAAATCTACCCGCAGCCGCCGCTGCTCCACCATGACCGTTTTTGTGCGACGCAACATCGCAACAACCAGGCCCGGAAAGCCTGCGCCACTGCCTATGTCGAGCCAATCACCGCCTGGCGGCGCGAACGCGGAAAGTTGGGCCGAATCAACGATATGGCGATTCCATATCTGTGGCAGCGACGCTGGAGAGACCAAGTTCTGAACCGCGTTTTCACGTGAGACAAGGTCGGCATAGGTATTCAGGCGCTCCATTGTTTCACGTGAAACACCGAGACCATCGATCAGAAACTGCCGCGCGTCGTCTTCGGTCATGCTGCGCGCCGACGTGCTTGGACGAGGATCGCTGCCAGCGCCGCAGGCGTAATGCCGCGGATCCGCGAAGCCGCACCCAACGTGGATGGACGCGCGGCATCGAGCCTTTCGATCATCTCATTCGAAAGTCCGGCGATGGCCGCATAGTCGATATCGACGGGCAGCTTGACCGCATTATCGGCGCGCAATCTCGCAATCTCGACCGCCTGCCGGGCAACGTAGGGCGCATAGCGATGGTCCTCGATCGCCTCGGACAGCAGATCACTCGCGCAATCGCTAAGAGAGGCGTCGAGCCTTCTCACCGTCGGCTCTGTCACGTTGGGGAAACGCAACCATTCAGTGAGTGAGCGAACTTTGCCATCGTCGACCACCTCGGCACCGGCCGAACGCATTTCAGATGGCGCATATTGTTCCGCCAAATGCCTTTCTATGACAGCCAGTGCCTTGGTGCGCCGCTCGAAATGCTCGCGACGCGCGCGTCCGGCGAGCCCATGCGCAAGAGCGAGGGGGGTGAGCCGCGCGTCTGCGTTGTCGGCGCGCAGGCGGAGGCGATACTCGGCGCGCGCCGTCAGCATGCGGTACGGCTCGGTAACGCCCTGCAGAACGAGGTCGTCGATCATCACCCCGAGATAGGAATCGGCGCGATCGAACAGGATCGGTGACGCATTGCCAGCCGAAGCAGCAGCATTGGCGCCCGCAACCAGACCTTGCGCGGCCGCTTCCTCATAGCCGGTGGTACCGTTGATCTGCCCTGCGAGATAAAGCCCTTCAACGTCCCGCACGGCTAGCGTCGGCTCGAGGATGCGCGGATCGACATAGTCATACTCCACCGCGTAACCGGCTTGCAGGATCTCCACCTGTTCGAGACCAGGAATCGTGCGCAGCATCACCAATTGGACGTCTTCGGGCAGCGAGGTGGAAATGCCGTTGGGGTAGATCGCCGGATCGTCGAGGCCCTCTGGCTCGAGAAAGATCTGATGCCCGTCGCGATCGCCGAAGCGATGGACCTTATCCTCGATCGACGGGCAATAGCGCGGCCCCACACCGCTAATCTCGCCGGCGAACAGGGGAGAGCGATCGAGATTCGCCCGGATGATATCGTGCGTAGCGATCGTCGTCCGGGTAATCGCACAGAAGACCGATGGTGCCTCCCGACGGTCGGTCATTGCAGACATCGTCCAACTGCCGGCGTCGGACGGCTGGCGTTCCAGCACAGCCCAGTCGACTGTACGACCGTCCAGTCGCGGGGGCGTGCCGGTCTTTAGGCGTGCCAGTGGAAGCGACAATGCGCGGAGCTGGTCCGCCATCGCCTTCGCCGCCCGCTCGCCGACGCGACCCCCGATTGTGGCGGACATGCCGAAATGGAGCTTCGCACCGAGAAATGTCCCTGTCGCCAGCACCACTGCCGCCGACGTGATTGCGCGGCCGTCGGCTAGCACCACGCCGCCGACGGTCCGCCCGCTCAGAATGAGCGAAGCCGCTTCGCCCTCGACAACGTCGATTAGCGGCTGCCCAGCAACTGCCGATTGAACGGCAGTCCGAAAGCGCTTGCGGTCAGCCTGGATCCGGGGCCCGCGCACCGCAGCGCCTTTGCTGGCGTTGAGCATGCGGTGGTGAATCGCAGCATGATCGGCAGCCCGGGCAATCACGCCGTCGAGCGCGTCGACTTCGCGCACGAGATGGCCTTTGCCGATCCCGCCGATTGCTGGGTTGCAGGACATCGCACCGATAGCGGCGCGGTCGAACGTTACCAGCGCCGTTCGCGCACCCATACGCGCTGCTGCGCAAGCTGCCTCTACGCCGGAATGGCCACCGCCCACCACGATTACGTCGAATTGCATGATCCGCGCTCTAGTCGACCCAGCGCAAAGCGTCACCCTGTTCCACGTGGAACAATCATTTTCCGATACAGAATCGCCCGAAAAGCGCGTCGAGCATATCTTCGACACCGGCGCGGCCTGTAATGCGGTCCAGCGCATGACGCGCGACTCGCAGCGACTCCGCCGCGAGGATCAGATCATCAGCCTGCGCTTCCTCAAGTGCCGTGCAACAATTTTTCAGCTCAGCGCGGTGTCGCCAATTAATCGCGATGTCTGTTTCGGCTGGAAGGATCGCGCGGGCGTGCTCGGCAATCATTGCGGTCAATGTCGCGAGCCCTGCTCCGGTCAGCGAGGACGTTGCGACATCGGCTTTCAGATCAACGGGAATGACATCGCATCGCGGCGACACTGTGACCAGCGAAGGATGGTCCGGCCGGTCAGATATGTTTCCGAGCCAGAGGACGATATCGGCGGCAGCGACGCGACCCTTGGCGCGCGCAATCCCCATCTCTTCGATCGGATCATCGCTGTCACCCCGGAGCCCCGCGGTATCGGCAAACAAGAAGGGGATGCCGTCGATCGCAACCGGCGCCTCAATCACATCACGGGTCGTGCCAGCGATGGGCGAGATAATCGCCGCCTCGCGGCCGATCAGCGCATTGAGGAGGCTGGACTTGCCGGCATTGGGTGGGCCGGCGATCACCACCCTAACGCCATCGCGCAATCGCTCGGCATCGGGCCGCGCAAGCGTTGCAGCGATCTCGCCGTGCAGCGAGCGCAGCAGATTGTGCCAGCCGGCCCCGACGGGGATGACGTCCCCCTCGTCGGCGAAGTCGATCGCCGCCTCGAGTTCCGCAGCGAGTTTGAGCACTTGCTCCTGCCAGTCTGCAATCCGGCGGCTGAGCGCACCGCCCGCAAGCGTCAGGGCAGCACGCCTCTGGCTTTCGGTCTCGGCAGCAAGCAGATCGGCAAGGCCCTCGGCCTCTGCCAGATCGATCCGGCCATTCTCATAGGCGCGGCGCGTGAATTCGCCCGGCTCAGCCGCGCGCAGGCCGGGGAGCTCGGTCAAAGCGGCGTTGACCGCGGCGACCACCGATCGCCCGCCATGGAGATGCAGCTCGGCGGCATCTTCCCCGGTGGCGTTGTCGGGGCCGGGAAGCCATAATATCAACGCATTATCAAGGACTTGTCCGTCCCGCGCAAACAGCGTCGAGAAGGTGGCGCGGCGCGGCGCGGGCACCTTTCCGGCAAGCGCGGACACGGCAGCCTGCGCGCGCGGCCCGCTGATCCTTATGACGGCGATGGCAGCAGGCGGCTGGCCCGACGAGAGCGCAAAGATCGTGTCGCGCGAAACGCCGCTCACGTCTTGCCGGCCATCCCGCTCATCATCTGCTGCCACATCTTCATGCCGGCTTCGCTCATCGGACCCCACTGCTTGACCATGTCAAGCATCCCTTCCGCGGTGAGGCCATCGGCGACCATCTTCTGCATCTTCTGGACATAGGCGTCGTGGACCGGCGTCAGATCGGGAAGCCCCATGAACCGCCGCGCCTCTTCCGGCGTGCAATCGACGTCGACGCTGATCTTCATGGCCATTCTCCCGTGCCCCCGCGCACCCTGGGCGCCGTGCCGCCACCTATGTCCAGCTTCGCTGCCAGGAGCGCAAGAGCCGGGCCCTAGTGTACCCACGGCCGCCTCACGCGCCAGCGGTCCACCTCGACGCCTAGCTAGCCGCCAGGCCGGAGGCCGGAGCCCGACGGCTCCGCTCAGAAGCCGATCAGCGTGCCGATACCGACGTTGGGATCGACGAAGCCGTCGAAGATCATCTTGCCGGCGACGTAGAGGATAACGGCGAGGCCGATCCACGCGATCCAGCGATAACGCTCGATATAGCGGGCGATGAAGTTGGCGGCGACGCCCATCAGCGCCACCGACAGCAGCAGGCCGATGATGAGGATGCCAGGATGCTCGCGTGCCGCGCCGGCGACCGCGAGGACATTGTCCAGGCTCATCGAAACGTCCGCCACCGCAACCGCCCAGGCGGCGCCCGCGAAGGTCTTCGCGGGTTTGATGTTGGCGCTCTCGTCGCCATGCACTTCCGGCGATCCGCCGATCCCCGCGCCAGCCGGCCGCAGTTCGCGATACATCTTCCAGGAAACCCAGAGCAGGAGCAGGCCGCCGGCAAAGATCAGCCCCACGATCTGCATGAGCTGGGTCACCACCAGCGCGAAAGCTATGCGCAGGACGAGCGCGGCCATGATGCCGATTAGGATGACCTTCTTGCGCTGGTCCGCGGGAAGACCCGCCGCCAGCGCGCCGATCACGATCGCATTGTCGCCCGCGAGGACGATATCGATCAGCAAAACCTGCCCGAACGCCCACCAAGCGGCGGGCGAACCGGCGAACAGCGTGCCCATGTCGCTGACAATATGGTTCCACATCTCGAGCATCGCGTATCGGCCCCTTCAGGCGCTTACTGGTTCATCGAGGCGAAGAAATCCTCGTTGGACTTCGCATCCTTCATCTTATCGAGCAGGAACTGCATCGCGTCCACCGTGCCCATCTGCATGAGGATGCGGCGGAGCACCCACATCTTCGAGAGCGTGGCCTGATCGACGAGCAGTTCTTCCTTGCGGGTGCCGGACTTGCCAACATCGAGCGACGGGAAGATGCGCTTGTCGGAGACCTTGCGGTCGAGCACGATCTCGGAATTACCCGTGCCCTTGAACTCCTCGAAGATCACCTCGTCCATCTTCGATCCGGTGTCGATGAGCGCGGTGGCGATGATCGAGAGCGAGCCGCCTTCCTCGATGTTACGCGCGGCGCCGAAGAAGCGCTTCGGCCGCTGCAGCGCGTTTGCGTCGACGCCGCCGGTCAGCACCTTGCCGGAGGACGGCACGACGGTGTTGTAGGCGCGGCCGAGGCGGGTGATCGAATCGAGCAGGATAACCACATCCTTCTTGTGCTCGACGAGTCGCTTGGCCTTTTCGATCACCATCTCGGCAACCTGGACGTGGCGCTGCGCCGGTTCGTCGAAGGTCGAGGAGATGACCTCGCCGTTCACGCTGCGCTGCATGTCGGTGACTTCCTCCGGCCGCTCGTCGATGAGCAGCACGATCAGGAACACCTCGGGGTGATTGTCGGTGATCGCGCGCGCGATGTTCTGGAGCAGCACGGTCTTGCCGGTACGCGGCGGCGCGACGATCAGCGCGCGCTGGCCCTTGCCCTGCGGGCTGACGATGTCGATCACCCGTGCCGACTTATCCTTGATCGTCGGGTCGAGCGTGTCGAGGCTCAGCTTCTCGTCTGGGTAGAGCGGCGTCAAATTGTCGAAATTGACGCGGTGGCGGACAACGTCGGGATCGTCGTAGTTGACCTGGGTGAGGCGGGTCAGCGCGAAATAGCGCTCGCCGTCCTTCGGGCCGCGGATCTCGCCTTCCACCGTGTCGCCGGTGCGGAGGCCGAACTTGCGGACCTGGTTGGGCGCCACATAGATGTCATCGGGGCCGGCGAGATAATTGGCCTCGGGGCTGCGCAGGAAGCCGAAACCGTCGGGCAGCACCTCGATGGTGCCCATGCCCATGATTTCCTGCCCATTCTCGGCCTGGACCTTGAGGATGGAGAACATCAGCTCCTGCTTGCGCAGCGTCGACGCGCCCTCGATGCCCAGCTCTTCGGCCATGGCCACCAGCTCGGCAGGGGTCTTCTGCTTGAGGTCTTTCAAATGCATTGCGGGTATCTCGAATGAAAAAGTTGGGATCAGTCGTGCCGGGCCGGGAAAGCTGGCGCATCTCTTTGGGATGGGACGGCCCGCGCGGACGGCGGGCAAAACGACTTGCCCCGGGCTTTAGCCCGCCTTCGTTTCAAGTCAACTGCGGAGAGCCGCCTAGAACGGCTTCACGATCACCAGGATGACGATGATCGCGGTGACGACACCGGGGATCTCGTTCATCATCCGGAGCGCCTTGCCGCTCATCGGTCGCTGGCCGGAAGCGAGCTTCTTGCCGTAACCGACCATATAGCCGTGATAGCCGGAGAGGCCGATGACGAGTGCGAGCTTTGCGTGGAACCAGCCCATCGTCCAGGCGCCGGTGATGTAAACGAGCGCGAGGCCGAGCAGCCAGACGAGAATCATCGACGGCGTGATGATGATCGTGCGGAGCTTACGCTCACGCTCGATCCATCGCGCTTCCTCATCGGAGCCCGGCGCGGACTCCTGATGATAGACGTAGAAGCGCGGCAGCATGAACAGTCCCGCGATCCAGAAGATCACGAAGATGAGATGCGCCGCCTTGATCCAGGCGTAGGTCAAGGTGAGGGCCGTCTGAAGATCATTGATCAAGCCCGGTCTCCACCGCCGCGGACCAGCCGCAGAAGCTGCTCGACATGCGCTATCGGCGCATCGGGCAGGATGCCGTGGCCCAGATTGAAGATATGCGGTCTTCCCCGGAACGCCGATATGATGCGCGCCACCGCCGATTCAAGCGCCGCGCCGCCGGTGATCAGCGCCAAGGGATCGAGATTACCCTGCACTGGCATGTGCTTGGGCAGCACCGCATCCGCCCATTCCGGGTTCACCGTCTCGTCCACGCCGATCGCATCGATCCCGGTCGCTTCCGCATAAGCGGGGAGCTTGCCGCCGGCACCCTTGGGGAAACCGATCACCGGCACGTCGGGATGCCTTGCTTTCAGCCCGGCGACGATCCGCTGCGTCGGGGCGATCACCCATTGCTCGAACTGCGCGGGACTGAGGCTGCCCGACCAGCTGTCGAACAATTGCACCGCCTCGACCCCGGCACCGATCTGGCCGGAGAGATAGTCGATCGTCATCGCCTCGACCGCGGCGATGATCGCGCCGAAGCCTTCGGGATCGCGATAGGCGAGGCGCCGCGCCTCCGCCTGCTCGCGGCTGCCGCGCCCCGCGACCATATAGGTCGCGACGGTCCAGGGGCTGCCTGCGAACCCCAGAAAGGTGACATTGGGGTCCAGTGCCCGTGCAACCTTATCCACCGTCGCGTAAACCGGCTCCAGGCGCCCTGGGGCGGGCGTCAGGTCGGCAAGCCTCGCTTCGGACAGCGGCGGCGCGAGGCGCGGCCCCTCGCCGGCCTCGAACGTCAGGTCCATGCCGAGCGCGTAGGGTACGATCAGGATGTCGGAGAAGAGGATCGCCCCGTCGAAGCCGAAGCGGCGGAGCGGCTGCAGCGTTACCTCCGCCGCGGCGTCGGGATCGTAGACGAGATCGAGGAAACCGCCCTTGTCGGCCCTCAGCGCACGATATTCAGGAAGGTAGCGCCCGGCCTGACGCATCAGCCAGATTGGCGGAATTGCGCGCTTTTCGCCCTTGAGGACGGCGAGCAGGGGCTTGGTCGGAATGGTCATGGAGGCGTCCGGCTTCCCGCTCTTCTATCCTTAAAGGATTCTTATAATAGGAGTCTGATGTAAGATGTAGGGCGACGGATGCCGGGGTTTATTGCCTGCGCCCGATTTTGCAAACAGCTTGACTCGAAAGAGCCGCACGCAGGCTCCGGGATTCGCACGAACGATCCCCGCTTTCCACAGCTTCGCGCCGGAACTTTTTCGCTGTTCGCCATACTGTGGATCGAATCCGCGGGCTGTGGGCGGCGGCAATGCTTGAAAGCGCGCCCAGGCTTCCGCTAGCGATTCCCACACGCTTTTCCACAGGGGCTTTCCGCTGAGCCAGCTTCACCTTCATCTGCTCTCCGATTCCACCGGCGAAACGCTCGAAGTGGTCGCGAAGGCCTGCCTCGCGCAGTTCGATGGGGTTGAGGCGGTGCGCCACTTCTGGCCGATGGTCCGCTCCGAAGGCCATCTCGATCGCGTGCTCGACGATATCGAGCGGCGGCCGGGGCTGGTGCTGTTCACGCTGGTCAGCCCCCACATACGCCGCGAGCTCGAGCAGAAGTGCCGCAAGCGCAACATCCCCGCGGTTTCGGCGCTCGATCCGGTGATCGATGCGCTGGCGGCAATCACCGGCCAGGCGGCGAAGGCGCGGCCGGGGCGGCAGCATGCGCTGGACGCAGCCTATTTCGCGCGCGTCGACGCGATCCAGTTCACCATCGCGCACGATGACGGCGTGGGGTCGGAAAATTGGGAGGAAGCGGATCTCGTTCTCGCCGGCGTCTCGCGCACGTCGAAGACGCCGACCTCCATCTATCTCGCCAATCGCGGCTTCAAGGTGGCGAACATCCCGCTGGTGCCAGAGGCGCCGCCACCGCCCAATCTGTTCACGGTGAAGCATCCGATGGTCGTCGGCCTCACCACCAATCCGGACCGGCTGATCCAGATCCGCCGCAATCGGCTGCTCGCGCTCAACCAGGTCGAGGAGACCAATTACGTCGATGCGGAGGCGGTGAGCAGCGAGCTCGCCTTCGCGCGGCGGCTGTTCGCCGATCATGGCTGGCCGGTGATCGACGTCACCCGGCGCTCGATCGAGGAAACCGCCTTCGCGATCGTCAAATTATGCGACGAGCGTTCGGAGAAGGGCGCAGCATGAGCCTGCTGCTCGCGTCGAAAAGCGCGGCGCGGCAGGCGATGCTCGCGGCGGCGGGCGTGGAGTTCGTCACCATCGACGCGCCGCTCGACGAGGAAGTGGTCAAGCGGGAGCTACGCGCGGACGGGCTTGACGCTGCGGCGCTCGCGATAGCGCTGGCAGAGCGCAAGGCTATTTCGGCCGACGCGGCGGCGGACGCCTGGGTGCTAGGCGCGGACCAGACGCTCGAACTTGCCGACGGCACGATGCTCGACAAGCCAGCATCGCGCGAGGATGCCAAGGCGCAGCTTCGGCGCATGGCGGGCGAAGCCCATCAGCTCCATTCCGGCGCGGCGCTCGTCCAGGCGGGCGCGGTCCGATGGCGGCACGTCGCAAGCGTCGCGCTGAAGATGCGACCACTGAGCGATGCCTTCCTCGCCGATTATCTCGACCAGGAATATGAGGCGGTGCGCTGGGGCGTCGGCGGCTACCGGATCGAGGGGCCGGGCGCGCAGCTCTTCACCGCGATCGAGGGGAGCCATTTCGTGATTCTCGGCCTGCCGCTGCTACCGCTTTTGGCTGAGCTGCGCGCAATCGGGCTGATGGCGTCATGACGCTGATCCTCGGCCTCACCGGATCGATCGGCATGGGCAAATCGACCGTGGCGGCGATGTTCGCGGACGAGGGTGTGCCGGTGTTCGATGCCGATGCCGAAGTGCACCGGCTGCAAGGCCCGGAGGGTGCGCTTGTCGCCGAGATCGAAGCGCATTTTCCGGGCACCACGAGCGCGGCGGGGGTGAATCGTACGACACTGGCGGAACGTGTGTTGGGTGACGGCGACGCGCTCGGGCGGCTGGAAGCGCTAATCCATCCCGCCGTCGCGCTCGCGCGCGCGGAGTTTCTGGCGGCGCATGAGGCGGCGCCGTTCGTCGTGCTCGACATTCCGCTGCTCTTCGAAAAGGGCGGGTGGGATCAGGTCGACAAGATCGCGGTCGTCTCCGCCCCCGCCGACGTGCAGCGCGTCCGCGTGCTGGCGCGGCCTGGGATGAACGCCGAGAAGTTCGCGCGCATCCTCGCGCTCCAGCTCCCCGACGCCGAAAAGCGCGCGCGCGCAGATTTCGTCATCCCGACAGGAGGATCGCTGGGAGAAACACGGGAAGCCGTTAGCGGAATTGTGCGGACGCTTTCCGTTCCCCGGCGAAAGCCGGGGTCCAGCACGTAAGCTTCACTCGAGACTGGACCCTGGCTTTCGCCGGGGAACAGCGCTGCCCTTGCCTCGCTCGCGCGGCGGTTCCATAACGTCTTCATGCGTGAAATCGTCTTCGATACGGAGACCACCGGACTCAGCCCGCAAGGCGGCGACCGGATGGTGGAAATCGGCTGTGTCGAGATGTTCAACCGCGTCGAAACGGGCCGCACGTTCCACGCTTATTTCAACCCCGGCCGGTCGATGCCCGCGGGTGCGGAGGCGGTGCACGGGCTGAGCGACATCTTCCTTTCCGACAAGCCGCTGTTCGCCGATCAGTGTGAGGCGCTACTCGAATTTTTCGAGGACAGTCCGCTCATCGCGCACAATGCGATGTTCGATTTCGGCTTCCTCAATCACGAGCTCGGCCTGTGCAGCCGCCCGGTCGTCTGCATGACGCGGATGGTCGATACGCTGGTTCTCGCGCGGCAGCGGCATCCCGGCGCGAAGCACAGCCTCGATGCGCTCTGCACCCGCTACGGGATCGACCGGAGCCTGCGCATCAAGCATGGCGCGCTGATCGACGCCCAGCTTCTTGCGCAGGTCTATGTCGAGCTGACCGGCGGCCGGCAGATCGGCCTGTCCCTGGCCGCCGAAGCTCCCGCAGCAGCCGAAGCACCCGCCGATGCGATCATCGTCGCCACCGTCGCCCGCCCGCCGCGACCGCATCGTCCCAGCGACGAGGAACTTCGTCGCCACGCGGCCTTTGTAGCGACGTTGACCGATGCCATATGGGATCGCGTGGAGGGCCGCGGTTGACGCGCCCGCGGGCGGGGGCCTAACCCGCCCGCGTCAGTTATGGAGAATATGATGGATATCCGTGTTTCGGGTCACCAGGTCGATACCGGCGACGCGCTGCGTCAGCATGTCGAGGAGCGGATGACCGGAATCGCGGACAAATATTTCTCCCGCGCCATATCGGCCAACGTCACCTTCGGCCGCGGCCCGCACGAGCATAGCTTCGTCTGCGACATCGTCGCGCATGTCATGCAGGGCGTGATCCTCAAGGCCTCGGCCAATGCCAATGACGCGCACCCGGCGTTCGACGGCGCTGCCGAGAAGATCGAAAAGCAACTTCGCCGCTACATGGACCGGTTGAAGAGCCGCTCTTCGGCGCCCGCGCTGGAGCTGGCCGACATCCCGGCCGATGCGGGCTACACCGTGTTCCGTGCCGACGAGGAGGAAGCGCCGGCGACCGATCATCCGCCGATCATAGCCGAAACGCGCGTCGATATTCCCGACGCCAGCGTCTCCGATGCGGTGATGCTGCTCGATCTCAGGAACACTAACGCCTTGCTGTTCCGCAATTCGGGCAGCGGCAAGTTCAACATGGTCTATCGCCGCGGCGACGGGACGATCGGCTGGGTCGAGCCGCAGCGCGACTGACGCGCGCGCCGCACGGCCGTATCAGCTTCGAGGGATTTGCGGCCGGCGGTCGCAACGACGGTGCTTATGAATGAAGTCGGTGATTTCCTCGCCATCGGTGCGGTCGATGCGGGCCTGTTCGGCGAGAACAAAAAGGCGCTGTTTCAGCACCTCGCCAACGCGGCTGCCGGGCAGACCGGGCTCCCCGCCAAGACGATCCTCGCCGCGCTCAGCGAGCGCGAGCGGCTGGGATCGACAGGCTTCGGCGGCGGCGTCGCGATTCCGCACGGCAAGCTCGCCGATCTGCCAGCGGTGTTCGGCTATTTCGCGCGGCTCGCACAGCCGATTGCCTACGATGCGGTCGATGGCCTGCCGGTTGACCTCGTCTTCCTACTGCTGTCGCCGGTCGATGCCGGTGCCGATCACCTGAAAGCGCTGGCCAGCGTCAGCCGGGCGCTGCGCGATCGCCAGACGGTGGCGAAGCTGCGCGGTGCGCGGTCGAAGGATGCGATCTACGCGCTACTCGCCGGCACCGAATCCGCCGATGCCGCCTGACGCGGGCGATCGCGCCGGCGCAGCGGCCCATTATCGCGCGCTCGAATCGCTTTATGCAGTCGCGCCGATCAACCGGCTCTTCCAGTCGCGCATCGAGATTGCGGAAGAGGGGCTGGCGCGGATCCGCTTCACCATCGACGACAGCGTCAGCCACGCCGCCGGCGCGGCGCACGGCACTATCTATTTCAAGATGATGGACGATGCCGCCTTCTATGCCTGCAACAGCCTGGTCACCGATCGCTTCCTGCTGACCACCGCATTCAACATGATGTTCACCAAGCCGCTGCGCGGTGGCGAGGTCGTCGCCGAAGGCCGCTGGGTGAGCGGCAAGCGCCGCGTGTTCGTCGGCGAGGCGCGGTTGATCGATGCCGAAGGCGAGGAAGCCGCGCGTGGCACCGGCACCTTCATGCGATCGCACATCCCGCTCTCCGGCCTGGCCGGCTATCGCGCCGGATGACTCCGCGCCTGGCGAGCGACGTGCTGGTCCGCGCGTTGCGCGACAAGGCCCAGGCGGAGGGCGGATTCGCGACGGTGTTATCCAAGGGCGATGCGCAGGCGGGCTCGGTTCTGCTCGTCCTCGCCGAGCGCGGCGTACGGCGTTCGGCGATGGAGCGGCTGCTCGATCCCGACGGCAACTATCGCTGGCGGACGGTTGGCGAGGAGGCGGCAAACCCCGAATCGATCGAAAAGTTCCTGTCCAGCAGGCAAAAATTCGATCCCGATTTGTGGATTTTAGAACTGGACATCGCGTCAGCCGAACGGTTCGCCGCTGAAATGACCGCTTTTGATTGACCCCCCGAGCCGCGGCGGGAATGGGCGGCGGGCACTTAGAAGCGGGGGGCCACCCACAACAGCCTGATTTGGCTTGGGGGCCGCGCGAGACGGGAGGCGATCCGCAGCATCGGCGCAAGTCGCGCTGGCGCTGCCTCAGATCGCAGACCGCATAGAATTTGCAGTGAATGTCCAGGAATTTTCGCGTCGCGGGCTTTGCCGCGGCGATTTTGACGCTTGCCGCAGGGGTCGCCTACGCCGATCCGTCGCAAGCCCTCGATACCGATGTCGCGCCGATCACGTCGCGCTACATCGACCACGCTACCGCCACCATCGATGACGCCGCGCCGCAGGTGCAGACGGCCGATGCCGAGCGGATCCTTTCCCACGACGTCGACTTCTCAACGCCCGTCGCGCAGCATGCGGTGGCGGCGATCGGCGGAGACGAGCGCGGCGCGCTCAACGGCGCGAACCCGGGCGGCAAGATGGCCTCGCTCGCATCGCTGGTCGAAGAACATGGCGCGACCGAGCTCGGCAGCGACGATCTCGAATGTCTCGCCGGCGCGGTCTATTTCGAATCGAAGGGCGAGCCCCTGGAAGGCCAGCTCGCCGTCGCCGAAGTGATCATCAATCGCGCAGGCTCGGGGCGTTTCCCCACCTCTTATTGCGGCGTCGTCAAGCAGCGCGGGCAATTCTCGTTCGTCCGCGGCGGCCAGATCCCGTCGATCCCGAAGGCGAGCAATGCCTGGCGCAAGGCCGTGGCGATCGCGCGGATCGCGGAGGACGATCTCGCCGAGAGCGCGGGCGCCGACGCGATGTTCTTCCACGCCCGCTACGTGTCGCCCGGCTGGCGCAACCTGAAGCGCGTCGGGACGATCGGCAACCACATCTTCTACCGCTGAACCAGCCCCCTGGAAGCGGCCGACCTCCCCCCACCCCAAGGCCGTTTCCAACCTCGAAAGCCGTCGCCGGCCTTGCCGCGGCGGCTTTCGTTCGTTCCCGTTTCATTCTATGAAGCGGCATGGCCAGCCAGCCCCACGCCATTTCGCCCGATTGCTTCGCCGACGAGCCGCCGATCGCGCGGGATGTCGCGCGCGGGGTGACGCGGCTGTTCTTCCGGCAGGATATCCACGCGCTGTGCGAGGTGCCGCTGCCCAACGGCCGGCGCGCGGACATGATGGCGATCTGCGGCCAGGGGCTGCTCACCATCGTTGAGATCAAGGTTTCGCGCGCGGACCTTATGGGCGATCACAAATGGCCCGAATATCTCGATTATTGCGACCGCTTCTTCTGGGCGGTGCCGGCGGGGTTCGGCCTTGCCGATTTCGACGGCGCGGCGCTGGGGCCGGAGGTTTCGGGGCTGCTCGTCGCCGATCGCTACGACGCGGCGGTGATCCGCGATGCGCCGCTCAGGAAGCTCGCGCCCGCGCGGCGCAAGGCGGAGACATTGCGCTTCGCCCGCCGCGCCGCGCGGCGGATGGCGGGGGTGCTCGATCCAGGGCTCGACGGCCTCGACTGAGAATCAGAAGACCGGGCCGACCTGAGTCTTGGGCTTGGCCGCGGGCGATTCGAGCTCGCGGACTATCGCCGCGGCGCGGCCGTCGCGCTTGGCATAGTCGATCGCCGAATAGCCCGCGATGCTGTCGGTGCGCTTGGGGTTGGCGCCGGCGGCGAGCAGCAGCCGCACCATCGCGAGATCGCGGTTGTGGACCGCCAGGATCAGCGGCGTCTCGCCGCGCTGGTTGGGCCCGTCGACCGAGGCGCGGTTGGAAAGCAGGAGTTGCGCGCCGTCGACCCAGCCGACCTGCGCGGCGAGCGCCAGCGCGGTGTTGCCTTCGCGGTCCTGCATGTTGGGATTGGCGCCCTTGCCGAGCATGAACGACGTCCAGGTATAATCCTTGTCGCGCACCAGCAGGTGAAGTGCGCCATTGCCGCTGCCGTCGCGCGCGGTGAGCACGGTGGAGCCGGGCTGGCGAACGAGTGATTCGGCCTCCTCGCCCTTGCGCTTCTTCACCGCCTCGATGAACTTGAACCCGTCCGAATAGCTTTGCGCCGAAACGGCGGCGGGCATCAGCCCGGACGCGAGCAGGAGGCCGGCGAGCGCGCCGCGGAAATACCCGGTCTTCACGATGAACTTCCCCAACAATCGCGACTTGATCCCGCGCATCTAGCAAAGCATGGCTGGCGGCACCATGAACGATTATCGCCCCTTCGCCATGCTGGCGCTGCTCTTCGCGCTGCTGCTTTCCGCCTGCTCCGGTGCTTCCGAGCGGGGTGATCCGCCGCTGAAGGGCGCGCGTGTCGGCGGGCCGTTTACGCTGGTCAACCAGGACGGGCAGACCGTCCGCGACAGCGATTTCAAGGGCAAGTACCGCATCGTCTATTTCGGCTACACCTATTGCCCGGACGTCTGCCCGGTCGACATGCAGGCGCTGGGGCAGGGCCTCAAGATGTTCGAGAAGACCGACGCCGCGCGCGCCGCCAAGGTGCAGCCGATCTTCATCTCGGTCGATCCGGAGCGCGACACGCCGGCGGTGATCAAGGAGTTCGTCGCAAATTTCCACCCGCGCTTCATCGGCCTCACCGGCACGCCCGAGCAGCTCGCCGCGAGCGCCAAGGAATTCGGCGTCTATTTCGCGCGATCGGGCGATCCGGCGGCGAAGGATTATCTCGTCGATCACACCAATATCGCGCTGCTGATGGGGCCGGAGGGCGAGCCGATCGCGATGCTGCCACACGACAAGGGGCCGGGGGCGGTGGCTGCCGAACTGCAACGCTGGGTGGAATGAACTTCTGGGAAAAGCCGCTGGCATCGCTCGACCGCGCCGAGTGGGAGGCGCTGTGCGACGGCTGCGGCAAATGCTGCCTTCACAAGCTGGAGGACGACACCACCGGCGACGTCTTCCCCACCAACGTCGCGTGCAAGCTGCTCGACCGGCGGAGCGGGCAGTGTGGCGATTACAGACGCCGCAAGGCACACGTCCCCGACTGTATCACGCTGACCCGCACGACGCTTTCCACCTACGATTGGCTGCCGAAGACCTGCGCCTATCGCCTGCGTGCGGCGGGCGAGCCGCTGCCCGATTGGCATTATCTCGTCTCGGGCGACCGCGAGGCGGTGCACCGCGCGGGCGAATCGGTGCGTGGCTGGACGGTGAGCGAGGTCGATGTCGGCGATCTCGAGGATCATGTCGTCGACCGC
The DNA here is from genome assembly GCF_900177405.1 of Allosphingosinicella indica. NCBI lineage: Bacteria > Pseudomonadati > Pseudomonadota > Alphaproteobacteria > Sphingomonadales > Sphingomicrobiaceae > Allosphingosinicella > Allosphingosinicella indica. The sequence continues at coordinate 1,113,370 of NZ_LT840185.1, read as the reverse complement.
GAACTCTGATCTGGTCCTGCGACCGAGCGCGCGGGCGCGGGTGATGCGGCTGAGCGTCGATCCGCGCACCGGCGGCGTGGTACTCACCTATCCGCGTCGCGTCTCGGCGCGGCGGGCGATGGCCTGGGCGGACAGCCAGCGCGGCTGGATCGACGCGGCGGTGGCGCGCGTGCCACCGGCGATCGCGCTGACGCCGGGAACCGATATCCCGTTGCGCGGCACGCCGCACATCATCGACTGGAGCGAGGGACGATCGCGCAAGATCGCGGCGACGGACGGGCGCATCGCGGTCAGCGGTCCGCGCGACAATCTGGAGGCGCGGCTGCTGCGCTGGCTGAAGCGCGAGGCACTGGCGGTGCTGACCGAGGAAACGCATGATTATGCGCGCGCGGCCGGCGTGGCCGTGAGCCGCGTCGGTGTTGGCGATTCCGTTTCGCGTTGGGGAAGCTGCTCCTCATCGGGCGCGATCCGCTATAGCTGGCGGTTGATTCTGATGCCCGATCGCGTTCGCCGCGCGACGGTGGCCCACGAAGTGGCGCATCGCATACATATGCATCACGGGCCCGACTTCCACGCGCTCGTCGCCGATCTGTTCGAGGGCGATTCTCGCGAGGCGCGCGCCTGGCTCAAGGCGCATGGCGCCGGGCTTCACCGCATCGGCCGCGCCGCGAACGCGTCGATCCCCGCCCAGCCATAAGCCCCCAGCGCTTCCGCCTCGCGGCCCCGGTCTTCGTTCATCCCGCCGAGCGCGATAACCGGCTGTTCGGCCTCGCGCGCAATCTCAGCGAAACGCTCGGGGCCTAGCGGAGCGGCGCCGGGATGCGAGCGCGTTGCGAACAGCGGGGAGAGGAAAACGAAGTCCGCACCGGCCGCCTCAGCGGCGCGCAAATCTTCCAGCGCGTGGACCGGCGCGCTGCGCCATCCTTCGCCGCGCCGCTGGCTATCCCGATTGTGACTTCCGTCCGCGCCCCATTCGGCGGCGAGCGCGTCCGGCCCGGCAAGCAGCAGCACGGCATCGCCCGCGGCGGCGCGGACGCGATCGAACAGCGTGCGTCTCTCGACCGGCGCGAGGCTGTAATGGCGGAAGACGATGCCGCTGCCCGGCGGCAAGCTCGCGACGATTTCGAGCAAAGCGCCGCCCAGCCGTTCGTCGGTCATCAGCCAGCGTTTCGGCAGAGGGTGGCGGCGGGGCATGACGCTTTCTATAGCAGCGCCGATGGATGACGCATCGGCAAGGCTGGAGGACGTGCGGGCGCGGATCGCACGCGCCGCGAAGACGGCGGGGCGCGATCCGGCCGGCGTGACTCTGATCGCGGTCTCGAAGACGCAGGGCGCCGATGCGATCGCGCCGCTGATCGCCGCCGGCCAGCGCGTGTTCGGCGAGAATAGAGTGCAGGAGGCGGCGGAGAAGTGGCCGCAGCTTCGCGCTGCGCATCCCGATGTCCGGCTCCACCTCATCGGCCGGCTCCAGTCCAACAAGGCGGACGAGGCGGTGGCGCTGTTCGACGCGATCCATTCGGTCGATCGCCCGTCGCTCGTCGCGGCGCTGGCGAAGGCGATGGACAAGGCGGGGCGGCGGACGGATTGCTTCCTCCAGGTGAATATCGGTGACGAGCCGCAGAAAGGCGGCTGCGCGGTCGCCGATCTGCCGGCGCTGATCGAAGCGGCGCGCACTGCCGGCCTGCCGGTCGCCGGGCTGATGTGCCTGCCCCCGGCCGACGTCGAGCCCGCGCCTTACTTCGCGCTGATGGCCAAGCTCGCACGGCGGCATGGCGTCGCCGGGCTCAGCATGGGCATGTCGGCCGATTACGAGACCGCGGTGGCGATCGGCGCCACCCACGTCCGCGTCGGCACCGCTCTGTTCGGAGCGCGCGATTGACCTTCGAAGGCTTGATTTTTGACTTCGACGGCGTGCTGCTCGAAAGCGAATATGCCGGCAACGCGCAGATGGCGGCCTTCCTCACCGAAGCCGGGCATCCGACGCGGGTGGAGGATGCGCTCAGGCACTTTACCGGCCTCGCGGGCGACGCCTTCGTCGCGGCGGTCGAGCGCTGGATTGATGCGCCGCTCCCCGCGGGTTTCGCCGAGGCGCGGGACGCGGAGGACCAGCGCGCGATGAGGGAAGGGCTGACCGAAGTCGCGGGCGCGATCGCCTTTGTGCGTTCGCTGCCTGCTGACCTCCCCCGCGCCATCGCCTCATCGAGCTCGAGCGCATGGATCCGCGCACATCTCGATCACCTCGGCCTCCGCGACGCGTTCGAGCCGATGATCTTCAGCGGCCGCGAGCATGTCGCCAACGGCAAGCCCGCGCCCGACATCTATCTTCACGCCGCCGCGGCGATGGACGTTCCGATCGAGCGCTGCCTCATCATCGAGGATTCGGCGGTCGGCGCGAAAGGCGCGGTCGCGTCCGGCGCGACGGTGGTGGGCCTCTGCGCAGGCACCCACTGCGCCCCCGACCACGCCGACATGCTCCGCTCTCTCGGCGTCCAGCAAATCGCCCACAGCTTCGATGAGGTTGCGACCTTTCTGATCTCCGGCGAAAGCCGGAGCCCGGCCGCCGGATAACGCCGAGAGTGGGCCCCGGCGTGCGCCGGGAACTCAGAGCTGATGCCCGCTCTTTCGCCGTTTGGCGTCGAGATAGGCGCTGTTGTGCGGGTTGGGCGGGATGGCGAGGGGGACGCGTTCGGGGATCGCGATGCCTTCGGCTTCCAGACCTGCCACCTTGCGCGGGTTGTTGGTGAGTAGGCGGATGCGGTTTTGACCGAGCAGGCCGAGCATCGCGGCGGCGACCGAGAAATCGCGCTCGTCGTCGCCGAAGCCCAGGCGGAGGTTGGCGTCGACGGTGTCGAACCCCTGATCCTGCAGCGCATAGGCGCGCAGCTTGTTGACCAGGCCGATGCCGCGCCCCTCCTGGCGGAGGTAGAGGAGGATGCCCCAGCCGCCGTCCGCCATCGCGGCGAGCGCGTGGCGAAGCTGCGGCCCGCAATCGCATTTGAGACTGCCGAGCGCGTCGCCGGTGAGGCACTCGCTGTGCAGGCGGACGAGCGGCGGAGAGCCGCTTGGCGATCCGATCAGCAGCGCGACATGTTCGGCCGCATCGCCGACCGAGCGGAAAGCGACGATCTCCGCCGTCTCCGCCACCGCGACGGGGAGGCGCGCGCGCGAGGCGATGCGCAGATGATCCGCCTCACGATACGCCATGACGTCATCGGCCCCGACTGCCGCCTCGCTGCCGGCGCCGCCGACGAACAGCGCTGGCAGCAGCCCCGCAAGCCGGGCGAGGCGAAGCGCCGCGTTCGATTCCGGGGCGGCGGGCATCGTGCGGAATGGACCCTTGAGCGGCGTTGCAAGGTCGCGCTGCGGATCGGCGATCGCGGTCGCGGCGGCGAGGTCGATCCACGGCGCACGCGCGATCCGCACCGGGCCGGTCGGCGTCCCCTCCCGCTGGTTGGCCAGCTTCAGCGTCGCCGCGCGATTGCCCGAGATGAGGAGATCGGCCGGCGTCTCGGCATCGAAGGATGCGAGGCCGCCGTCGTCGGCCGTCTCGATCGCCAGCACGGAGAGCCCGTCCACCGCCACGGGCCAGCCGCGCCGCAGCGCATCGACCGCGCGGGCGACGGCGCGCGGATCGCTCACACGTTGAACTCGGTGACGAGCGGGATGTGATCGGACGGCCGCTCCCAGCTCCGGCAGCTTTCATGGACGGCATGGCGCACCGCAGTCGCGGCGACATCCTTGGTCGCCCACATATGATCGAGCCGGCGGCCGCGATCGTTGCGCGTCCAGTCGGGCGAGCGATAGCTCCACCAGGTGTGAAGCCGCCCTGGCGCGGGGTGGAAGTGGCGGCCGAGATCGACCCATTCGTTGCTCTGCTGCAGCCCGGTCAGCGCCGCGACCTCGACAGGCGTGTGACTGACGACGTTGATCAGCGCCTTGTGGCTCCAGACATCGCATTCGAGCGGCGCGACGTTGAAATCGCCGACCATGATGGTCGGCCGCTTTGTCGTCTCCGACCAGCGCGTCATCCGTTCGAGGAAGTCGAGCTTTTGGCCGAACTTGGGGTTGAGCGCGCGATCGGGGATGTCGCCGCCGGCGGGGATATAGACATTTTCCAGCCGGATCCCGCATTCGAGATCGACGCCGACATGTCGCGCCTCGCCATTCGCCTGCCAGTCATGCTTGTCGACATTGGCGAGCGGTAGGCGGCTAAGGATCGCGACGCCGTGGTGCATCCGCTGCCCGCACAGCACCATGTGCTTGTAGCCGAGCCGCTGGAACAGATCGCGCGGGAAGGCGTCGTCCATCACCTTCGTTTCCTGGAGGCATAGGATGTCGGGCTGCTCGGTGCGAAGGAATTGCTCGACGATCCCGGCGCGCGCGCGCACCGAATTTATGTTCCAGGATGCGATCTTCAGGTTGGATTGCGGATCGGGGCGGGACATGGGGGCGATGTAGCCGCGCGGCCCCAAAAAGGTAAGGCCCCCGCTCCGGGGGCGTGGAGCGAGGGCCAACCTAGCGTTTGCTACGCGAGGTCAATTGCAGGAGCCCGGTCGGGAAACAGGGGGAAAACCCGGTTACAAGCCCTGCAATTGCAGCCCTCCTATTAGGCCCATTTTCCTGTCGCGCCGATGAATGGCGTTAACAATTTCGTTCAGAAACCGAAAAATCAGCCGCGCGGGCCACGGTTGGGCCGCGGGTCGGTCCAGCGGAAGGCGGAATCGGCCACTGCGACGTTGAATCGCTGGTTGGTGAGCTTGATCGTCGAGCGATTGTTCTGCGCGTCGATCGTCGTCCAGCCCTGCAGCATCAGCCCCTGCGGCGCGCTCGGCACCTTGGCGAAAGCGATGGTAATGGTTCCGAATTCGGGCCGCTGACGGTCCTTCGCCTCGACCAGAAGCACCTGGCTGTCGTTGCGCGTCACCTTGGCGACGCCGCGCAGATCCTTGTCGGGGTTGAGCAGCACCGAGAGCGGCGAGGTGCCGATCGGCCAGCGCGACACCTGCTTCACCTCATAATCGATGAAGGTCAGCGCCTTGCCGTCACCGACGATCAGCATCGGGATGCCCTTGGCATATTCGAAGCGGACGCGGCCCGGCCGCTTCATGGTGATGGTGCCAGTCAGCGTGCGGCCGTTGCGGCCGGTCTGCGCGAAATCGGCGGTCATCGTATCGACCGCCTTCAGATGGCCCTGCGCCTGCGCCAGCGGCGACGTCTGCTGCGCCGCGACGGGCACGCTCAGCACCGCCGCTGCGGCGGCCAGGAAAAGGGTGCGCGAAACGCTGCGCGTCATCATCGTCTCCGAACTGTTACGGGGGCGTGTCTAGCAATCCGGGTTGAATGCCCACTGAACCCCCACGGTTCCGCGGGGTTCAGATCGGATGTCCCTCGGGGTCGATCAGCACTTCGCGGCGGCCGACGTGGTCGGGGGCGCTGACCTTGCCTTCTTTCTCCATCCGCTCGATCAGCCGCGCGGCATTGTTGTAGCCGACGCGGAGCTGGCGCTGGAGGTAGGAAGTGGACGCCTTCTGGCTCTCCGCCACGGTCTGCACGGCCTTGCGGTAGAGCTGCGCCTCGGGGTCGTCGTCGCCGACCGGCTGGCCTTCGAACATATAGCCGCCGTCCTCCGGCTCCTCGGTCACCGCCATCACATATTCGGGATGGCCCTGGCCGCGCCAATGTTCGGCGACGGCGCGCACCTCCTCGTCGGAGACGAACGGGCCGTGGACGCGTGCGATCTGCTTGCCGCCAGGCATGTAGAGCATGTCGCCCTTGCCGAGGAGCTGCTCGGCGCCCTGCTCGCCCAGGATCGTGCGCGAATCGATCTTGGAGGTGACGGCGAAGCTGATCCGCGTCGGCAGGTTCGCCTTGATGACGCCGGTGATGACATCCACCGAGGGGCGCTGCGTCGCCATGATGAGGTGGATGCCGGCCGCGCGCGCCTTCTGCGCCAGCCGCTGGATCAGGAACTCGACCTCCTTGCCCGCGGTCATCATCAGATCGGCAAGCTCGTCGACCACCACCACGATCTGCGGCAGCACGTCGTAGTCGAGCTCCTCCATCTCATATTTGGGCTGGCCGGTTTCCTGATCGTAGCCGGTCTGCACGCGGCGGCCGAGCGTCTGCCCCTTCGCCTTCGCGTCGCGGACTTTGGCGTTGAAGCTGGAAAGCGCGCGTACCCCCACCGACGCCATCATCCGGTAGCGCTCCTCCATTTGCTCGACGGTCCATTTGAGCGCGCGGATCGCCTTCGCGGGCTCGGTGACGACCGGCGACAGGAGGTGCGGAATGTCGTCATAGACGCTGAGTTCGAGCATCTTCGGGTCGATCATGATCATCCGGCACTGCTCGGGCGTCAGTCGGTAGAGCAGCGACAGGATCATGCAATTGAGCCCGACCGACTTGCCCGATCCGGTGGTGCCGGCGACGAGCAGGTGCGGCATCGGCGCGAGATCTGCGATCACCGGATCGCCGGCGATATTCTTGCCGAGGATCAGCGGCAGCGAGGCGACCTGATCCTCGAACGCATCGCTCGACACCAGTTCGGACAGCGACACCATCTCGCGCTTGGTGTTGGGCAATTCGATGCCGATCACGCTGCGGCCGGGGATGGTGGCGACGCGCGCAGAGAGCGCGGACATGTTGCGCGCGATGTCGTCGGCAAGCTGGATGACGCGGCTCGCCTTGATGCCGCTCGCGGGTTCGAGTTCGTACATGGTGACCACCGGGCCGGGGCGGACCTCGACGATCTCGCCCTTCACCGAGAAATCCTCGAGCACCGATTCGAGCAGGCGGGCGTTGCGCTCGAGGCTGGCCTTGTCGAGCCGCGCCTGCGGCTGCGCGGGCGGCGGGGTGAGGAGGTCGAGCGTCGGCAGCGTATAGGCATCGCCCAGCGCGAGCGAGGATTGGCGCTCGCGCTGCGGGCGGCGGGTCTTGTCGGGCTGCCGCGGCCGATCGGCGATGACGGTGCGCGGTGTGTCCTTGGCGGCGATGACCGGCTTGCGCGGCGCGGCATCCTCCGCCTCATCCTCCTCGTCGAAGAAGTCGTCCTCGATCGGATCGTCGCGGAGATCGGCGATGCGGCGCGGCGCGCGTTCGCGGCGGGCGGCCATCCAAGCTCGCTCCTCGGCGCGGAGGCCGAGGCCCATGTAGAAGAGAAAGAGGCCGGCGATCGCGAGCAAGCCGACGACGACGAGGCGGAAGGGCTCGGCGATGCCGGGCTCGCCGATGAGGCCGAGGCCCAGTTCGATGAGCTTGGCGAAGGTCAGCCCGAACGCGCCGCCCCACCCCGCCGGAAGCCCGTTGACCGCACCGCCGAACAGCAGCGCGACCGCGGTGCCGACCAGGCTGATGCCGGCGAGCGTCACGAGCAGCGCGCGGCGCCAGCTGCCTGCATCGGCGGAACGGGCGACGCGCAGGCCGATGAGCATCACCAGCGGCAGCGCAAGGCCGATCGCGGGGCCCCACAGGCTGAGTAGCAGATCCGAAGCATAGGCGCCGGGCGCTAGGATCCAGTTGCGCACCGGCCCTGCGGCCGACGTGTTGAACGCGGGATCGGATGGGTGATAGCTGACCAGAGCCAGCGCGGCGAGCAGCGCGGCGAGGATGAGCCCGCCGCCGGCGACCAGCGCGACCGTGCGGCGGAACGCGCGGTCTATCCCCGCGCGCCGCTTCGCCGCTTCCTGCTGCTGTCGGCTGGATCGCGCCGCCGTCGCCATGTCCTCGTGCCCGCTATGTTCCCCGGCCACCTCATGCGCCCTCGCGGACTCCCCGGTCAAGCGCGGCGGGCGGTCATGGCGTCGCCGGGCGCTTGGCGTTGCTCCGCTGCATCGCTAGACCGGAGCGATGGAACGCGCGGACGTCATCATCCTCGGCGGCGGGCTCGTCGGCCTCACGCTTGCCATCGCGCTCGACCGGCACGGCGTTTCGACCATCGTCGTCGATCCGGCCGATCCTGCGAGCCAGCTTGCGCCGACCTATGACGGGCGCGCGACGGCAGTGGCGAGCGCATCGTGGCGGATGCTCGAGGCGATCGGCGTCGGCGCGCGGCTGGAGGGGATGGGCTGCGCGATCGGCGCGATCCGCGTCAGCGATGGCCTCAGGCCCGGCGGGATCCTGTTCGAGACGCCCGAGGACGACCGCCCGCTCGGCATCATGTTCGAGAACCGGCTGATCCGCGCGGCGCTGCGCGAGACCGCGCTCGCATCGGAGAATCTGACGCTGCTGATGCCCGCACGTCCGGCCGAGGTGGTACGCGACGGCGCGGGCGCGCGGGTGACGCTGGCGGACGGCCGCACAATCGCGGCGCCGCTGATCGTCGGGGCGGAAGGGCGCATGTCGCCGACGCGCGAGGCGGCGAACATTCCGCTCGCGCGCTGGAGCTACGATCATACCGCGATCGTCGTCACCGTCACGCACGAGACGGATCACGGCAACACAGCTTACGAGATCTTCTACCCGGCCGGGCCATTCGCGATTCTGCCCATGCTGCCGGGTGAGGACGGGCGCCACCGCTCGGCGATCGTCTGGTCGGTGGCCGCCAAGGACGGGCCGGCGGTGATGGACCTGCCGCCGCGAGCGCTGGCGGCGGAGGTGGAGAAGCGGATGGGCGGCTTCCTCGGCGCGGTCGAAATCACGGCGCCGCGGTTCAGCTACAAGCTCGGCTTTCACCATGCGGCGACGATCACCGGCGAACGGCTGGCGCTGGTCGGCGATGCGGCGCACGGCATCCATCCGATCGCGGGCCAGGGGCTCAACCTCGGCTTCCGCGACGCCGCGGCGCTCGCCGAAGTGATCGTCGAGGGTGCGCGCATCGGCATGGACCTGGGCGATGCCGCGCTGCTCGAACGCTACGAGCGGTGGCGGAGCCTCGACACTTTCATGGTCGCCGCCGCGACCGACGGGCTGACGCGGCTCTACGGCGTGCCGGGCCGCGCCGCCTCAGTCTTGCGCCGGTTCGGGATGGGCGTCGTCGAGCGCGTCGGGCCGCTCAAGGACCGGCTGATGGCCGAAGCCCGCGGCGAATCGGGCGAACTGCCGCTGCTGCTACGCGGGCTTCCGATCTGATCCTCCCCTGCGCAAAGCGCAGGGGAGGGGGACCATGCGCAGCATGGTGGAGGGGCAACTCGGACTCAGCAGACCCCTCCACCGTCCTTCGGACGGTCCCCCTCCCCCGGCTTGCCGGGGGAGGACCTTAAGGAACGCGCTTCCTCGGCCAGCATCACCGGCACGCCGTCGCGGATCGGGAAGGCGAGGCCGGCGGCGTCGGAGATCAGTTCGTCGCCCTCGTGCCGGAGCGGCGTGCGCGTCAGCGGGCAGACGAGCTTGGCGAGCAGCGCGGGATCGATGCTCATTGCAGCGTCGCGGGGCCGTCGGCGCCGCCGGGCATCATGCGCTGGAACTGCATGAACTGGACGAGGAGGTCGGCGCGATGGGAGATGTCCGGCGCTTCGATCAGCGCCTGCTTCGATCCGGTGTCGAACGGCGCGATCTGGGCGATGCCGTTGACCAGCATCTCGTCGTCGAGCCGCGCGACCGCGCCCCAATCGACCGCATAGCCGAGCGCATCGGCATAGCGCCGCGATTCCTGTTCCAGATCCGCGCGCAGCGAGATGGCGAGCGGCTCGGGCTCGTCGTCATCGGCGGTGAAGGCGGATCGATCCGCGTCGATCTGGCGATACGGCGTCTCGACCTCGGCCTCGCGCGCGATGCGGAAGCGGGTCAGCCCCTCCAGCACGATGTTGAACCGGCCATCGTCGAGCGCCTCGGAGGCCTCGATCCGGCCGATGCAGCCGACGGGGAACAGCCCCGGCTTGTCCTTCGCGTCGCGCGGCTGGACCATCGCGATGAGCTGGTCGCCCGCCATCGCGTCGCGCACCATCGCCCGGTAGCGCGGCTCAAAGATGTGCAGCGGAAGTTGCGCGCGCGGGAACAGCAAGGCGCCCGCCAGCGGGAAGACGGGGACGCGCAGCAGGCTCATCAGGTGAAGAGGATCGCGGAAAGGCGCCGCCGCTGCGCGCCCGCCCAGGGATCTTCGAGGCCGACGACTTCGAGCAATTGCAGGAAGCGCTTGCGCGCCGCGCCCTCGTTCCATTCGCGATCGCGGCGGACGATCTCGAGCAGATGGTCGGCCGCGGTGTCGCGATTGCCGGCCGCCATCAGCGCCCCGGCCAGCTCGAAGCGCGCCTCGTGATCGTCGGGATCGGCGGCTACGCGCGCTTCCTGCGCCGCGGTGTCGGCACCCGCAGGCGCGGCGGCGGCGAGCTCGAGTGCGGAACGGGCGCGCTGCACGGCCGGATCGGCCGCCGTCGCCTCGGGCAGCGCATCGAGCGCGACGCGCGCATCGTCGGTGCGCCCGTCGGCGATCAGCGCGCGGGCGAGCCCGGCGATCACCTGGGGCTTGTCGGGCGCCATCGCGCGGAGCTGCTCGAATATCGAGACGGCGCGGGGGCCATCGCCCTCGGCCAGCACCGCCTCGGCCATCTCGATCAGCGGCGCGAGCTCCGCCTCCGCCGCCTGCGCCTCACCCTGCACGGGAAGCTGGGCGAGGAGCTGGTCGAGCATCCGGACGAGCTGGCTTTCGGTGCGCGCCGGCGTCAGATCAGCAACGATCTGGCCCTGGAACACGGCGTAGACTGTGGGGATCGACTGGACGCGGAACTGCGCGGCGATCGCGCGTTCCTCGTCGACATTGATCTTGGCGAGCCGCACGCCGCGATCGGCATGGTCGGCGGCGACCTTTTCCAGCACCGGGGTGAGCTGCTTGCACGGCCCGCACCATTCGGCCCAGAAATCGAGGATCACGAGGTTCGTCATCGACGGCTCGATCACGTCGCGCTTGAACCGCTCGATCGCCTCGCGTTCCTCGGCGGTCATTCCCAATGTCGCCACTATCGCACTCTCCTTGCGTCGCGGCCTGTATGTGGTGTTCCGCCCCGCGATGCCAAGCGCAATCGGGGGCTTGCCGCCCCGATACAAGGGTGCTAGCAGCCCGCCTCACCTGACAGGCCGGAAGGCCGCGGCACCGCCGCGATCCTCCCTCCGGCCCAGCTTTGAGCGGGCGTAGCTCAGGGGTAGAGCACAACCTTGCCAAGGTTGGGGTCGAGGGTTCGAATCCCTTCGCCCGCTCCAGTCTTCTCAATGACTTACAAGCGACTGTGACGGCGATAGCGAGAATCGCCCCACTGTATCCCCACTCGCCAACGCCATAAATCCCCCTCGTTTGCCACCCTGTGACTCGGCAAAGGCAGTGCCAAGCACTGCGGGACCGAGCGCCCTTGCCCCGCACGGGACCGGCAAAGATTCCTTCGCAGTAGGGCCCCCCCCGGTGGGGGGGAGGGGTGGAATCGCATCCTCCTGCCGCGTTTGTAAACCGGCCTCTCGTCCGAGATAAAAAATTAGAAAATTAGCGTCCTTCAACAGATTGACTGTCAGCGATGGATGTTCAGATGAACCATGCCGCCACCGTTCTCCGGAGCCAAAAAGACGATGAAACAAGAGAGAGCGCCCTCTCGCATACTTCCGCCTCGGTGCCGGGGGCCGCTGGTACGGAACCTTTCGGGCCTGGTCAGACCGAAGTGCCGGTGTTAGAACCCCCGAATGGGCTACCACGACGGCGTATCGCAGCAGGAACCGGTTTCCCGGCGCACAGAGGCGGGCCGCCCCTCCACGGTCGTTCTTAGCCGTTCGATTTCGACCCACGCGTCAACCTTCAAACTCGCAGATGGGCGAACTTTTTCGAGCCGACGGTATTTGCCTATTGGGAAGGGTGATGTCGTCTCCCTGTGCGACGACTCGCTGACAGCCTACGTCAGCCGCGATAGGCTTTGGATCGACCACACAGCGCCATGGACGGAAACTTCCCGGCTGCAACTCGGGGCTCTCGACCTCCTCGTCACCTTCAAGGAGATCGAGACGGCTGAGGAGCAGGAGCTCTTTCAGCAACTGCGGCAGTTCCACTATCGCGGGGGCGGCGGGGCTGGGAGAACCGTGCCGATAATCGGAACAGTTGAAGCGCCTGATCTCCCCCGAGTCGTCGGCTTTATTGAGCTTTCATCGAGTATGATAGCAAATTCAGCCCGGAAAAGGTTCTTTGCTGCCCCTTACTCCGAGCCATCAGGAATATACTGGAGAGACTGGGACCGACTAACGTCCAGGAAGTATTCTAATCTCATTTGCCGAATATCGCGATTTGTCATTCACCCCGAACTTAGGGGCCTCGGGCTGGCATCGCTTTTTGCTGAAGCAGCGCGAAAGTACGCCGGAGAAAGATGGAACTACGGCGGATATCGGCCTCGCTTCCTAGAAATTACCGCCGACATGCTCCGGTTTTACCCGTTCGTCGGACGGCAATTTACCTACATGGGAGACACGGAAGGCAACGAGCACCGCGTTTCTAAGGACATGAACTACCTCGTCCGGAAAGCTATGTCTGCCAAGGGACTCAGGGGAATGCCACAAGGCGGAGGTGGGATCATGAGCCTACAACGCTCGTACGCAGCAAAGCTCCTGGAATTTATCAGCGATACGGGTTTCTCATTGGAGGAAACCGTTGGCCGGCTCCAGTATGATCCGGCTCTCTTGGACCAGGAGTCGTGGGAGGCTCTCCATAATCTGAACCGGAGGCCTAAGCCTTGTTATGTGACTGGTCTCACCCAAGCCGCCGAGGCCTATGTTTCGGCACGGGCATCGACATTGCACGGTACGCGAGGCCCAAATTCTTCCCGCCTGCCGTCTGAGCCAAAAATTTGGCGTCTTGATGACATCAATATCACGGTGTCCTCCGGAATTTTGCAAACCTCTGAGGCGAGGACGCTGCAAGACGCTTTCGGCTTTGTCGGAGCGTCTGTCAGTTCCACCGTTGTCGAAGGGCTATCGCTTTCGTTGAGAGCGGGAGAGATGACGCTGGTCTGCGGAGCAAGCGGCTCTGGGAAATCCCTCCTCCTCGGTGCTGTTGAGCAACTTCTCACGGGGGCGCCACGGTGCGAGCGATTTCTAACAATTTCCGGGTCAGCTAGCGGCGTCGCGCGGGTCACGTCCCTTCCGACGCTCGATCCAAACCTAACTCCATTGGACTACCTGAGGGATGGGCAGCTACCGTCGTTCCTGGCGGTCACGGCGAGATGTGGCCTTGCGGAACCCCAGCTGCTGGTTCGGCCTATTTGGACGCTTAGCTCTGGCCAGCGTTATCGGTTGCAGGTGGCCCTAGCCGTGCTCGTGAAACCGCAGATTATCTTGATTGACAACTTCTGCGAGTCTCTGGACAGGTTCAGCGCGCGGGCTGTTTGCAAGGGCCTACGGTCGCTTGTGCTCGAGCATAACGTCGCGTGCGTGCTGGCCACGGCTGCATACGATCGACTGGCAAACTTTATAGCACCTGGCTGCGTTGTGATGCTTCGTCGAGGCGACAGACCTACTATGCGGGAAGGCGTTCTCGGTGAAATATAAGAAGCTTATAACTGGCACTAGGTATCAAACGAGAGCCCCAGGTAACTTCTTTACCGATCAGAAAAGCAAATCCGTTCTTCTAGGCCGCCGCGAAGCCTCGGAAATTAACCTCGCTTTTGTCGGCAAGGTTTTAGAGCAAAGCCGCACCGGCAATCTCCTTGATTATAACGTGCAGCTGGATATCCAATTTCCCCACGTGATTGGCATCTTCGGGAGCCGAGGTAGTGGGAAGAGCTACGACTTAGGAGTAATTCTCGAAGGGATATTTGGTCCCTCACGGGCGGATGTGACGGACGCAGGCATCGTTTTCGACGTGCAGGACCAGTTTTGGACGCTTGCATACAAGCCAGACCCTTCGCTTGATACCGACCAGGCACAGGTGCAAGAGCTTACGGCGTGGGGTTTACAGCCTGAGCACATTGAAGGAGTTCAGGTTTGGATCCCGCAATGTAGCGACACCCAGGTCCCGGAAGCCGTTTCATTCTCACTCTCCGCTTCTCAGCTGACCCATGCGGACTGGCTCGCCATCTTGGAGCTAGAACGATTCTCCCCAATGGGACAGGCACTGATCACTCTTTTGGATACCAGTCCGGGGAGCACCCCAGAAGGGCTGGCAGACCTTTGTGACGGGGCTGGCCCGCTTTCAAATTATCAGCAAGGGACTGTGGACGGGCTGCGCTGGCGCCTCGAAAGCCTCGCGCATACGGAAATAATCGGCTCCACTGGACTGAGCATCGATGAGCTTCTTCAGAAAGGTAGGCTGACGGTCGTACTCATGCGGAACCTCGCTGAGTCCGTTCGCGGCCTTGTGGTTGGGGTTATTTCGAGGCTCGCGGCAGATCGCATGGGCCGCGTACAGCAGGCCCGCAAGGTTGCCGCACGCACGGGGAATCGGCTCTCTGATGACGGCATTGCTCTAACCCGACGACTTTGGATTGTACTGGACGAAGCGCACGTACTCGTGCCGTCGGACGGTGCGACTGCCGCGACAGGTCCGTTGATCGATTATGTGAAGCGCGGGCGCGATGCCGGCCTATCTCTGATTTTTGCAACTCAGCAGCCCTCGGCAGTAAACTCCAAACTGATGAGCCAGGTCGATCTCACCCTTACTCACATGCTCGGGTTTGATGCAGATTTGTCGGCTGCTATCGCCCGCATGCCCACGCGCGCCTCAGTAGATTACGACGTGGACAGCCAATCCGGCTGCTCGCTCGCAGATGTCATCCGCAGCCTCGGACCAGGTGAGTGTGTCATAGCCGATGGCGCAAGCAGTCGGATATTTCTCGCACGAGTTCGCCCCCGCACCACCGCGCATGGCGGGGCAACGCCTAAGTGATCGGCAATCGAACCGAGAATGAAGATGCGTTGGCTCGCGCGTTATCGCGCCATATCGGGTACACTACAGCGGCTTATGACCTTGATCGCATTCTTTCGGTCCTGGAGGTTTTCCATGACAGGCCCTCTGCGGTCAAAGAGGAGATTATCGCATTCCTGCGCTCGTCGCAAAGCGAGGGGGGCAATCAATCAGACCTAACGGATGATTATCTCGCCGAAATTATTTCTTTCGCCCGCGCAATGCGTATCGTTCAGCAGACGTCGGGACGCGAGGCGCGCCTCCAGAGATTTTCACCGACAGAATTGGGCCGATCGTTATTGTCATCCCGTCGGATAGATAACCCTGAGTTCTCCAGTTTCTTTGCAGCTCGCATCGCTTTCCTGGCAGATGCAGACTCTCTTGTCGCCTTGTTAATGCACTACCGGGACAGCGGCGATATTAATCTGTTCGACTACTATGTCACATTCTTTCAGCAGTTACGGAATGAGCGTGAACGCTGGCTTCAAGGGGCATTCCCGGAAGCGATCTTACAAGATCGGATCAGTTCCAAGTTATCGTGGATTTCGCCTGCAAAGGCCCGAGGCCAAGCGCATAAGGTGGAAGTGTTTACGAGGAATACCGCCCGTCATCACGCGACCCCTCGAAGGGGGTGGCTTCAATCCTTCGGGATGGTTGATGATGCTGGCCGTTTAACAGCATTCGGTTCTGACGCCCTCGGGGCGCTCCTCCCGGGAAACAACTATTTCTGGTTGGGCCCCCCACGCGGCATCCAAGAGGCGCTTCACGTTAGGCCAGATTATGTCATCGGTGGCCCGTTTGAGGACGAGTTCAACTTCTCAGTAGCCACGGATGAAGCTACGTCGGACCAGATCACGGCTCTGGCTCCTGACGTGGCTAAAATCATGGTGGCAGCGTATCCCTTTGCCCGATTAATCCACGCATCGCAGGCATCGCTAGAGCTACCGCTGGAATATATTAAGTTCAGATCATATCGAGATAAGGTCCATTACGACGAGCTATTGACGGTAGACGAGGTTTTTAGGAGTTACCGGGACCAATTCGACCGCCTTTCTGCTCTTAAGGGGAAGGTGGGCTTTTACAGGGTCAGGTAGATGAGGCTATTGGGGGAGCACGAATGATCGGGCCTCGTAAGAACAGAGTTACATTTCAAGAAGTGTATGCAACTCGTGAATTTTATAGAAGGTTTGTATCGTCCTTAAGCGAGAGTATAGAGCGGATCACAATCTGCTCCCCATACTTTCACCTTCTGCCGAAGCCTTTTGACAACATAATCAAGTTTTGCGGATTTTTGCAGCGGCGAGGTATCGGTGAGATTGTCATCATAACGCGCCCTCCCGGTGTCGACAGCGCCGCTATGAGTCTCGACACAGCTCGGAGGCTTGATGCGGACGGGATCAGCTTCTTCATAAGGGCCAATCCGTACCTGCATGCGAAAATGTACCACATCGAATACTCAAAGGGTCACTTCCGCAGCTTTGTCGGCTCAGCCAACTTCACGATAGGTGGCTTGGAGAGGAACCACGAGGTTATGGCCGAACTAGAAGGCGTCGGTCCGGCTTCACCCTGCGAGAGGGAGTTGGCTCGCATGACGGGGAACGGTGCTCTCACCTTCCCAGCGTGGGTTCATCGGCATAAGCCAGCGGGCGCGGGAGAAACGATATGAAATTTGAGGATTATGATCTCAGGCAAGATCCATTTCCGATCGCTCCAGAAAGCAGCGTGCACAACTGGGCGGGCGACCATGAACTGCGAGATGAGCTTGTAGATATTGTCAAAGGCGTACGCGCCAGAGATATAGGAGTCAGTGAATTCATCGTAATAAATGGCGAATTGGGGGCAGGCAAAAGCCATGCCTTGCGCTATCTGAGAACCCTAATCTGTGAGAGTCCCAACGATTTTGATTCACTGGCGGTTTACCTTGAACGTCCGCGGGTCGCAAACAAGCTGAATTTTGAAAATCTAGCAAAGTATATTGTCCAAAGCATTGGACGCGACACGCTTTCTGCCTACTGCTCTGCCATAGCTCGCACGATAGACGAGATCGTCGAGCAGCTCGCTCATGAAAAGGGAATGGGCGGTATCAAGGACAAGGGCACCTTCTACGAAGAGGCCTATAATCAACTTAAAGAGAGCGACCGCCCCATGGCGCGCCTTTTGGCGCGAGGGACGAGGCCAGGGTCAAAGGTATTTGAGTTTCTCACCGGCGCCGATAGGTGCGATGGGCCTGAGTACGAAGGGAAAATTGACTCAGATTTCATGGCGGCCAAGGTGTTGGGTGATTTCTTTCGGGTACTCACCGCCGAGTTTCCGAACGGTAAGAGGATTAAAGAGTCAATCTACTTCTTTTTAGACGAATGTGAGATGCTGCTGGAGGCAAAAACCTCGGAAAGCGACTTAGTCTTTTCCGGTCTGCGCGAACTGATAAACGGCTTACCTTACCGGTTCTGCTTGATGATGAGCTTCACGGCCGCAACCGCTTTGATCGAGGCGGTGATGCCGAACCATCTACTGAAGCGCCTCACGCGGGATTATATCGAGGTCCCGATGCTCTCGGATGCCATGGCCGTAGAGTTTTTGCGATCACAACTGAATTACTATCGCACGGCGGGCTCCTCGCATGTCGACACCTTCTATCCCTTCTCCACCGAAGCCGTGGAGGCAATCGTGGAGGATCAGACCTCTCTCACACCAAGGAGCATGTTTATTCAGTGTAAGAGAGTCTTTGAACGAGCTATCCGGCGTCACGGCGTAGAGTCAGGCGACGTGATCACTCGGGAGATCGCCGAGAAAATCATGGGACATTGATCGCGGTAACACATCCTAATCAGGGGCTTGGTTGCGTTAGAGGGACGAGCGGATTCGACCGCCACCTTATTTGGGTCAGCTGCGGTCGAGCGGCGGGCTGGCCCTGCGTAACTCGATGCGCGTAGACGCCGCCTAAGCGACGTTCCTGTCCACCAGCTCAAGCATCACGTCCCGGCGCGATGCCGAGCCTGGTCTTTGCGTCGCCTATCCCTGCTCCACGCAAAGGACATGGCTCGCGCGTCACTCGCCGGGCGGAAGTGCTTCGGTCAGTGCGGCTACGTCGCATCGAAGGGCGATGCACAGGCGGCAAAGGACAGTGAAGGTGACGTTGCGCTCTCCGCGCTCGACAGCGCCGTAATAGGAACGGTCCACGTTCGCCACCAAGGCCAGGGCCTCCTGCGTCAGGCCGATACGCTTGCGCTGCGCCCTGATCCTAGTGCCCAGTTCCTGAAGGATCGCCCCTTCGTCCATCCGCCAGCTTAGGCGATGGATGGTGCTTTTCAGTCCACGGGCTATTATACCTCATTCCACGTTGGGCTTGGTGGAAGGACACGCCGATGATCGAGGAATCCCCTGCTGACACGGCTCGGCCCGCAGCTCCCGATCTTGAACGGCAGAGGGCCGAGGGCGCGGTCAATATGCTCGGGAGTTTCGCCCTTGGAGCGATCCAATTGGCGTCGGGTCTCTTCCTTGTAGCCAACGCCATCCTGATTATTGGGATTGTGGCGGTGGTAGTAGCCCGCCGGTCATGGAGCGAGGTGCCAGGTGCAACCTTCCTCTTGAGCCTTGGGGCTACTACAGCTGTGTCATTCCTGCTGTTTCGATGGAGCAATCGGACCATCGAAGCCTTGGAAAGCCGTGGATAAGGTTCTCCGATCGGATCGCGACTGGGCTGCAATCGACGGCGAGCTTTGCCGCGTGCGGAAGTTCAGAGAATTCGGAGCACGGATCGCGGACGGCAAATTCGTTGAGGTCGGCACGTGTCGACCCTATGCGATCGTGTCGTTGGAATGTCGGAAACTGCCCGTGGGCACGGTCGGTTGCATCACGCATAAGCTGGATTTTGCGCACTTGTGGGCGGTCTTCAGGGAAAGAGGCATCGGGGACGATGAAGAGGCCCTCATTTTCTGGACGAGAAGGAATCTGAAGCCCGTCGCCAAGGCTGTGTCCCTGTTCATGCCGAAGCTCTGGGTGATGATCTGGACCCGTGGGGCCTACGAGCGCGAAACCGATCCTGAGCTGCGATCCCGGCCAGGAACCGAAGCAGATATGGTGCCGATTATCAGCTGGAAGCCGGGTGTGATGAATTAAAGCTACGGATGGTGGCTTAGCTGCGTGCTTACGGACTATCTGGAATGAAGGGACTCCCCCGAATTCCCCTTCACTCCGTCACTATTCCATTCAGTTGATCACTGGTTCATGGTCAAATTGATCAAGATAGCTGACCGTCATTTGCAGTCTCAGCGCCTCCTTATCGCCTTCAGCGACGATGAAGGAATCATGGATCGGTAAAGCGACGATCCCCTTCTCCATCAGATTGTGGATAACCGACAAGGCAATGTCGGAGTCCGCCCTTTGCAGCCATCTCCAAGCGCCGGTCTGGAACGATTGGGCGATCGGTTCATGCTTGGCCCTGATCATCTCCAAAACATGGGATTGCTTGAAATAGGGCCTTACGGCTTCCTCTTTCGTTAGCCTGATCCGTTCGGGACTGCCGCCCTCGCATCCGTTGATCAGGGCTTGGGTCAACCGCTTCACGCCTTCCCGGAAATGACTCTTGCGAAGGTCATGCTCCCGTTCGCAGGCGTCGAGGGCTTCCAGAAAATAGGGATCGCCTTCGAACGCCATTCCCTTCTCGTGATACAACATGCGGACTGCACAACCGGAGAAATCCAGTTCCACCGTCGGCTTGCCGTTGATCCTGATCATCGGACGAAATTCCTTCGGGCAGTTGATCCACCACGCCCCGTAGAGCCGCCCGCCGGCTTCAAAGGATCCTTCGTTGAACTGCCGGAACAGGCTCTTGTTCGTCAGGTCCGGTTGCTTGAGTCGCGGAATGCCTTCCCGCCGCCCGGCGTTCATCTGGGCGAGCAACCTGGCCTTATCCCGACTAGACAGGTCCATTGCGACGTCCTGTGCCGCGACAAAGCGATTGTAGGCGTCGATTTGCTCTGTCCATCGCCGCGTCTGATCGTCAGGCTCGAAGGCGATCAAGTCGCCATCGTCGCTGTTGGTTCGATAGAGTCGAACGAGCCGGTGAGGCTCCAGACGGTGCGTGATGTTGCGGCCCGTCAGTCGAGCCCTGATCGCGGCGATCATGAAATCCGGCGTCACGGAATAGGTCGTGGAGGCTTCGCCCCACACGCCAATGTTAATTTCGACGAGTCCCGCTTCCCTTAACAGTTCCAGCTCGCGCTTCATCGCCACGCCGTTCAGCCAGCCAGCGCGTCCGCGATAGGCGTGCGGCGCCAATTGCACCGCGACCAAAGGCGGATGGTAGCTACGGAAGGCCCGGAAGCCGTTGGCAGCCAGCTTACGGAGGAAGGTCTGATGATTGTCGACATCGGCTTGCCGCCGTGCCCGTTTTCGGACCTCGATCGCTTCGACCTGGGCCAGCAAGGCGTCGGCAAAAGCATCACCTTCCGGCCCGGTGAAGTCATAATCTTCGTCAAACCACTCTCCCAAAGGCGCTAGGAAACCGCTGGAGGCGTTCGCGTCCTGCTTCGGCTCCATCGGTGCCCGATCAACGGGAATGGCCTCAACGAGGCGCGTATCCGCCCATCCGGCGACGCCACGCGCCGCCAGCATCCTGTCATGATACATTGGTTGCTGCTCCGTTCAGGCCGCGATGGCGGCAACGAAGGCGTCGATTTCAGCCTTCACATAGCGGGGGCAAGTGCCGATGTATCTGGCATCCACGTCGAGGATGTGGGGCAGCCCCTTAGCTCTTTTGTGCCGCTGACCCCGCACCCATGACGGCGACAGATTCAGCTTCCGGGCAACATCCTTGTCGGTGAAAAATTCCGGCTCAATTGACATGAGCTCTTCTCCTTATTGGGACGAGCGAAAACACCGTTGCGAAGCGCGGGCTTCGAACGGTGGATCGGCTCTGATTTTGGGGTTTATGGAAGAAGGGAAATCCCCTCTATCCATACCTCCATTATATCCGAAAACGGCGGATTTGTCAAGAAAAAACGGATATATCGGCCCGTTGGGGGCCGGTAGCGAGGCCAGTCCGCTAGACTTTGCTAGACATCGGACTAGGCGCTCGCTTCCCCGCCAGAGACTATGCGGCGAACGCGGCCGCCGCTTCCTTGTCGCCGCGATCCACGGCGTAGTGCTTGGCCAGCATGGCAGTGCCGGTATGTCCAAGGCGCCCTGCCACGGTGCGAACGTCTATCCCCTTGTTGATGAGGATTGTCGCATGGCTGCGGCGGAGATCGTGAAGGCGCACGTCTTTCAACCCTGTCGCCTTCCACAGGGCAGTCAAGGCGCGTTTCAGCGTCGTGATCGACACAGGGAAAAGCCGATTGTCTCCCCCCGGGCGATCCAGCTTCTCGAGCGCCTCTAGGATCGACCGCATTTCCGCGGTGCAGCTGACGAAGCGGGATTTGCCGTTCTTGGAATTGAGCACCTCGACCACGACGTGCTCGGCATCGACGGCCCGCACATTGGCCCATGTCAGCGCGAGTATCTCCGCTCGCCGCATCCCCGAATTGTAGGCCCATGCGACATAGTGCCGGAGCCAGCCCCTGATCCGCTGCGGCGTTTGCTCCCGCTTCTCTTCCTGCTCTCGCTCGATGCGTTCGCAGGTCGCAAGGATCGTCTGCCATTCCGCCTCAGTGACAAAACGCTGTCTCGGCTCGACGCCTCTGATCTTGTCGGCGCGTGTGGCCGGGTTTCGCTCGATCAGGCCGTTGCGAACGGCATCATTCATGATCGCATTGAACGTGCTTAGCTGTCTTTGCACCGTGGCGGGCGCGAGGTTAGCGCGCTGCTTGCCGATCCAGCGATTGACATCGCCAACGGTGATCGCGTCCAGCGCCTTCTTGCCGAACGTCGGGATCAGCGCCGTGGCGATATGGCCCTTGGTGACGCCGTAGCCCTTGAGCGTCGATTTTTTCCGTTCGAGCCAGTCCGTTGCGAAGCTGGCGAAGGATTCCGCCTGGACGGCTTCCAGTGGCTCGCCGCGATCGGCTAGGCCCTGTAGGCGGTCCCGCTCGGCTTCTAGCTGCTGCCACGTCCAAGAGGCCCGGTTGCCTGCCTTGTGCTCGATGGAGCCTGATAGAGGCACCGTGCGGCCCTTATAGACGCCGCCGTGGGGCATCCTGATCTTGACCCAGACCGTGCTCGCCTTGCTGCCTTTGAACAGGCCGATCCCGTCGCAATAGACCGGGCGCTTCGTCATTCGGGCGGGGAGTGAGGCTTCCAGTTTCTCGTATTTGGCATAGCGGCCGGGGCGGCCGACCGGGCGTCGCGCATTTGTCATTCTTATCGCTCCGTTGAGGGGTTGCTTTCCCCGGCTGGCACCTCCGAACTTGCAGTGGGGAATCCAGTGGGGTATATCATTATTATAACCGGAAATGGACCAAAAGTCCACCCCGCTCTATCCCCACTTGGAACGTCTATAAACCCCGGAAACGCTCAAAAACGGCAGAAACGCGTGAGTTTGAGAAATCGCGGAAATCCGGGAATGACAGTAACGAGAAAGCCGCCGGAAAACGGCTGATGCCGACCTTGCCAAGGTTGGGGTCGAGGGTTCGAATCCCTTCGCCCGCTCCATGCATCACATGCGATAGTTGTTAGCGCTGGCCGGTTATTCCGGCTGGCCGATCGGTACATAGAGAGCGCTTGGCCTCGCGCGGTCGTGGTGGAGCGTAACCGTCACCGGCCGTGCGTCGGCCATCGTTTCCGCCGAGACGTCGCCGCCGCTGTTGTAGTTCTTCTGCGTCCAGATCGAGTTGAGCGGGCCGATGACGAGGCGGAGTCGGCTGCCCTTGGCGATGCGGCGCGAGACGAACATGAAGCTGTCGAAATCATAGCGCTGCGCCGCGCGGGTGGTGACGAGCTTCGCCTGCCGCGGGCTTTCCCGGAAGCGCGCGCGCTTGATATCGTCGGTCAGGAGGATGCTGCGGCCGGTGCCGTCGATCTCGTAGACCGCGGCTCGGAAATCGGTGTCGGGCGTGTCGATCGCGATCCAGGCGGAGAGGCGGAAGAAGCCCGAGACTTCGGTATCCTTGTCGAACGGCGCGCTGTGATAGACGAGCTGCTTGCCGTCGCCGGCGAGGACGAGCTGCTGGTCGGTGAGCAGCGAGGGATCGATGCTCGCCTCCAGCGCCGCGCGGGAGGTGTCGCGCGGATCGTAGACGTAGCGGTCGGGCCTGCCCGCGCCGGGCCGTGCCGGATTGAGCGCGCCGGATGCCATCACCCGCGTCGCGCCGCCGCCATCCGAATCGAGATAGAAGGGCCGCTCCTCGGCGGTCACGCCCTCCAGCGTGTCGGCATAGCGCCAGCGATCGGCGCCCATGACGTAATAAGCGACGCGTTTTTCGAGGAAGGCGGGCCTGGCGCCGCCCGCCATCGTCCAATTGTACCAGTCGACGTGGAGCTTGTTGAGATCGACGAGGCTCTCCTTGCCGAAGGTGAGGCCGCCGACTTCGGCGCGCGGGGTGCGGGTGCCGGCATGGTCCCATGGCCCGACTATGAGATAATGATTGGCGCGCGCCTCAGGTGATCCCAGCGCCATATGCTTTTTGTAGAAGGCGAAGGCACCCGGCTGATCGCCGTCGTAGCTGCCGGTGATCGTGAGGATCGGCATCGAGAAAGCGCGGAACTGCGCGTCGGTCGGCGCATAGCTGTCGTACCAGGCATCGACCGCGGGGTGAGAGATCCACTCGCGCAGGGTCGCCTGATCGCCGCCCAGCTCGCGCTCCAGCGTGTTGAACGCCACGCCCTCCTCGAACCGGCGGCGCGCGATCGCGCCCCAGAAGTCGCCGTCGCCGAAGATATTGCCCTGCGACGCCTTGCCCGAGGTGAAGTTCAGCCATTGCAGCAGATAGGGGTAGAAGATGTTGTTGCGCGCCGGGAAATCGGCGCCGGGATAGGGCGAGGCGACGGGGACGATGGTGGCAAGATGCGGCGGCGCTTCCTTGGCCGCGGCCCACTGGTTGTAGCCGGCGTAGGAGCCGCCCCACATCGATACCTTGCCGTTGCAATAGGGCTGTTTCGCCAGCCATTCGACGACGTCGTGGCCGTCCTCGGCCTCCTGGATCAGCGGGCGGAACGTGCCTTCGGAATTGCCGCGGCCGCGTGCGTCGACGGTCAGGAACGGTAGGCCGTGCGCGGCGAAATAGACGCCGCGGTCGTGATAGCTTTGCGCGATATAGGGGGTGAGCGTGAAGATGCAGGGCGCGGGGGCGGCCTGCCCCTTGGGCAGATAGACGTTGGCGCTAAGCTGGGTGCCGTCGCGCAGCGGAATCTTCACGTCCCAGCGGAAAGCGATCTTGGCGGCATCCGGCGTGTTCGGCTCGGCAGCGGCCCCCGGTGTGGCGATCGCCAGAGCGAACGCCGCCACGATCGATCTCAATGCCCGCATGACCGCCTCCCCAATGTCCTGATCAGGACAATATTGTCCTCAACCGGCAAGTCAACCGACCGACAGTCTTGCTGTTGACACTCATTCTCATAAGAGTATTTGAGACCGCGAATCATTCGCAATATCAAAACAGCGGGGAATAGCGGTGTTAATAGGGGTGTCGGGGAGCATGTCTCGGGGTGCGCTGATTGTGGCGATGATGGCCGGTGCGCCCGCCAATGCGCAGAGCGCCGCGGCGCAGCAGGAGGCTGGCGAGCAAACGGATGCGGCGAAGGCCGCGGAGGAAACTTACGCGCCGGTGCCGCTGCGCTACGGATCGATCCCGGGCAGCCGGGCGATCACCGTCACCGCGACGCGCACCCCGATTGCGGTGCTCGATGCGCCCGCGACGGTCAGCGTCATCGATGCCGAGCAGATCGCACAACAGCTCGTCACCGACGTCAAGGATCTCGTCCGCTACGAGCCCGGCGTGAGCGTACCCCGCTCGCCGGCGCGGTTCGGCGCGGCGCTGGGTTCAACGGGGCGCGATCGCAACAGCGGCTTCACCATCCGCGGCCTCGGCGGCAACCGCGTGCTGATCCAGGTGGACGGCATTCGCGTGCCCGATGGCTTCGGCTTCGGCGCGCAGCTTGCGGGGCGCGGCGACTATGTCGACGTCGGCCTGGTCAAGTCGGTCGAGATCCTGCGCGGCCCCGCCTCGGCGCTTTACGGCAGCGACGGCCTTGCCGGCGCAGTCAGCTTCATCACCTCCGATCCCGCCGATTTCCTGGCCGGGCGCGACGGCATCGCCGGGCTCGCCCGCGCGTCCTACAGCTCGGCGGACGAGGAGTTTTCGGAGACCGCGGTGGTCGCGGGCGCTTCCGGCCAATGGTCGGCGATGGCGGCCTATACCCGGCGCGATTTCAAGGAGCTCGACAATCAGGGCGACAACGACGTCACCGGCCCGGCGCGCACTACGCCCAACCCGCAGGACGGCGAATCGAACGCGCTGCTCGGCAAGCTCGTCTGGGGCAATGGCGATCACCGCATCCGCCTGACCGGCGAGCATCTCGGCACGCGCGTTACCAGCGACGTGCTGTCCGGCATCACCGCCGCGGTGGCGCGGCTCGACGCGCGCGACAGCGTGAAGCGCGACCGGATCGGGCTCGACTGGACGTGGGAGGGCAGCGGCACGATCGATCACGCCTCGCTCGGCGCCTATTGGCAGGACGGCCGCAACCGCCAGTTCACCTTCGAGGACCGCACGGTCCTCGCCGATCGCGAGCGGCTCAACACCTTCGACAATCGCGTCATCGGCGCCAGCGGCGAGCTGCGTGGCAATTTCGCCGCCGGGACGATCGCCCACCGCTTCGTGCTCGGCGCCGACTATAGCGAGACGCGGCAGGAGGGGCTGCGCGACGGCACCGTGCCGCCCGCGGGCGAGGTCTTCCCGACCCGCGCCTTCCCGGTCACCGATTTCACCCTGCTTGGCCTGTTCGCGGGCGACGAGATCGCCATCGGCACGAGCGGGCTGACGCTCTATCCGGCGCTCCGCTTCGACTATTACAAGCTCGATCCGCGCGAAGACCCGCTGCTCCCCAATTTCCCGGCGACGGGGCAGGATGGATCGCGCGTGTCGCCCAAGTTCGGCGCGCTGTGGAAGGTCGGCGGCGGGGTCAATCTGTTCAGCCAGTACGCACAGGGCTTCAAGGCCCCCGCGCCGACGCAGGTGAACCAGTTCTTCGAGAATCTCGCCTTCGGCTACACGTCGGAGCCAAACCCGGATCTGAAGCCGGAGACGAGCCGCACCTTCGAGGGCGGCGTCCGCTACGGCGGCGAGGCGGTCGATCTGTCGCTCACCGCCTTCACCGGGCGCTATCGCAACTTCATCAGCCAGGAGGTGGTGGGCGGAAGTTTCACCCCCACCGACCCGGCGGTCTACCAGTTCATCAATCTCGATAGGGTCAAGATCAGCGGCGCCGAGGCGCGGCTGCACGGCCGCATGCCCGCGGGCTTCACCGGCACGCTGGCACTAAGCTACGCCAAGGGCGACGTGATCGACCCGAGCGGCGCGCGGACGCCGTTGGCGAGCGTCGATCCACTCAAGCTCGTCGCGGGCATCGGCTGGCGCGCCGTCGACGATCGCTTCGGCGGCGACGTGACGATGACGCACAGCGCGGGCAAGAGCGAGGCGCGCAGCCGCGGGCTCTGCACCCCCTCCTGCTATCTGCCCGACGCCTTTACCATCGTCGATGCGACAGCATTCGTGCGGATCGGCGAGGCGCTCACCCTGCGCGCCGGCATCTTCAACATCCTCGACGCCAGATATGCCTGGTGGAGCGACGTCGCCGGGCTCGCCAGCACCACCGCCATCGC
Source organism: Allosphingosinicella indica (assembly GCF_900177405.1). Taxonomy (NCBI): domain Bacteria; kingdom Pseudomonadati; phylum Pseudomonadota; class Alphaproteobacteria; order Sphingomonadales; family Sphingomicrobiaceae; genus Allosphingosinicella; species Allosphingosinicella indica. The sequence continues at coordinate 1,086,812 of NZ_LT840185.1, read as the reverse complement.
CGACGCCTTCACCCAGCCCGGCCGCAACGCCAGCGTGTCGATCAGCGCGCGCTTTTAACAAGGGACCAGAGAAATGAACTTCACCCGATCGATCACCCTCGCCCTCCTCGTCTCTGCTGCCGCCCCCGCGCTCGCCGACGGGCCGGTCAAGCCGCGTGAAGCCGCGGCCGAGGCCGCCTCCTTCCAGCGCGACCGGCAGGACATCCTGGCGATGGCGGGCAACTTCAAGGTCCGCTTCGACATGCGCGAGACGACAAGCTGGCGGCCCGACTACAAGCCGATCGACGCCAAGACGTCGGGCGGGCACGAGGTGGTGCGCGTCATCGAGGATAGCGGCAAGGTGATCCGCCTCCAGCACCTGCTGGTCGTCGATGCCGACGGCGAGCCGATGGTGATCAAGCACTGGCGGCAGGATTGGGTCTACGAGCCGGAAAGCGTCCTCGTCTACGATGCGAAGGGCCGCTGGAAGCTGGAAGAGGTGCCGCAGCGGATGCGCGCAAGCCGCTGGTCGCAGACCGTCTATCAGGTCGACGACAGCCCGCGCTATGCCGGTTGGGGACAATGGACCGACGAGGGCGGCATCCGCCGCTGGCGCAGCAACTGGACGCTCCGCCCGCTCGCCCGCCGCGATGCGATCCGCAATCCCGTCTACGACCGCTACCTCGGCATCAACCGCCACTCGCCGACGCCGACCGGCTGGATCCACTGGCAGGACAATATCAAGGAAGGGATGGTCGACGGGAAGATCGTCCCCTTCGTCCAGGAATCGGTGCTCAACACCTATGAGAAGTTCGACGGCTTCGACGTGAAGGCGGCGGACGATTATTGGGCGCGCACCAAGGGCTATTGGGCCGCGGTGCGCACCGCCTGGGACAAGGCGATCGCCGACAATCGCGGCGTCACGGTGCAAGAGGAAGCGCAGACCGGCACCGTGATCAGCGGCCGACTGCTCGAAATCGGCAACGAGATCGTCGACGGCAAGATCAAAGAATCCGCGGCCATCGCGGAAGCGCGCGCCAAAATTTCCGGCGCGACACGGAGCTCGCTCGCCCAGCGCTGATCCCGAAGGCGAGCGACGCGGCGCCCAATCCTGCCATCCCCGGGCGCCGCAACCTGCAAGAAGATGGCAAGGGCGGCCAGAGCCCCCTGCCGGCCGCTACGGCACCCGTCGCGGCGTAATGTTCCGCGGCGGGTGCTTCTTTATGGGGCGGGTACGGCCTCGGGACGCGGGGTGGTCGCGTCCGCCGGCGTGTCCGGATTTTCGACGCGCGGGGTGCGCGGTTCGAGCAGCGCGGCGGTCTCGATCGTGTCGAGCGCGCGGCGGGCGGAAACGTAGCGGCGGGCATCGCCGATCCAGGCGGTGGCATGGCCGCGGCCGGGCATGCGCAGCACTTCCGCCAGCGCGACGTCGACCTGGCCGGCATCGAGCCGTCGCTTGGCGCGCTGCAGCCGCTCGGCGGGGATGGTCGGCGGCGTGCCCGCTTTCCGCACGGTGATGAGATCGGCCATTTCAGTTCTGAGCGCGTCCCACCAGCTCTGGTCGGGCGCCGCACCGGTGAGCTGCGGGCCGACTTCCTGCAGGCCCTGCTGCAATTCCTCGAGCGTTACCGGCTGCTGCGCGGCGGTGATGATCGTCGCCACCGCCTGCCGCTGGCTGGTGCCGAAGCGCTGGCGGAGCAGCCCTTCGAGATAGCCGAGCGCAACGCCGCGATCGAGCGCGCGGCGCGCGGCGAAGGCCACGAGCAGCCCCTCGGCGCGATCGGCATTGCCGACGGCGGAGCGCGACTGCTCGTCGATCGCGACGACGCGCTGCTCGAGCTGGCCGACGCGGCGGGTGATTTCGGGATCAATCACCACCGTCTGGCCGTCGGCGGGATTGGCGGGGGCGGGAATCGTTACGACGGGCGGCGGAACGTCCACTACCGGGATGGGCGCCGGTGCCGCGGGCTGGACGCCGATGTAGCGCGCCGCGGCGCTCCAGTTGGCGAGCAGCCAGGCGGCGGCCGCGAGGCCGAGCAGGAAGGCGGTCAGCGGCAGCCAGACGCGCGACAGCAGCGATCGCTGCCGCACCACGCCCTCGACGGGATCATGCTCCATGATGTGCCCTCTTCACGCCTGCCCCGCGCCCTTCTGGCACAGCTTTGCGGCAAGCTCCAGCAACGCCGCGTCGCGGGGCGCGGCGGCGGCATGCACGCCGCGCCAGCCCTTGCCCACAGCTTCGGCGGCGGCAGTGCTGATCGCCGCGAGGGTCAGCCGTGCGCGGATCTCGGCAGAGGCGAGCTCCGCCAGCACGCGTCCGACGCGCGGCGAGTGCAGCAAGGCGATGCCGCCTGCTGCGATTGCCCTTGGGAGCTTCGCGACGGCCTCGGAACGATAGACCGTGCATACGTCGATCGCGATTCCCTGCGCATCAACGACCGTGCGATCGGCACCGGCGAGATGCAGCGCGCATGTGATGCCGTCCGCCGCCATCATTGTGACAAGCGCATTGCCATCGGAAGGACCGACACGGATGCCAGGCAGACCGCTGTCGCGCGCGGCGTCCGCTGTCGCTTCGCCAACCGCATAGCAGGGCAGGTTCGCATATCGGAGCAGGTCCTCACCTGCGTGGCGCGCAGCATTGGCGCTGGTCAGCATCAGCGCATCGTAAATGGCGGGCTCCGGCGCATCCCAGGCGATCGGCATCACTGAAAAGAGCGGCGCGATCACTGGATCGAGGCCCAGTGCGGCGGCGCTTGCCGCGGTCCGGTCGGCGCCGGGTTGCGGGCGGAGAATGAAGAGCTTCACGCTCCAAACAGCGCACGCAGCGAGGGCGCGGCGCGATCGAGCAACTGCCGGGCGAGCGCGCGCGGCGCGTCCCCGTCGCCAGCGTCGAACCGCGCCTCGCCCGCTTCGCTGAGGCTGCCGTCGGCATTGAGGATCTCGGCACGGAGATGGACTTGGCCGTCCGCTATTACCGCGAGCGCGGCGACCGGCGAGTGGCAGTCCGCGCCGAGGCCTTCGAGCAGGCACCGCTCGGCTGCAACGCAGACGTGGGTGTCGCGATGGTCGATCGCTTCGATCAGCGCAACGGTCCGCTTGGCCGCGGCCAGCGTCTCGATGCCCACCGCACCCTGCGACGGCGCGGGCAGCAGATCGTCGAGAGGCACGCCGATCTCGGGATGGCCGAGCCGGTCGAGCCCAGCGGCGGCGAGCAAAGTCGCATCCGCCTCGCCCTTGTCGAGCCGGGCCAGCCGCGTCGCGACGTTGCCGCGGAAGAGCGTGATGGCGAGATCGGGGCGGATACGGCGGAGCTGCGCGGCGCGGCGCGGCGATGCGGTGCCGACGGTCGCGCCCTCGCGCAGCACAGCCAGGCTTTTGGCGCCGATCAGCCGGTCGCGCACGTCGGCGCGCGGCAGCATCGCCGCGATCCGCAGCTCGGCCGGGCGCAGCGTCTCGACATCCTTCATCGAATGGACCGAGATATCGGTGATGCCTTCGGCCAGCGCGCGGTCCAGCTCCTTGGTCCACAGCGCCTTGCCGCCAATGTCTGCGAGCGGGCGGTCCTTGATCGTATCGCCGCTGGTCGTGATCGGCACGATCTCGATCCGCTCCGGCCCCCAGCCGTGCGCAGCGCGCAGCGCGTCGGCGACGAGCCGCGTCTGCGCCATCGCGAGCGGGGAGGCGCGGGTTCCGATGCGAAGCGGCAGGGTCATGCGGCGCCTCTGCTAGCGCTATTGTTCCGGCGGTGCCAGCCCGCGCCCATCGCCGTGCGGGGCTTGCTCCCAAACCCGCCGCGATGGCAGGGAACGGGGATGAGCCTCATCCTCGGCATCGAATCCTCGTGCGACGAGACGGCGGCGGCGCTGGTGACGTCCGATCGCCGGCTGATCGCGCACAAGCTCGCGGGCCAGGAGGCGCAGCACCGCCCCTATGGCGGCGTGGTGCCTGAGATCGCGGCACGCGCGCATGTCGATATCCTCCCCGCGCTGGTCGAGGACGTGCTGGCGGAGGGCAATGTCACGCTGGCGGACGTCGATGCGATCGCCGCGACTGCGGGGCCGGGGCTGATCGGTGGCGTGATGGTCGGGCTGCTTACGGCCAAGGGGCTGGCGCTCGCCGCGCGCAAGCCGCTGGTCGCGGTCAATCATCTCGAAGGCCATGCCTTGTCGCCGATGCTGAGCCACCCCGATCTCGATTTCCCCTATCTGCTGCTGCTTGTCTCGGGGGGGCATTGCCAGTTGCTGCTGGTCGAGGGCGTCGGCGCCTATCGCCGTCTCGCCACGACGATCGACGACGCGGCGGGCGAAGCGTTCGACAAGAGCGCGAAGCTGCTCGGCTTGGGATTTCCGGGCGGTCCGGCGGTCGAGCGCGCGGCGGCGGAGGGCGATCCGCGCGCCGTGCCGCTGCCCCGGCCTCTCGTCGGATCGGCCGAGCCGCATTTCTCCTTCGCCGGCCTCAAGAGCGCGGTGCTCCGCGCGCATCAGGCGGAGCGATGGAGCGTCACCGACATCGCCGCCTCGTTCCAGCAGGCGGTCGTCGATTGCCTGGTCGATCGCACGCGCCGCGCTCTCGACGCTGCTCCGCAAGCGACCGCGCTGGTCGTCGCCGGCGGCGTGGCGGCGAACGGGGCGGTGCGCGCCGCGCTTACCACGCTCGCCGGGGAGGCGGGGCTGCCCTTCGTCGCGCCGCCGCTTTGGCTTTGCACCGACAATGCGGCGATGATCGCCTGGGCCGGGGCGCTCCGCTTCGAAGAAGGGATGGTCGACGGACTGGACGCGCCGGCGCGGGCGCGCTGGCCGCTCGATCCGGCGGCAGAGGCAGTGCGCGGCGCCGGGGTGAAGGCGTGAGGATCGGCGTCATCGGCGGGGGCGCGTGGGGCACGGCGCTTGCGCAGGTCGCTGCGGCCGGTGGCGAGGAGACGTTGCTGTGGGCGCGCGAGCCGGAAGTGGTCGAGGCGGTCAATCTCCGCCGTGAGAATAGCGTCTTCCTGCCCGGCATCTCGCTCTCCACCGCGATCCGCGCGACGGACGCGCTCGACGACCTCGCGGGATGCGAGGCGCTGCTCGTCGTCACGCCCGCGCAGCATATGCGCCGCGTCCTTGCCGGGCTCCCCGCGCTCGCCGTCCCGCTCGTGCTCTGCTCGAAGGGGATCGAGGAAGGCAGCGCCAAGCTGATGCATCAGGTCGCGCACGAGGCGCAGCCGGCAGCGGCGATCGCGGTGCTGTCCGGCCCCACCTTCGCCCATGAAGTGGCGGCGGGACTGCCCGCGGCGGTGACGTTGGCGATCGCCGACCAAGCGGCGGGCGAGGCGGTGGCGGCTCGCATCGCGCGGCCCAATTTCCGGCCCTATCTGTCCGACGACCTCACCGGCGCCGAGATCGGCGGCGCGGTCAAGAACGTGCTGGCGATCGCCTGCGGCGTGGTCGAGGGTCGCGGCCTCGGGCAGAACGCGCGCGCCGCGATTATCTCGCGCGGGTTTGCGGAGATGACGCGCTTCGGCCTTGCGCGCGGCGCGCGGGCGGAAACGCTGGCCGGCCTCGCGGGGCTCGGCGATCTCGTCCTCACCTGCTCCTCGACCAGCTCGCGCAACTTCGCGCTCGGCAAGGGGCTGGGCGAGGGAGCGGACGCCAAGGCGCTGCTCGCCGACCGCAAGACGGTGGCCGAAGGCGCCTTCACCGCGCCGGTGTTGCGCCAGGCCGCGGCGGACGCCGGGGTCGAGATGCCGATCGTAGGCGCGGTGTGCGATCTGCTTGCCGGAAGCGCGTCGGTCGATGCGGTGGTGGAAAACCTGCTGTCGCGACCGCTCAGGGCCGAGGGGCTTTAGCCTCAGAAATCCCAGGCGATGCCCTTATTCTCCCAGTCGCCATAACGCGTCGGCTCGCGGCCCTTGGGGCCGCCATGCTCATCGGCTTGCGGCGCTTTCTCCGGCGCGGGCGGTGGTTCGTTCGTCCAGTGGGCGGGCGGTTTCAGGTGGGGCGGACGGCGGGCGGGCATGAGCGCTTCCGATTGCAGCAAGGGGTGTCGCGCCCCATATTCGCATCGAGGAGACGATAGGCAAGATGAGCGGTTTGAGGACGGTGATGCTGCTGGCGGCGCTGACGGCGCTGTTCATGGGGCTGGGCTACACGATCGGCGGATCCGGCGGCGCGCTGATCGCTCTCGGCATCGCGGCGGCGATGAACCTCTTCACCTTCTGGAATGCCGACAAGATCGTGCTCAAGATGCACGGTGCGCGCGAGGTCACCTCGGGCCAGCTCGTCGATATCGTCCGCGGCCTCGCGCAGCGCGGCGCGCTGCCGATGCCCAAGGTCTATGTGGTGGATTCGCCGCATCCCAACGCCTTCGCCACCGGCCGCAACCCGGACAATGCCGCCGTGGCCGCGACGACCGGGCTGATGGAGATATTGAGCCGCGACGAGATTGCGGGCGTGATGGCGCACGAACTCGCGCATGTGAAGAACCGCGATACGCTCATCATGACGATGACCGCGACCATCGCGGGCGCGATCTCTTTCCTCGCCAATTTCGGGCTGTTCTTCCGCGGCGGCGACAATCGCGGCAACATGCTGGCGATGATCGCGGCAGTGATCGTCGCGCCCTTCGCGGCGATGATCGTGCAGATGGCGATCAGCCGCACCCGCGAATATGGCGCGGATCGCGGCGGCGCGGAGATCAGCGGCAACCCGCGCGCGCTCGCTTCGGCGCTCGCCAAGCTGGCGCAGGGCGCGGCCCGCGTCCCCAATCCGGTGAGCCTCCGGAACCCCGCCGCCGCCTCGCTCTATATCGTGCCGTCGGGCACCGGCCGCGACAGCCTGTTCTCGACGCACCCCGACACTGGCAACCGCATCGCCGCGCTGGAGGCGATGGCGGACGAGATGGGCCTCGCCGCCCCGCCGCCGCTCGCCGAGGTGGCGCGGCAGAGGGCCGGAACCGCAGTGCCGGTCACCCGCCGCCGCACCAGCGCGCTCGATCCGCACGGGCGGCGCTGAATGAGCTTCCTGTTCGACTGGCTCGTCGAGTTTGTCGTCGGCACGATAGTTTTCGGATTCTGTTGGCTGACGGGCTACGTCGTTCTGCGAGGCCTCTCCGGCGGCGCGCTCAAAGTGCGCAGCTATTCCCTCATGTACGGCGAGCATTGGCCGACTGACGAGCGCGGCGTTTATGCATGGGCGGCGATCGTGGTCGGCGCGGCTTTTTGGGCCTCCGCCATCACCGGAGCCGTCTATTTTGCCTGACGCCAAGCGCGCACCCGATGGAGCCGGCGTCCCCGCGCGGCGGGCGGCGTTGCGGCTGCTCGATGCGGTGCTGCGCAAGGGGCTGCCGCTGGAATCGGCGCTCGACGCGGCGGCGCGCGATCTCGACAAGGCGGAGGACCGGGGGCTGGTCCATGCCATCGCGGCGGAGACGCTCCGCCGCCTGCCCGATCTCGATGCGCTGATCGACAGCGCCACGAAGAAGCGCCTGCCCGACGATGCCAAGGCGCGGTTCGCGCTGCGCATCGCGCTGGTCCAGGCGCTCGCGCTCGGCACGCCGCCGCACGCCGCGATCGCGACCGCGCTGCCGCTGATCGATGGTGGACCGCGCAAGCTCGTCCACGGCGTGTTCGGAACGCTGATGCGGCAGGGTGCCGCGCTCCCCGATCCGCCCACCCTGCCCGATCTCGTCGCTGTGCGCTGGGCGCATGCCTGGGGGGAGGAGGTCGCCGCGGCCGCCGCTAGGCTGATCGCCGCGCCGCCGCCGCTCGATCTCAGCTTTCCCGCTGACCGGCCGCCGGCATTGGAAGGCGCTAGCTTGCTTCCCGGTCACCTCCGCCTCGCGGCTGGCACGGGGGTGGCGGGGCTCGCGGGCTATGGCGAGGGCGAATGGTGGGTGCAGGACATCGCCGCCTCGCTCCCTGCGCGGCTGCTCGGCGCTGGCGCGGGGCGGAGCGCGCTCGATCTCTGCGCCGCACCTGGTGGCAAGACGATGCAGCTCGCCGCCGCCGGCTTTGCAGTCACCGCGGTCGATGCCTCGGAAAGTCGTCTCGCGCGACTTGCCGACAATCTGGCGCGCACGCACCTCTCTGCCCAGGTGGTGACCGCCGACGTCATGGCGTGGGCGCCGCCGGAGCCGGTGGACGCGATCCTGCTCGACGCGCCTTGCTCGGCGACCGGCATCTACCGCCGCCATCCCGATGTGCTCCACCGTGTCCGCCCGCGCGCCATCGCCGAGCTCTCAGCGGGCCAGGCGGCGATGCTGGCGCGCGCCGCGGACTGGCTGAAGCCCGGCGGCAGCCTCGTCTATTCGGTTTGCTCGCTCGAGCGGGAAGAAGGCGAGCGGGTCGCCGAAGCCTTCCTCGCCGCCCGCAGCGACTATGCGCCCGAGCCGATTTCGGCGGACGAGATCGGCGGCATCGCGCAGCCGGTGGATGGGCATTTGCGCCTTCTCCCCGGCACGCTGGAGGCCGAGGGCGGTGCGGACGGCTTTTTCATCGCACGGTTCAGGCGAATTAGCGGGGGATAACTCGCCCGCTTCCTTGAAGCGCGCGAATCGCGCGGTTAAGGATTCCGTCGTGCAACAGACGGTCCGGATCGCCCCTTCCATCCTCTCCGCCGACTTCGCCCGGTTGGGCGAGGAGGTGCGCGCCATCGACGCGGCCGGTGCCGACTGGATCCATGTCGATGTGATGGACGGCCATTTCGTCCCCAACATCACGATCGGCCCGGGGGTGGTGAAGGCGCTCCGCCCGCACAGCGCCAAGACTTTCGACGTCCATCTGATGATCGCGCCGGTCGACCCGTTCCTCGGGGCTTTTGCCGAGGCGGGGGCGGATATCATCACCATCCACCCAGAAGCCGGGCCGCACTTCCACCGCACGATCCAGGCGATCAAGGCGCTCGGCAAGAAGGCGGGCGTCTCGCTCAACCCCGGCACCCCGGCCAAGATGCTCGATTATGTGCTGGAGGAGGTCGATCTGGTGCTGGTGATGAGCGTCAACCCCGGCTTCGGCGGGCAGAGCTTCATCGACAGCCAGCTCCGCAAGATCGAAGCGATCCGCAAGCAGATCGACAAGATCGGCAAGCCGATCGATCTCCAGGTGGACGGCGGTATCGATGCCACGACTGCGCCGCGCGCGATCGCGGCGGGGGCGGACGTGCTGGTCGCCGGCACCGCCACCTTCCGCGGCGGGCCGGAACGCTACGACGAGAATATCCGGGGCCTGCGCGGGGGATGAGCCTGCTGGAGCGCATCGACCCCAGGCCGGAGGAGCAGGAGATCGGCTCCGGCAAGAGGTTGATCCGCGTCGGCGACGATCGCGGCGTCTCGCTCGCCGAGCGGCTTGCCTACCGGCTTCACCGCCTGTCGTGGCGGACGCCGCTGCACAAGCTGCGCCTGCGCGGCCGCTTCCCGCTGAAGCTGCTCGCGGTGCCCAAGGATCCAATTGCCGGCGACAAGGCAGCGGGCGAGGCGATCCTGGCGGGCGAGATCGCCTTTGGCGGGCGCAGCGTCGAAGTCGCGCGGCTCGCCTTCAACGATCCCACCTTCGCTCCAGATTTCTCCGATCATCTGCAGAGCTTCGCCTGGCTGCGCGACGTTGCGGCGGCGGCGACGCGCGAGAATGCGGCAAAGCTGGTCGAGGGGATCACCCGCCACTGGCTGGAAAGCTGCGCCGAGCGGTGCGGCGAGCGGGCGTGGCGCGCCGACCTGTGGGGCCGTCGCATCCTCTTCTGGTCGGCCTACGCGCCCTACATCCTTTCCAGCCGCGACATCGTCTACCGCTCCGCCGTGCTCAACACGCTGGCGCGCGGCGCGCGGCATCTCGACAAGAGCGCCGATCGCGCGCCCGAGGGGCTACCGCGGATCACCGCCTGGGCGGGCGTGATCGCCGCCGCGCTGGTCGTGCAGGGCGGGCCGGTGCGGCAGGGCCGCGGCGAGGCGGGTATGATCCGCGCGCTGGAGGCGGCGCAGCATGAGGACGGCGGCCTCGTCAGCCGCTCGCCGACCGAACAGCTTGCGCTGGTCGAGGTGCTGGCGCAGGTCCGCGCCGCCTATTTCGCGGCGCGCAAAGAAATGCCCGACGCGATCGGCGATGCGCTGGAGGGCGCTGCCTCCGCGCTCCGCACGATCATCCTCGGCGATGGCGGGCTGTCGAGCTGGCAGGGCGGCAACGGGCTCGATCCGCGCACCGTCGCCACCGTGCTCGAAGGATCGGGAGTCGAGGCCGGCGCGCTGCGCCAGGCGCGCGGCTGGGGCTATCAGCGGCTCGCGGCGAAATCGGTGACGGCGGTATTCGACGCCGCACCGCCGCCGCCCAGCCGCGCGCTCGCCGGCGGCTGCGCCTCGACGCTGGCGTTCGAATTGAGCGATGGCGGCAACCGGCTGATCGTCAATTGCGGCGGCGTCGGCGCCGCCAAGGCGGCGCTACCCGCCGAGTTGGTCCGCGCGCTGCGCACCACCGCGGCGCATTCGACGCTCACGCTTGGCGATCGCAACTCCACCGCGGTCCATGACGACGGCTCGCTCGGCAAAGGCGTCGGCCAGGTCGAGCTCGGCCGCGACGACACCGCCGGCACGGTGGTCGAGGCCGGGCACGACGGTTACGTCCGCCGCTTCGGCCTCGTCCATCAGCGCCAGCTCGCGCTCACCGCTGACGGGCTGGCGCTGGAGGGGGAGGACCGGCTGATCGCGCAGGGCCGACGCCGGCGCTCCGAGCCGACGGGCTTCGCGATCCGCTTCCACCTCGCGCCGGGCGTCGAGGTGACCAGCACCGCCGACGGCCAGGGCGCGCTGCTCCGCATCAAGGGCGGCGCGGTCTGGCAGTTCAAGGCGCGCGGCGGCGCGCTCGGCATCGAGGACAGCCTGTGGGTCGACGGCGCGGCCAAGCCGCACGGCACCCAGCAGCTCGTCATCACCGGCGAGACGCCGCCCGATGGCACCACCGTCGCCTGGACGCTGAAGCGCGCGCGCTAGCTACGACACGCCCGGGCCGCTATGGGCGGCACCGATTCCCGCATCCATCGAAAGTAACCCATGTCCACCGTGAAGATTCGCCGCGCTTTGCTCTCCGTCTCCGACAAGGAAGGGCTGGCGGAACTGGGGCAGGCGTTGGCCGGACAAGGCGTCGAGCTGGTCTCCACCGGCGGCACCGCCAAGGCGCTCCGTGGTGCGGGGCTGGAAGTGCGCGACATCTCCGATCTTACCGGCTTTCCCGAGATGATGGACGGGCGGGTGAAGACGCTGCATCCCAAGGTTCACGGCGGCCTGCTCGCGGTGCGCGGCGATGCGGCGCATGAGGAAGCGGCGGCAGCGCACGACATCGGCATGATCGATCTCGTCGTCGTCAATCTCTATCCCTTTGCGCAGACCGTTACGCGCGGCGCGGAGCGCGACGAGGTGATCGAGAATATCGACATCGGCGGACCGTCGATGGTCCGCTCGGCCGCGAAGAATCACGCGAGTGTGGCGATCGTCACCGATCCGGCCGATTATGCGCTCGTAGCCAAGGGCGAGACCACGCTGGAGGATCGCAAGCGGCTCGCGGCGAAAGCGTTCGCGCTCACCGCGCAATATGATGCGACCATCGCCTCGTGGTTCGCCTTCGCCGATCAGGGCGAGATCTTCCCCGAGACGGTCGCGATTCCCGTGCGCCGCGCGCAGGAGCTGCGCTACGGCGAGAACCCGCACCAGCGCGCCGCGCTCTACGTTCCCGCCGGCCCGGCCACCCCGGGGATCGCGCAGGCCGAGCAGCTGCAGGGCAAGGAGCTCAGCTACAACAACTACAACGACGCCGATGCCGCGCTCGAGCTGGTCGCCGAATTCAAGGACGGCCCACCGACGGTGGTAATCGTCAAGCACGCCAACCCCTGCGGCGTGGCGAGCGGCGAGACGCTGCTCGACGCCTATCGCGCCGCCTTCGCCTGCGACACGGTGTCGGCGTTCGGCGGCATCATCGCCTGCAATCGGCCGCTCGACGGCGCGACGGCGGAAGCGATCTGCGAGATTTTCACCGAAGTCGTCGTGGCGCCGGGCGCCGACGATGCGGCGCGCGCCGCCTTCGCGCGCAAGAAGAACCTCCGCCTCCTGCTGTGCGGCGATTTCGCCGCTCCGGCGCGGCCGGGACTGACGATCAAATCGATCGCGGGCGGGATGCTGCTCCAGTCCCGCGACAATGGCGGCATCACCCGCGACGAACTGCGCATGGTGACCAAGCGCGCGCCGACCGAGCAGGAGCTGAAGGACTGCCTGTTCGCCTGGACGGTCGCGAAGCACGTCAAGTCGAACGCCATCGTCTACGCAAAGGACGGCGCCACCGCGGGCATCGGCGCGGGGCAGATGAACCGGCTGGAATCCGCGCGCATCGCCGCGTGGAAGGCCAAGGATGCGGCGGAGAAAGCGGGCTGTGGCGAGCCGCGCACGATCGGCTCGGCGGTCGCTTCGGACGCCTTCTTCCCCTTCGCCGACGGGCTGCTCGCCGCGGTCGAGGCGGGGGCGACGGCGGTGATCCAGCCGGGCGGATCGATCCGCGACGACGAGGTGATCGCCGCAGCCGACGAGGCGGGACTCGCCATGGTCTTCACCGGCATGCGCCACTTCCGCCACTGAGCGGAAGGAAGCTCAGCTTTCGCGCGGTGCCAGCTTCGCAGGGGGTAGCGTCGCGTCTTCCTCGGGCGCGTGGCTGCGGAACAGCGCGCGGTCCTCGCGGGTGAAGCCCTTGCGCCACATGATGTAGCCGAAGGCGCCCAGGATCGCCGGGATGCCGAACACCAGCTCGACCCATTCGAGATTTGGCGGCAGCAAGGTGAAGCACCAGCCAACGACGACGGCGGCGCCCGTTGCCCAGACGAGCGGCCAGCGCCACCCCTGCACGGGCGCGCCGAGCAGGCGCGAGAGCAGCCGCGCCTTCAGGATCGAGGACAAGCCGAGCGCAAGCATCAGCCCCAGCGCCGGCCCCGCCGCCTGCCAGCTTTCCGGCCATTGCGCCGCGCGCGCGGCCAGGATCAGCGCGATCGATAGCGCGACCTGCACCGCGACCATCGCCAACGAGATCATCAGATTGCGGTGCCGCGCGACGTAGACGAGCGCGGCTTCGGAGACGACCGCGGTCGCCGCCACCGCTTCCGCCGCGAGCAGGAAGCCGAGCGCCGCGGTGCCGCCGACGAAATTGGGGCCGACGAGGCCCATCACCGCCTCGCCCGGGATGCCGAGCGCGAGCGCGATGCCGACCTGCGCGGCGATGATCCAGAAGCCGACCTGGCGGACCTGCCTCGCCACCGCCGGCTTATCGTCTTCGGCGAGCTTCTGCGTGATGACCGGGCCGAGGATCGGATCGAAGCTGGTCTTGAGCTTCTGTGGCAGGCTCGCGACCTGCTGCGCGACATAATAGATGCCGACGATCGCGGGCGAGAAGAACAGGCCGAGGATCGCGATGTCGATGCGGCGCGATCCCCATTCGATCGCGTCGGCGGCGGCGAGCGGCATGTTGCGCCGGGTCAGCGCCCAGAGGCCGCGCACTTCGGGCCGCCAGCCGTGCGGCCAGCCATAGGCCTTGAACAGCGGCCAGAGCGACGCGCCCAGCGCCGCGACCATCGACAGCACATAGGCGATGATGAGGCCGTCGCGCTTGGAGAGAGTGAAGAAGAGAAGCGTCGCCGCGATGCTGATCGTCCACGGCTCGACGATCGCGCGCGCGGTCACCGTCGCCTTGACGTTGTGCTGATAGGCGAGCGCGGCGAGCGCGATGTCCGAGCCCGCGATCGCGAAGACGATCAGCGGCAGCAGCCATTCGATGCCGTTGATCGGGCTGTTGGGGAACATCGCCTGCGGAAAAGCAATGAGGATCGCGCTCGCCACCGCGGAGGCGATGAAGGCGACCAGCATCGCATCCCAGACGACGCAGACGTGCGGCTTCTCGGTATTCGAAAGCTGCTGCGCCAGCCCGCGCTTCAGCCCCAGCGTCGCGAGCTGCGCGGCGAATTCGACGATCAGCACCGCATAGGCGAAGCGGCCGAGCGCCTCGGCACCGTAGAAACGGCCGGCGACGAACAGGAAGGGTAGCCGCGCGGCGAGCCGCAGCAGGAAGCCGAAGAAGTTCGTCCGCCCGCCCCGCGCCAGCGCGGCAATATCCTTGTCGGCCGGCGCGGCCGTGCTCAATGCGCGGCGCCCCAATTGGCGCCGGTGCCGACCTCGACGCCGAGCGGCACGCTGAGCCGGATCGCGGGCTCGGCGGCGCCTTCCATCACGGCGCAAATGACGGCGGAGGCCTGCTCCACCTCGGCGGCGGGGACTTCGAACACCAACTCGTCATGCACCTGCATCAGCATGCGCACGCCGGCGAGATCCGCGTCGCGGAGCGCCGGCCCCATCCGCGCCATCGCGCGCTTGATGATGTCGGCGCTGGTGCCCTGGATCGGCGCGTTGATCGCGGCGCGCTCCGCCCCCTGTCGCTCGTGCTGCACTTTGGACTTGAGGCCGGGGAAATGCGTCTTGCGGCCGAACAAAGTGGTGGTGAAGCCGGTGGAACGCGCCTTCTCCAGCGTCTCGGCAATGTAGTTGGAGATGCCGGGAAAGCGCTCGAAATAGCGGTCAATGATCGCCTGCGCCTCTTCGGCGGTCACTTCGAGCCTGCCGGCGAGCCCCCAACGCGAGATGCCATAGAGTATCGCGAAATTGATCGTCTTGGCGCGTCCGCGGGTGTCGCGGTCGACCGTGCCGAACAGCTCGCGCGCGGTGATGTTGTGGATGTCGGCCCCTTCGGCGAACGCGGCCTTCAGCTCGGGCACGTCGGCCATATGTGCGGCGAGGCGGAGCTCGATCTGGCTATAGTCCGCCGCCAGGATGACATGGCCTTCCTCGGCGATGAAGGCGTCGCGGATGCGGCGGCCGATCTCAGTGCGGATCGGGATGTTCTGTAGATTGGGATCGGTCGAGGATAGCCGCCCGGTCTGCGCGCCGGACAGGCTGTAGGTGGTGTGGACGCGGCCCGTATCGGGATTGATCTGCTGCTGCAGCGCATCGGTATACGTGGTCTTGAGCTTGGTGAGCTGGCGCCAGTCGAGCACCAGCCGCGCGATCGGAGCGCCGTCGCGCGCCAGCCGCTCCAGCTCATTGACGTCGGTCGAATAGACGCCCGACTTGCCCTTGCGGCCGCCGGGGAGCTTCATCTTGTCGAACAGGATGTCGCCGAGCTGCTTGGGGCTGCCGATGGTGAATTTGCACCCCGCCTCGCCGCAGATCTTTTCCTCCAGCGCAGCGATCTGCTCGCTGAACTCGGCCGACAGCCGCGAAAGCTCGTCGCGGTTCACCTTCACGCCCTCGCGCTCCATCCGCGCGATCACCGGCACCAGCGGCCGGTCGACCAGCTCGTAGACGCGTGCGACGCGCTCGTGCGCCAGCCGCGGCTTGAACCGCTGCCATAGCCGGAACGTGATCTCGGCATCCTCCGCGGCATATTCGGTGGCGCGATCGAGCGGCACCTCGTTGAACGGGATCTGCTTCTTCCCCGCCCCGCACACCTCCTTGTAGGTCAGCGGCTGGTGGTCGAGATGCTCGACCGCGAGATCGTCCATCGCGTGGCTGGCGAGCCCGCCGGCGTTGAGATCGAAGCTCATCACCAGCGTGTCGTCGAGCGGCGCGACACAGATGCCGCGGCGATCGAGCACCACCCAGTCGAACTTGAAATTGTGGCCGATCTTGAGCGTCGCCGGATCCTCCAGCAGCGGCTTCAGCTTGCCGAGGACGGTGGCGGCGGCGAGCTGGTCGGGCCGCTCCGAAAGCATGTCGTGCCCGCCATGCTCCAAGGGGATGTAGCAGGCGCGGCCCGGCGCGGTGCAGAGGCTGATGCCGACCAGGATCGCGCTGACGCAATCGACCGAATTGGTCTCGGTATCGAGCGCGACATAGCCTTGAGCGCTCGCTTCCGCGATCCAGCGGTCGAGCGCCGCTTCGTCGGTGATGGTCTCGTAGCCGCTGCGGTCGATCGGCGGATCGTCGCTTCGCGCCTCCACCGCCGCTGCGGCCGCGGGCGCCGCCGCCTGCGCGGTGGCCGAGAGACGCGAGAGCAGCGACTTGAAGCCGTGATCCTCAAGGAAGGCGCGCAGCGGCTCTTCCGGGATGCCCTTCATCGACAGGTCTTCGAGCGGTTCGGGGAGCGGCGCGTCGCACACCAGCTCAACCAGCTTGCGCGACATTCTCGCCGCATCGGCGTGGGCGATGAGATTGTCACGCATCTTGGACGGCTTCATGTCCGGCGCGGCGGCGAGCACCGCCTCGACCGTGCCGAATTCCTGGATCAGCTTCGATGCCGTCTTGGGGCCGATGCCGGGGACGCCGGGGATATTGTCCACCGCATCGCCCATCAGCGCGAGCACTTCGCCCAATTGCTCGGGCGGGACGCCGAACTTTTCGATCACATAGTCGCGGCCCATCCGCCGATCGTTCATCGTGTCGAGCATGTCCAAGCCCGGCTCGATGAGCTGCATCAGATCCTTGTCGGAGCTGACGATCGTCACCTGCCAGCCGGCAGCGATCGCGGCCTTGGAATAGCAGGCGATGATGTCGTCCGCCTCCAGCCCGTCCTCCTCGATGCACGGCAGCGAGAAGGCGCGCGTCGCGTCGCGGATCAGCGGGAATTGCGGCACCAGCTCGGGCGGCGGCGGCGGGCGGTGCGCTTTGTACTCGGGGTAAAGCGCGTTGCGGAACGTGCTCTCCGACTTATCGAGGATGACGGCGAGGTGCGTCGGCCCGTCCGCCTTGTGCAGGCTTTCGGCCAGCTTCCACAGCATCGTGGTGTAGCCGTAGACCGCGCCGACGTTGAGGCCGTGCCGGTTGGTGAGCGGCGGCAGCCGGTGGAAGGCACGGAAGATGTAGCTGGATCCGTCGACCAGATAGAGATGCGGGGAGGCCATGACGCGCCGGTCTAGCCTAGTCGCCCGGCATTGGGGAGACCTGTCAGCGGAGGTTCAAGCGCAGCCGTTTAGCCGCCCAGTCATGGATAGACGCAGTTTCACGCTTTCGGCGCTCGCGCTCGGGGTTCTGGGCGCCGCGCCCGTGCTGGCGCAGGCGGCGTCATGGCGCCCGACGCGCTTCTCTGTGCGGGTGCGCGGATCGGGGCCGGACGTGCTACTGATCCCCGGCCTCACCGCCGGGCGATCGGTGTGGAGCGATGCGGTGACGGCGGTGCCGGGCTATCGCTACCACCTGCTGCAGGTCGCGGGCTTCGCGGGCGAGCCGGCGGGCGGCAACGCGAATAGTGCGGTGATCCAGCCGCTGGTGGCGGAGATCGCGCGCTACATCGCCGATCAGCGGCTCGTCCGCCCCGCGATTGTCGGCCATTCGATGGGCGGCACGGTGGCGATGATGCTCGCGGCACGGCATCCGGCGCGGGTCGGCAAGCTGATGGTGGTCGACATGCTGCCCGCGCCCGCCGGCCTCGTCGGGTCTGACGCCGCGGCGATCCGGCCGCTGGCGGATTCGCTGCGCTCGATCTTCACTTCGTCGCCCGGCGGGCGGCGGCTGATGGAGGGGTTGATGGGCAATTTCGGCGGCGGCGCGGCGGCGACGGGGAGCGATCCCGATGTGGTCGCACAGGCGATGCACGAGCTAGCGCTCATCGATCTGAAGCCGGAGCTGCCGCGGATCGCGGCGCCGATGGAGGTAGTCTATGCGACGCCGCCAGCGGGCGGCGGGGTCGATCCCGCGGTGATCGTCCGCGATTATCGCAGCGCTTATGCGGGGGCGAAGGGGGCGCGGCTGACGCGGATCGCGAACAGCGGCCATATGGTGATGCTCGATCAGCCTGCGGCCTTTGCCGCGGCGCTCAAGTCCTTCCTCGCGCGCTGAGCGCGGGCGGGCGCTCAGCGGCTGTTGGCGAGGAGGCCGGTGGCGAGATACGCCAGGATGGTGATCGGCCCGAGGAGGAACAGCAGCAGGACGGCGATGATGCGGACGCCCATCGCGTCCATGCCACTGTGGTTTGAAAGCCCGGCGCAGACGCCCATCAGTTTGGCATTGTCTTTGTCGAGCAGGTAGCGATCGGTCATGGTCTATCCCCTTTGCGGGATGGAGGTTCGAACGATCAGGCGAAGGGGATCGGGCCGGTCGCGGCGGCGACGAACAGGCTGCTGGCGATGAGCGCGCCGACGATCGAAGCGGCGATCTGGTTGAGCGAAACATAGGTCATTTGAAGTCTCCCTTTGTGCGGCGCCGGACTGTCCGGTGCCATGCCAAGGGATTTGCAGAAGCCGTGCCAATTCCCGAAAGCGGCGGAAATCCGCCACTTCGCATCGGGGCGAACCTTTCACCCCGATGAACGCAGCCCAATGTTCGGTAAAAATCGCCAGCTTTTGGTGTTCACCTTCGTCCGTGCCCGGACAATTGTCCGAATTCGGACAAGCTTGATGCCATCACGCGCCGTCCGTAAGCGTCGAGCCGACGACATGAGGGAGCTTGGTATGCGTCCGGACAAGGAAATGCTCTGCCCGATCGACAACACGCCGCTGGTGATGAGCGAGCGGCAGTCGATCGAGATCGATTACTGCCCGCTGTGCCGCGGCGTGTGGCTCGATCGTGGCGAGCTCGACAAGATCATCGAGCGGAGTGCGGCGAACAACCTTCCCGACCGTGATTATGATCCGCCGCGTGGCGCGCAGGCGCCGCAGCCGGGGTTCGGCGGCGGCTATTCGGGGCATGACAAGCCCTACCGCAAACGGCGCAAGAGCTTCCTCGAGGAATTGTTCGACTGACGCCTTCCGCCGCACGTCACGCGGCGGTCAGTCCTTCCAGGCCCAAAACAGAGTTGCCGGGGGCACGTTGATCCATTCGAAGCCGCGGTCGATGCGCTCGAAATGGGGGGTGAGGAACTGCTTCACCTTGGGTGAGAATTGATAGACCAAAAACGCGCCGCCGGGGCGCAGCGCCGCGGCGGTCTCGCGCGCGATCTTCGGCCCAATGCCGGGCGGAAGCGTCGAGAAGGGCAGGCCCGAAAGGATGTAGTCGGCATGGTCGAAGCCACAATCGGCCATGATCGTGCGCACGTCCGCCGCCGATCCGGTCACCGCGATCAGCCGGTTGTCGCGGATCTTCTTGCCGAGATAGTCGGTGAAATCGGCATTGGTGTCGATCGTGATGAGTGTGGCGTCGGGCGCCAGCTTGTCGAGGATGCGTTGGGTGAAGGTGCCGACGCCGGGGCCATATTCGACGAACAGCTTGCACGCCGCCCAATCGACCGGGCCGAGCATCTTGTCCATCAGCACGCCCGATGACGGAATGACGGAGCCCACCATCACCGGATGCTTCACAAAACCCCGCAGGAACTGCCAGCGCGGATCGGTCTCCAGCTTGCCCAGGACCGATCGTTTGCGCCGGGCTTGTTCTGCCGAAAGGGTCATCAGGATCGTCCGTTGCCGTTGGGCATGAAGGTTCGCGTTGGCAAAACAACGCCCGGATGGCAAGTGCGGCCCATGCCCGGTCCGGAAATATGACAATGTGCGGAAGGCCGTTACCGCACCGCGATCCGGCGCGGCGGCAATGAGCGGATACGGCATCCCGCGCGAGCGGTTCGCCCTGCTGTTCGGCGTGACGGTGGTCGCTGCCGCCGGCAATACGGCGATGCAATCGCTGCTCCCCGCGATCGGCCGCGAGCTTGGTGTCGCCGACATCTATGTGGCGCTGACCTTCAGCTTGAGCGCGGTGATCTGGGTGGTCGCGGCGCCTTATTGGGCGCGCCGCGCGGACCAGCGCGGGCGGCGCGCGCTGATGCGAGTCGGCCTCTACGGCTTCATCGTCTCGATGCTGATGTGCGGCGCGATCCTCGCCGCCGGGCTGCTCCACTGGTTGACCCCAGGGATCGTCTTCCTGGTCTTCATCCTCGGCCGCGGCGTCTATGGCGCATGGGGATCCGCATCGCCGCCCGCGGTGCAGGCCTATGTCGCCGCGCGGACGGAGGGGGATCAGCGCACCAACGCGCTCGCGGCCATCGCATCGGCCTTCGGGCTTGGCACGATCATCGGCCCGGCGGTGGCGCCGCTCTTCATCTTCCCGCCGCTCGGCCTTGCTGCGCCGATGATCGTCTTTGCCGGGATCGGCGCGATCATGCTCGTCGCGCTCGTCGCGCGCCTGCCCGACGATACCCCGCGCAACCCCGCCCGCGGGCCGATCGCGCCTTATCCATCGATCGGCGGCGGTGCGCCGATGCCGGCGGAGGAGGCGCCGCACCTGCCGCTACGCTGGCGCGACCCGCGCGTGCTGCCTTGGCACGTCATCGGCGTGGTCGGCGGGCACGGGCAGGCGGCGCTGTTCGGCGTCATCGGCTTTCTGGTCATCGACCGGATGGACGTGCCGCTCGCCGACGCGCAACAGTGGATCGCGATCGTGCTTATGGTGAGCGCCGGCGCATCGCTGCTCGCGCAATGGTGGCTGATCCCGCAGCTCGCGCTCGGGCCGCGGCGGATGGTGATCTGGGGCGCGGTGCTGGCGGCGGCGGGATCGCTGATCACCGGCTATGCATCGGGCATCTACGAGATCACGCTCGGCTTCGCGGTTTTCTCGCTGGGCTTCGGCTTCTTCCGGCCGGGGTTCACCAGCGGCGCCTCACTCGCCGTCGCGCCGCATGAGCAGAATGCCGTCGCCGGGATGGTCACCTCGGTCAACGGCATGGCCTATATTGCCGCGCCCGCGATCGGCATCGGGCTCTATGGCCTCGGCATGGCCGCGCCGTTCATCGCGGTCGCGCTGCTGATGGCGGCGCTGGCGCTCAGTCTGCTTCTGCGGCCGAACCTTTCGACCCGCGCGGAGTGAGCATCCCCGGCTGGACGAAGCCGATGCCGCCCGCCGCGAAGGCGTCCTGCTTCAGCTTGCTGCGGATCTTCTCATATTCGGTTTCCATCTCGGGCGTGACGGACGCGCGAGTGTCGGCAAGCGCCTTCTCGAAATGCGCGTCGGTGACTTCGCGGACATCGAGCGAATCGCGCAGCGCGAAGAGGCCTGCGCGGCGGACGAGATCCTCGAGGTCGGCGCCGGTGAACCGCTCGGTCCGCGCCGCATAATCGTCGAGATCGACGTCGCTCGAGAGCGGCATCTTCGCGGTGTGAATCGAAAGTATGCGCCGCCGCCCGGCACGGTCGGGGACGGGCACGTAGACCAGCTCGTCGAACCGGCCGGGCCGGAGCAACGCGGGATCGACCAGATTGGGCCGATTGGTCGCGCCGATCACCACCACCGACTGCAATTCCTCCAGGCCGTCCATCTCGGCGAGGATGGTGTTGACCACGCGTTCGGTCACCTGCGGCTCGCCCATGCCGCCGCCGCGCGCGGGGACGAGGCTGTCGAGTTCGTCGATGAAGATCACGGTCGGCGCGACCTGCCGTGCACGCGCGAACAGGCGCGCGATCTGCTGCTCGCTCTCGCCATACCATTTGGAGAGGAGATCGGAGGATTTGGTGGCGATGAAATTGGCCTGCGCCTCGCGCGCCGTCGCCTTGGCGAGCAGGGTCTTGCCGGTGCCCGGCGGCCCGTAGAGCAGGAAGCCTTTGGCCGGGCGGATGCCGAGGCGACGGAAAGCGTCCGGATCCTTCAGCGGCAGCTCGACGCCTTCCTGGAGCCGCTCGCGCGCGTCGTCTAGCCCGCCGATATCGTCCCAGCCGACATTGGGCACCTGCACCATCACTTCGCGCATCGCCGAGGGCTGGACGCGCTTCAGCGCCTGCTCGAAATCGCTGCGGGTGACCGAAAGCGTCTCGAGCACCTCGGGCGGGATCGTGCCTTCCTCGAGGTTGAGCTTTGGCATGATCCGCCGCACCGCCTCGATCGCCGCCTCGCGGGTCAGCGCGGCAAGGTCGGCGCCGACGAAGCCGTAGGTCTGTTTCGCGAGCTGCACCAGCTCGACGCCTTGCGCCAGCGGCATGCCGCGGGTGTGAATGCCGAGGATCTCGCGCCGACCGTTCTCGTCGGGGACACCGACGACGATCTCGCGGTCGAAGCGGCCGGGGCGGCGCAGCGCCTCGTCGATCGCTTCCGGCCGGTTGGTGGCGGCGATGACGACGACGTTGGCGCGCGGCTCCAGCCCGTCCAGTAGCGTGAGAAGCTGCGCGACGAGCCGTTTTTCCGCCTCGCCAGTCACCTGGCCGCGTTTGGGGGCGATCGAATCGATCTCGTCGATGAACACGATCGAGGGGGCGTTGGCGCCCGCCTCCTCGAACACCTCGCGCAGCCGCTTCTCGCTTTCGCCGTAGGCGGAGCCCATGATCTCCGGGCCGGCGATGTGGAAGAAGCTCGCATCGCTCTCGTTGGCGACGGCGCGCGCAAGCCGTGTCTTGCCGGTGCCGGGCGGGCCGTGGAGCAGAACGCCCTTGGGCGGATCGACGCCCAGCCGCTCGAAGATTTCGGGATAGCGCAGCGGCAGCTCGACCATTTCGCGGAGCTGGTCGATCGTCCCGCCGATGCCGCCGAGATCGTCATAGGTGACGTCGGCGCGGCGCGTCTCTTTCGCCTCGGTATATTCGGAGCGGAGCTCGACTTCGGTATTCTGGTCGATGTGGACGATGCCCTTGGGGCTGGTCGACACGACGGTGAGGCGGATTTCCTGCAGCGCGAACGCCGGCGCGTTCATCATCTGCCTGAGCTCTGGCGGGATGTCGCCGCGGTTGATCTGTTGCTGGCCCGTGGTCGCGACGATATCGCCCGCCGTCACCGGCTTCATCCCGAAGCTGCGCTTCAGCGCGTTCGAAGAGCCCTGGAGGCGGAGGTTCTTCTGCGCGGGCGCCAGCACGACGCGCTGCGCGGGTTTCGATTCAGCCTTGCGAATCTCGACATAATCGCCCGATCCGATCTCGGCATTGGCGCGCTGCAGGCCGTCGAGGCGGACGATGTCGAGCCCTTCGTCCTCGGGGTAGGGATAGACCGCGCGTGCAGGCGTGGTGCGCTTGCCGCCGATCTCGACCACATCGCCTTCGCCGAGGCCGAGCGATTTCATCAGTGCCCGGGGGATACGCGCCAGGCCGCGTCCGCTGTCATCCGGCCGCATATTCGCGACCTGGAGCCGCCCGGCTCCCTTTTCCTCGTCGGCCATGATGTCTCCTTGCCCTGCGAGGCAAATAAGGATCGGCGGACGGGGTTCCAGCTTTGTGGGCAAAAAAAAGGGGCCGACCCGAGGGCCGACCCTTTGAAAGTTTAGGAGAGGATGCCTGAAAGGCGAGGTCTTTTTCGCTAATGCAACATCATTGTGCAAGTGCGAAATGATATGCTATTGGTTGCATCTGGTGCAATCATAACCGCGCTTTACCGCGGATTTTGCCTGCCGCGGTGTGCGTGCGGCGCACCATATAGGGGAGAGGATATGCGCAGGCTTCCTCCTTTGACCGCGATCGAGGCCTTTGTGCAGGTCGCGCGGACCGGATCGGTGAAGGGCGCGGCGGAAGCGCTGTCGCTTTCGTCGCCCGCGCTCAGCCGGCGGCTGCAATCGCTCGAGCGTCACGTCGGCCATCCGCTGTTCGAGCGGCGTCATCAGTCGGTGCGGCTCAATCCCGAGGGCGAGCGGCTGCTCGTCGAGGTCGGCCCCTCGCTCGACGCGCTCGGCCTTGCCATCGAGCGGGCGCGCGGCGAGCGCGAGCTGATGCGGCTGCGTCTCTCGGTGCTGCCGCTGTTCGCGTCGCAGCGGCTGATGCCGCGGCTCGCCGAGCTTCGCGCAGCCCATCCGGAGCTGCACATCGACATCGATACCGCCGCGCACGGCCTCGCCCGCCTCGATGAAGGTGTCGATGCCGCGATCGTGCTGACCAGCGAGGTCGATAGCAGCCTGTATGCGCGGCGGATCGACGTGAACCAGATCGTCGCCATCGCCGCGGCCGATCTCGGCTACACCCGGCCCGCCGATCTCGCCGCGGCAACCGTATTTCTCCACCGCGACATGGCCGACATCTTCGACATGTGGCGCGATGCGATGGGGGTGTCCGGTCTGCAGCCCGCGGCGATCGACTATTTCGATTCGGGGCCGCTGATGCTCGAGGCAGCGGCGCAGGGGCTCGGCGTCGCGCTGATGCTCGACAGCCATTTCCGCGACGCGCACGATCCCCGCATGGTAGAGCTGTTCGGCGCGCGGATCGACACGCCCTACGGCTATTGGTTCGCGTGCCGCCGTTCGGCGCTCGGCCGCCGCCCGGTGCGCATCTTCCACGACTGGCTGTTCGCCAGCATCGCCGGAAGCGGCGAACTCAAGGCAGCGGCCTGAGCGGCGCATGCCTTAGTCGCGGACTTCGGCCTTCACGATCTTGCCCGGCGTGGCGGGCGGCTCGCCCTTGGGCAGCGCATCGACATGCTCCATGCCCTCGGTCACCTCACCCCACACCGTATATTGGCGGTCGAGGAAGCGGGCGTCGTCGAAGCAGATGAAGAACTGGCTGTTGGCGCTGTCCGGGTTCATCGTCCGCGCCATCGAGCAGGTGCCGCGGACATGCGGCTCGTCGCTGAACTCGGCCTTGAGGTCGGGCTCCTTCGATCCGCTGGTGCCGGTGCCCGTCGGGTCGCCGCCCTGCGCCATGAAGCCGGGGATGACGCGATGGAAGACGACGCCATCGTAGAAACCGTCCTTGGCGAGCTTTGTGATCCGCTCGACATGGCCGGGCGCGAGATCGGGGCGCAGGCGGATGACGACGTCGCCGCCGGAATCGAGCGAAAGGACGAGGGTCTGTTCGGACATGGATATCTCCTGTGGTCTGGCGAGCACTTAGGGGCCGAAACCCGCCCGCGCCACCCCTCGCCGCTTATCGACAGCGCCGCCCCACCGGCCTAGGAGGGCGCCGGACCGCGCGAGGAGAGGGCGATGAGCGACAGCGAAATCGATACCCCCATCGCGCAGACTGTCCCCACCCCGCCGACACCGCCGCCCGAGCGCCACGACGAGGACGACCGGATGAACCCGGATTTCGTCCGCGAAGTGATCGACCGTGTCGAAGCCGGCGACAATGAGGGCGCGCGCGCGCTGGTCGAGCCGCTCCACGCCGCCGACATTGCCGACCTGTTCGAGCTGATCGACCGCGATGACCGCCGCGCGCTTGCCGCCGCGGTCGCCGACCTCCTCGACGGCGACGTGTTCGCGGAGATGAACGACTGGGTGCGCGACGAGCTGATCGACGCGCTCGAACCGCACCAGGTCGCCGAGATCGCCGGCGAGCTCGATACCGACGACGCCGTCGCGATGATCGAGGACATGGAGGCGGACGAGCAGGCCGCCGTCCTCAGCGCCATGGAGCCGGACGATCGCGCCGCGATCGAAGAGGCGCTGACCTTCCCCGAGGAATCGGCCGGACGCCTGATGCGCCGCGATCCGATCGCGGTGCCGGAGCATTGGACGGTCGGCCAGGTGATCGATTTCCTGCGCGCCGAGGACGAGCTGACCACCGATTTCTGGGAAGTGTTCGTCGTCGATCCGCAGCACCATCCGGTCGGCTCGGTCGCGCTGAGCTGGATCCTCCGCACGCCGCGCAATTTCGCGATGGCGGATCTCATGCAGCGCGAGCAGACGCTGATCCCGGTCGATATGGACCAGGAGGAAGTGGCGCTCCGCTTCCAGAAATACGCGCTGATTTCCGCCGCGGTGGTCGATCCCGCGGGGCGTCTCGTCGGCATGATCACCGTCGACGACATCGTCCACATCATCCAGGAGGAAGCGGGCGAAGACGTGCTGCTGCTCTCCGGCGCGGGCGAGGGCGACATCAACGAGCCGCTGCGCGACAGCTACAAGGCACGCGTCCGCTGGCTGGCGGCGAACCTGCTGACCGCACTGGTCGGATCGTCGATCATCGCCTTGTTCGGCGCCGCGATCGAGCAGATGGTCGCGCTCGCCGTGCTCATGCCGATCGTCGCCTCGATCGGCGGCAATGCGGGCACGCAGACGATGGCGGTGGCGGTGCGCGCGCTCGCGATGAACCAGCTCACCCGGTCCAACTCGCTGCGCACCATCTGGCGCGAGATACGGCTTGCGCTGCTCAACGGCGCGACGATCGCCATCCTCATCGGCATCGGCGCCGGGCTGGTGTTCGGCAACCCGGCGCTCGGCGGGGTGATCGCGGTCGCGATGCTCATCAACATCGTCATCGCCGGGTTGGCGGGCGTGCTGGTGCCGCTGCTGCTCGATCGGCTCAACCAGGATCCCGCCGTCGCCTCCTCGGTGTTCGTGACCACGATCACTGATTCGATGGGCTTTCTCGCCTTCCTCGGCCTTGCGGTCGCGGCAGGGCTGGTAAGCCATTGAAGCGATTGGCGCGCGCCGCCATATCGCCGCCATGCCGCTCCACATCAGCAAGGTCGCCGTCGGCTGCGCGAGCTTCTCGGCGCTGCGCAACCGGCAGGCGCGGCGGATGCGCGATGGGTTCGTGCCGGTGCTTACCCGCTTCCGCCCCAAGCGCGCGGACGAGCTGATTGGCGGATCTTTGTTCTGGATCGTCAAGCACCGCATCATCGCACGGCAGGAGATCTTGGGGTTCGAGGACGCGGCCGAACGGCGGACGCTGATCCGGCTCGATCCGGCGGTCGTCCCGCTGACGGCGGCGCCAAAGCGCGCGCATCAGGGCTGGCGCTATCTCAATGCGGAAGACGCACCCGCCGATCTCGGCGAGGGGGTGGCGGGCATATTGGAATTGCCGCCCGCGATGGCGCGGCAGCTCGCGACGCTGGCGCTTATCTGAGCTCTAGCGTCCGCACATCACCCGTCCGCTGCCGCGGACGGTGACGGTGCAGGCGGCCTTGCCGGCGATTTCGACATCGCCGGACCCTGCGGAATTGACCTTCACGGCGCGGTTGACGGTGGTCATGACCCGGCCGGTGGTGCCGGCGTTGATCTGCGCATCCTCGGACACGAGCCCTTCGGCGGCAAGATCGCCCTGGCCCTGGATGGAGGCGCGCAGCGTCTTCGCCTTGCCCGCGATCGTGATGCCGCCCGATCCGAGCAGCGCGAGATCGAGCCGGTCGGCCTCGATACGGCCGATCGCGATCGCGCCGCTGCCCGAGAGCGAAGCTTCGAACTTCATCGCCTTGACGCTGTCGACGGAAAGACTGCCCGTGCCGCGTACGAACACGCTGGCGAGATCGCGCGTCGAAAGCTCGATGACCGGAGTGCCAGTGGCCTCGCCGGGATAGCCGCCCCAGCGCGACAGGCTGGGTTTTACCTTGAGCAGCTTGCCCTGAACCTCGATCGACACCGAATCGAGCGCGCGTGTATCGCCGCGCGCTATCGCGCCGTTGGGTTTGCCGGTGACGAGGCGCACTTCGAACGGCCCGTCGATCTGGACCCGGTCGAAATCGGTGACGGTAAAGCGCCGCTCCGCCGCCGCGGCAGGCGCGGGGGCGAGAGCGGCGAAGAGAAGCGCGACGGGGATGCGGTTCATGTCCCCGTTGATGAACGTAAAAGGTTAACGCGGCCTCAATATCCGCGCCGCCTCAGCCGCAATCGACGGAGCCGGAACCCATCTTGCTGATCTTGCAGCGCGCGCCGCCGCTGATCTTCGCGTCGCCCGATCCCATGATCGATACGGTCGCGTTGCGCGTTGCCCGGATGCTGGTGTTGCCCGATCCGACGATGCTGATGTCTGCGTCGCCGGCCGTGAGGCCCGCGAGATCGATGTCGCCCGATCCCGCGATCGATGTTTCGGCGCTGTCGGCGGTGCCGGCCGCCTTGATGCCGCCCGATCCGGCGATCGAGAAGGAGGCCTCGCCCGCCTTGAGCTGGCCGATCTCCATGTCGCCCGATCCGCCGATCGATCCGGCGAAGCGGCGCGATTCGGCGCGGTCGATCTTCATGTCGCCCGATCCGCCGATCGCGGCGGCGCTGAGCGACGGCACCGTCACGTAGATCACCGCCTTGCCGCGGTGCGTGCCGATGTTGCGCTGCTCGCCGATGCGGAGCGTGCCGTTGCGCACTTCGATCTCCAGCCGGTCGAGCTCTGCGGCATCGCCGACGGCGCGGACCGAGACGGGGCCTCCGACCTTCACCTCGACATCATTGTGCCCGGCGAGCGACACGCCCTCGAACGCGCCGACCTGAAAGCTGCGCTCGGCAGTGCCGCGCGGTGCATCGTCGTCCCCGCCACGCTGGGCGTCGGCGACCATGTTGCATCCGGCGAGTGCGAGGATCGGAACGGCGGCGATGGCGATGATGCGCATCGATAGTCTCCCTGCTGTGTTAGCAAAACAATACAGAAGGGCCACGATCGGCGCAACTCCCAAACAGAAAGGGCGGCCCCGAAGGACCGCCCCGTCATGCGTTCGCCAAAGGTTCGCGGCTTACTTTTCCGCGGCCACCTTGTCCTTGTTATAGATCGCCGCGGCCTTGTTCAGGATTTCGAGGATCTGCTCGAGCGCCTTCGGCTCGTCGACCTGCTCCATCGCGGCCAGTTCGCGTGCCAGGCGGCTCGATGCGGCCTCGAAGATCTGGCGCTCGGAATAGCTCTGCTCGGGCTGATCGTCGGCACGGAACAAATCGCGCGTCACTTCGGCGATCGAGATGAGATCGCCCGAGTTGATCTTCGCTTCATATTCCTGCGCGCGGCGCGACCACATGGTGCGCTTCACCTTGGGCTTGCCCTTGAGCGTTTCCAGCGCGTCCTTCAGCGTCTTGTCGGAGGACAGCTTGCGCATGCCGACGCTTTCCGCCTTGTTGGTCGGAACGCGCAGCGTCATCTTTTCCTTTTCGAAGCGCAGCACATAGAGTTCAAGCTGCATTCCGGCGATGTCGGTGCTCTGCAGCTCGACCACGCGGCCTACGCCGTGCTTGGGGTATACGACATAATCGCCAACGTCGAAGCTCAACGCCTTCGCTGCCATCTATCAAACCTTCCGTGGAAATGGCCGCTGTTCGGGACGGTTCGCATCCCCCCACCAGACGCGAGTCGTAAACCGATGTGCGGCGATTCTTCGTGGTTGCGCTTGTGCGGGCGCAGAGAAGCACCCGCGTCGATGACAATCGTATAACATAGATGCGACGGAAAAACTAGGCCGGTGGGCCATTTCTGACCAAAGCGCGGCCGTCCTTCGCCCAAAGGGGCAGGATCAGTCGCCTTGGCCCGGTTCGGCGCTGAAATATTTATCGAATTTGCCGTCTTCACCCTTGTGCTCATCGGCATCGGCAGGCGATTCGCGCTTGCGGGTGATGTTGGGCCATTCGGCGGAATAAGTGGCGTTGAGTTCCAGCCACTTCTCCAGCCCGTTTTCGGTATCGGGCAGGATCGCTTCGGCCGGACATTCGGGCTCGCATACGCCGCAGTCGATGCACTCGCTGGGGTTGATAACCAGCATGTTGTCGCCCTCGTAGAAGCAGTCCACCGGACACACTTCGACGCAATCCATATATTTGCAGCGGATGCAGGCTTCGGTGACGACATAGGTCATTGCGCGGCTTCTCCCTGCCTTCGCCCTAATCCTGCCCGCCTCCGCTCGTCAACGGCTGCTCGGAAACCGCCTCATAGAGCGCCCGCGCTTCGTCGGGCGGGCCACGGCGGTCGGGGAGCGCGAGGATACGGATCACGCGGACGGTGCCGCGCTGCGCGAAGCTCAGCACGTCGCCGGAGCGGACCGGGGCATGGGCACGATCGAGGATGCGGCCGTCCATGCGGATTCGCCCCGCTTCCGCCATTGCCTGTGCCAAGGCCCGCGTCTTCACGATGCGCGCAAACCACAGGAATTTGTCGAGCCGCAGCGTCTCAGCCACGCTTCAGCTCCGCGAGCTTGGCGAAGGCGTGGCCGGCGGGCTGTTCGCGCTCACGCCGCGGCTTGGGGCGGCCCTGCCATACCCAGCCGGCCTCGCCGGCCGCTGGACGGAAGCCGATCGCGCGCATCAGCCGCGCCAGCGCCTCGGGCTTGAGGCCGATCGAGGTGGCGAGCGCGGCATCGACCACCGGCCCCTTGCAGCCACGTGCCTCATGCGCATGGCGCGCGAACCGCTCGGCGATGTCGACGCGCAGCATCTGCGGACCTGCCGCGCGAAAGCCGAGCCGCTCGAGCAGCGCAGGATCGTCCGGCGTATGGAGGACGACGGCGGAATCGGCCGGCAGCTCCGGCATCGGGGCGCCGGTGGCGGCGGCGCGGAGGGCGGCACGCCAGCGCGCGGCCTCGGGCTTGAGCATGTCGGGCAGGAACAGGTCGAGCGCGCCGATGCGGATACGCAGCTTCGCGATCGCGCGGCGCTCGGCGCGATCGAGTCCGGCCAGCGCATCCTTTACGCTCTCACGCGGCACGATGCCGCCGGCATCGACCAGCATCGCCAGCACCGCACGCATTGCCGGCGCCACCGCCGGGTCCTGCGAGGCGAGCCCGGCGCGGCGGAGCGATCCCAGCACGCGCTCGATCTCGCCGCGCAGCCAGGTGTCGAGCCGCGCCGTCACCGCCGCGCGGCCCGCCGCGGACAGCCGGTCGAGCCGACGGTCGAGCTGGACGCGCGGGCTCAGCAGGTTCTTGCCGGGCATCAGACGCGCGACGTCGTGGCCCCGCCACAGCAAGGTCACGGGCGCGCCGGTGTCGGTGCACAGCGTGAAGCTCGCGTCGGCATCGGCGGCCAGCGCGGCGCCGCGGCGTTCATATTCGCCACCCAGCTTCCGCTCTGCCGCAGCGAGCAGCATCTTGCGGTCGGCGTGGCGGGCTGCGGGATCGACGTGAAAATCGAACCCTTCGAGCCGCCCGATCGCATGGCTGCCGACGCTCACTTCGCCCTCGGCATCGACGATCACCGGAAAATCCTCGCCCTTGCCCGCGAGGTCGCGCATCAGCACCGCGGTGCGCCGGTCGACGAAGCGCTGGGTCAGCCGCTCATGGAGCGCGTCGGAGAGCTTTTCTTCGACGCCGCGGGCGCGCGCCGCCATCCGGTCGGGATCGGCCAGCCAGTCGGGGCGGTGCGCGATATAGGCCCAGGTCCGCACCCCCGCGATGCGATCCGCCAGCGTGTCGATATCGCCCTGCACATTGTCGAGCCGGGCAAGCTGTTCGGCGTACCAGGATTGCGGAATGCGGCCATCGCCGTCGCTCAGCCAGCCGTAGAGATGCGCGACCAGCCGCGCGTGATGATCCGGCCCGGTCTTGCGGAAATCGGGAAGGCCCGCCGCCGCCCATAGCCGCCGAACCCGATCCGGCCCGACCGCGCGGCGCCGCACCTCCGGATCGCTGGCAAGCGCCTTCAAGACGGCGAGATCGACCGCCTCCGGCGCGGCGCGCAGCCCGGCGCGGTCGGGGCGCCGCTCCAGCGCGCGGATCAGCGCATCGAGGCTCCGCGTATCGGGATCGCCGTCGCGCCAGTAGAGGAAGTCGATCGGCGGGAATTTGTGCTCCTCGATCGCTTCGACCTCTTCTGGCCGGAACGCGGCGGCCGCCTCGCCCTCCAGGGTCAGCGATCCGAACGTGCCGTCACGCTGGTGGCGCCCGGCGCGGCCCGCGATCTGCGCCATCTCGGCCACCGTCAGCCGGCGCCGTCGGCGACCGTCGAACTTCGACAGGCCGGCGAAGGCGACATGGGCGACGTCCATGTTGAGGCCCATGCCGATCGCATCGGTGGCGACGAGATAATCGACCTCGCCCGCCTGATACATGGTGACCTGCGCATTGCGGGTGCGTGGGCTGAGCGCGCCCATCACGACCGCCGCGCCGCCGCGCGTCCGCCGCAACATCTCCGCCACGGCATAAACCTGGTCCGCTGAGAACGCGACGATCGCCGAGCGCGGCGGCAGGCGCGAGAGCTTGGCCGGCCCGGCGTAGGAGAGGGTCGAGAAGCGTGGCCGGCCGACGATCTTCGCGTCGGGCAGCAGCGCGCGGACCATCGGCGCGAGGCTTTCGGAGCCGAGGATCATCGTCTCCTCGCGCCCGCGCGCATGGAGCAGCCGATCGGTGAAGACATGGCCGCGCTCGGGATCGGTGCCGAGCTGCGCCTCGTCGATCGCGACGAAAGCGACGTCGCGCTCCAGCGGCATGCTTTCCGCGGTGCACAGCAGCCAGCGCGCGTCCTTCGGCAGGATTTTCTCCTCGCCGGTGATGAGCGCGACCTGGTTGGCACCTTTGATCGCGACGACGCGGTCGTAGACCTCGCGCGCCAGCAGCCGCAGCGGGAAGCCCATCATTCCGCTGGAATGCGCGCACAACCGCTCGACGGCGAGGTGGGTCTTGCCGGTGTTGGTCGGGCCCAGGATGGCCGTCAGCTCGGCGCGGTCGCGCATATCTGCCTAGATTGGCGCGGCGAGGGCGGAAAGCAACGCCGCAAACCACCCTGCGGTAACCCGAATCCGGGCTCCGTTCATCCCCGCGCACGCACCTTTCGCCGCAGCGATTCCGTGAGGAAGCGGCGCTTTACTTTACTTTAACCCTGTTTCCCCACAGTCCTTCGCACGGGCGCCGCACATGCGGCATGGGGTCATTGCGCGCAGCGCAGGGGGCATTTTTCCTTCTTGTATCAGTTCGGAAACATGAATGGCGGGCCGGCTGCGGGTGCAGCGGCGCTCAGCCTCGATCACGCCATTGGCCGTCCCCGCGCGCCCAAGGGTTTCGGCACCCGCGTTTCCGATCTTCAGGACCGTTCGCGCGATCTCGAATTCGTCGTCGATCTCGGCGTCCGCATCGGCTCGCGCGAATGGCTGCGTGGCCTCGCGACCTGTACCGCGCTGTGCTTCGCGGCGTGGAGCTTCGCGCCGGGCCTCGAGCCGATCGCCGTCGCCTCGACGCCCAAGCTCACCGATGCGCAGTGGGAGGAATCCCGCGCGCTCGCCATCGCGCCGCTCGCCTTCGGCGGCGATACCGGCCGCCGCATGGCGCCGACCGACGCGGTCGAGCCGCTGACCGACACGCCCGAGCGGCCGAGCGTCGATCTGCTCGCGACGCTGGCGCGCGGTGACGGTCTCGCGCGCGTCCTCGAACGCTCCGGCGTCGGCGCGGGCGAGGCGCAGCAGATCGCGGGCATGATCTCCGGCGTGCTGCCGCTCACCGACATCAAGCCGGGGACCGTGCTCGACGTGACGCTCGGCCGCCGCCCCAACCGCCAGGTCGCGCGTCCGCTCGATCTGCTGACTTTCCGCGCCCGCTTCGATCTCAAGATGGCGGTCGAGCGCGTCGACGGCCGTCTCGCCGTCCGCCCCATCCCGATCGCGGTGGACGATACGCCGCTCCGCATCACCGGCCGCATCGGCTCCAGCCTCTATCGCTCGGCGCGCGCCGCCGGCGCCCCCGCCAAGGCGGTGGAGGGCTATATCCGCGCCGTCGCCAGCCAGACGGGCATCGATACGCTGGGCGCCGACGACCGTTTCGACATCATCCTAGAGCACCGCCGCGCCGCCACCGGCGAGACGGAATCGGGCAAGCTCCTCTACGCCGGCCTGTCGCGCAGCCGCGGCAAGAACCTGCAGCTCATGCAGTGGGATCAGGACGGCCGCACCCAGTGGTTCGAGGCGTCGGGCGTCGGCAAGACCACCGGCATGTTGCAGCGGCCGGTGCCGGGCAACGTCTCGTCCAACTTCGGTATGCGCCGCCACCCGATCCTCGGCTATTCGCGGATGCACAAGGGGATGGATTTCCGCGCCGGCTACGGCACGCCGATCCTCGCCGCCAGCGACGGCCGCGTCAGCGGTGCCGGCTGGCATGGCGGCTATGGCCAGCAGGTGCGGATCGATCATGGCGGCGGGCTCGCCACCTCCTATTCGCACATGAGCCGCATCGTCGCGCGCGCCGGTTCCCAGGTCCGCCGCGGCCAGGTGATCGGCTATGTCGGATCGACCGGCCTCTCGACCGGTCCGCATCTCCACTACGAGATGTACCGCAACGGCGCGGCGATCAATCCGGCCTCGGTGAAGTTCACCACCCGCGCCCAGCTCGCCGGCGCCGATCTCGCCCGCTTCCGCTCGCAGCTCAAGTCGCTGCTCGCGGTGCCGGTGGGCGGCCGCGCCCAGCCGGTCCAGCAGGCAACCGCCGAGACCCCCGCGAAAACCGCGAACGGGGCTTAAACCCTTGTCTTTCTGAAATCCCGGATCGAAGTACCACTTCGATCCGAAGCCTTTAGCGCCCCTGGGAGCGCCAGCGTTTGACGACGCGGCCGATCATCGCTTCCTCGTCGCCCGTCTGTTTCCAGAGCGCGGAGAATAACGGGTCGGACGAGGCCGGGCAGCGATCGCGCTCGAGATCGTCGAACGTCACGCGGATCGGGATCGAGACGCCCTCGCCGCAGACGATGCACTCGCGGTTGCGGAGCGCCGGGATGACGTCGAGGAAGCCGCGCGCGCCTTCCGGCATCGTGCTCTTCACGAACGCCTGGTCACGGTCGTTGTTGAGGCGCATCGCGATGATCGTGCCGCATTGCGAGAGCACGCCCTCGGCAAGATCGGACGGGCGCTGGGTAATGAGGCCGAGGCTGACGCCATACTTACGGCCTTCCTTGGCGATCCGCTCGAGGATCTTGCGGACCGCCTGGCCGGTCGAGGTCTTGTCGGCGGGGACGTAGCGATGCGCTTCCTCGCAGATGAGCAGCACCGGGCGTTGCAGCTCGTTGCGCGACCAGATCGCGTAATCGAAGACGAGGCGCGAGAGTACCGAGACGACGACGGAGACGATGTCCGACGGCACGCCGGAGACGTCGACGATCGAGATCGGCTTGCCCTTGGCGGGCAGGCGGAAGATCTTGGCGATGAAGCCCTGCATGCTGTCCGCAACCAGCATTCCGGAGAACATGAAGCTGTAGCGCGGATCGGTCTTCAGCTCGTCGATCTTGGTCTTGAGCCGCATATAGGGCGCGGTGTCGGTCGCCTTGTTGAGCAGCCCCATCTCGTTGGTGATCGCACCCAAGAGGTCGGTCAGCGTATAAGGGATCGGCGCATCGACGGTCAGCTTGGTGATGCCCTCGGCGGAACGGTTCTTACCGCGCGCGATGAGCAGGCATTTGGCGAGGATGTCGGCATCCTGCTGCCGGTCCGCACCGGTGGTGGTGAGCAGCACTTCGCAATGCTCCTCGAAGTTCATCAGCCAGTAGGGCATGGCGAGATTGTCGACGTTGAACAGTTCGCCATGGCCCTTGAACGCGGCCGAATATTCGCCGTGCGGATCGACCATCACGATATGGCCTTCGGGCGCCAATTCGCAGATGCGGTGCATGATGAGCGCGGCGGAGGTGGATTTGCCGGTGCCGGTCGATCCCAGCAAAGCGAAATGCTTGCCGAGCAGCGCGTCGATATAGAGAGCGCCGCGGACGTCCTTCGTCGGATAGACGGTGCCGATCTCGATGTGCGGACGGTCGTCGGTGGCGAACATCTGTTTCAGATCGCCGCCGGTGACGGCGTGGACGCGGACGCCCGGGATCGGATAGCCGGTGATGCCGCGCTTGAAGTTGGCGAGCCTTCCGCCTTCGCCCTCGTCGCCTTCGCCGAGGAAGTCGATGTCGGCGATGACCATGTCGCCGGCGGCGTCGGTCATCTTGAGGTTGCGGACGGTGGCGACCAGCCAGCGGCGGTTGAAGCCGAGCTTAACGTTGCTGCCGACCTGGCCGGAAAGCGCGACGCTCGGGTCCGGGTCGCTGGCGAGATCGCGCAGCCGCCGGCCGTCGATCTGGATGCGCGCGCCGGCGCCGGTGATCTCGATGACGGTGCCGAAGGCCTCGCGTTGCGCCGCTACCGGAGCCGGGCGGGCGGCGCCCGTGTAGCCGGCATCCTCGTCGCGCGGGAAAGCGCCGTGGAGGTTCATCATGTCGGTCATTCGCGCGTCATCCCTGGCTGCACTGGCCCATGAAGCGCCGAGAGCTACGCGAAATGCGTAAACAACTGATTTCCCGTGATGCGCGGCCTCTTACTGGCGGCGGAAGACGGCACTCGCGCCCCAGCCGAGCAGGAGCGCAAGCGCAACCGCGGCGAGGCCGTAGAGCCAGGAATGACGATCGGCACTGTCGGCGACGAACCGCTCGAAGCCCAGCTTCTCGATATTGATGTCGCGCACCGCGCCCGCGACCACGCGGCCGTCCTGGATCAGGAAGGTCTCCGCCGTGAACTTGCCGACCGGCACGCGCGCTGGAATGGGGATGCGTGCGCGATAGAGCACGCCCTCGCTGATCTCGACGCCCTTTGGGTCCTCGTAATAAAGCTGCGCGCGTTTCTTGAGATCGATGAGTCCGCCTTCGAAGCGGCGCCGCATCTCCGCCGTGCCGCCCGCGCCGGGCGAGAGCTGGAGATAATCGAGCCCCAGCTCGTAGATCGCCGCCATCCGGTCATCGACCAGCTCGGGTAGCGGGCGCGAGGAGGCGACCGCGTAGAAGGAGGGCGCGGAGCGAAACCGCTCGCTCTCGACGTTCATCCAGATGCCCGCCACCTTCTGCTTCTCGCGCACCAGGATCGGCTCGAGCGGGCCCTTCACCACCACCGCAATGTCGGCGGGATCGTCGGGCACCTGGCCGCGCGGATAGAGGATCGCACCGAACAGCAGCAGCTCCGCGCCAGTGAAGGAGTAGCGGATCTGGATGTCGCGCTGTGAGACGTCGGGCACCAGCACGGGCTCGGTGGCGCTGATCATGAGCGGCGCGATCAACGCGGCGAAGGCGGCGCGGGGCAGTCTCACAGCAATTGCACCGTGTAGATTTCGGGAGGACGCCAGCCGAGGCCGATCGCCATCCGCGCCGCCACCGCGAGGACGATGATAGCGAGCAGCAGGCGGAGCAGTTCGGGCTTCGCTTTCTGCGCGAACCGTGCGCCATATTGCGCGCCGATCACGCTGCCCAGAAGCAGCAGCGCGGCAAGGACGATATCGACCGACTTGGTGGTGGTGGCGTGGACCATCGTCGTGGCAGCGGTGACCGCGA
Source organism: Allosphingosinicella indica (assembly GCF_900177405.1). Taxonomy (NCBI): domain Bacteria; kingdom Pseudomonadati; phylum Pseudomonadota; class Alphaproteobacteria; order Sphingomonadales; family Sphingomicrobiaceae; genus Allosphingosinicella; species Allosphingosinicella indica. Next base: position 1,050,067 of record NZ_LT840185.1, on the reverse strand, counting down.
GGATCATCAGCAGCGAGGTGCCGACGACGACCTGCGTCGACATGCCGAGAATGTAGATCATCGCCGGAACGACGATGAAGCCGCCGCCGATGCCGAGCAGCACGGTCAGCACGCCCGACAGGAAGCCGAGCAGCAGCGGCGCCAGCGGCGAGATGTAAAGGCCCGAGCGGTAGAAGCGCCAGCGCATCGGCAGCATCGCGATCAGCGGATTGTGGCGTTTGGCGGGCTTGGCGGTGGCCCTCTCGCTCGCCTTGATCAGGCCGAGCGCGATCGCCGCTTCCTTCGCCATCAGCGCGCCGATGCTGCCGAGCAGCAGCACGTAGAGCAAGGCGATGACGGTATCGATCTGGCCGCTGTTCTGGAGCAGCCGGAAGAGCGCGCCGCCGGCGAGCGAGCCGAGGATGCCGCCTGCGATCAACACCGCGCCCATGCGATAGTCGACGCCCTTGCGGCGCTGGTGCGCCATGACGCCGGAGACGCTGGCGCCAGTGATCTGGGTGGTCGCGGAAGCGACCGCCACCGCGGGGGGAATGCCGTAGAAGATCAGGATCGGCGTGGTGAGGAAGCCGCCGCCGACGCCCACCATCCCGGTCAGCAGCCCGACGATCCCGCCCAGCCCGACGATCACCAGCGCATTGACGGAAAGCCCGGCGATGGGGAGGTAGATGTCCACCCGCCTTCGCTACCCATTTCCCAGGGCGGGCGGAAGGGGCGGATCGTGGGAGACGGGCGTTGCGCATTTCGCTTCTGATCGCCGCCGCCTTGGCGTTGCTCGCCGCTGTTCCGCCTGCCGTGCCGGTCCGGCAGGGGTTCGACATCAGCGTCCCCCATCCGCCGCAGCCCGTTCCGGTTCGCGACGGCCAGCGCCTGGCCTACGAGCTTCACCTCACCAACTTTGCCGCCGAACCGCTGGAGATCGCGGCGATCGAGGTCACCGCGGATGGCAAGCGCCTCGCGCGGCTCGAGGGCGCCACGCTTGACGTTGCACTCGGGCGCGCGGGGATACGGGCGGGCGCGGGACTTGCGATCGTGGCGCCCGGCCAGCGCGTCATCGCCTATCTCGATCTGACGGTCGCGGGCGCGCCGCCCGAGTTCATCGCGCACCGGATTGTCGGCGCGGACGGTTTGCTGGCGGATGATGTGCGGGCCACGGTCGGCAAGCCAGCGGTCGCGATCGGCCCGCCTCTCCGCGGCGGGCCGTGGGCGGCGGTCTATGATGCGGGCATGGAGCGCGGCCACCGCCGCGTCGTCTATGCGGTGGGCGGCAAGGCGCGGATACCGGGCCGGTTCGCGGTCGATTTCCTCAAGCTCGGCGCCAAGGGCGGGACGACGCGCGGCGAAGGCCGCGGCCAGCCGCTTTCCGCATCGCACGGCTATGGCGCGCCGGTGCTCGCCGTTGCCGACGGCATCGTGATCGCCGCGCGCGACGATGTCGCGGAGCCGGGCACCATCGCGCCTCAGGGCGTCGAGACGCTCGCCGACGCCACCGGCAATTACATCGCGATCGACATCGGTGGCGGCCGCTATGCCTTCTACGAGCATCTAAAGCCGGGACTGAAGGTGCGCGTCGGCGACAGGGTGCGCCGCGGGCAGGAGATCGGCGCGCTGGGCTTCACCGGCCAGGGGTCCGAGCCGCACCTGCACTTCCACATCGCCGACGCCAATTCACCGCTCGGTGCGGAAGGGCTTCCGTTCGCGATCGACGGCGTCCGGGAAATCGGTGCCTATCCGTCGATCGACGCCTTCGCGAAGGGCGGGCGGTGGCAGCCGCTCGCGCCGTCGGACGGAAAGCCCGTCCTGCCGGGGCCGAACAGCGTTGTTCGTTTCCCGGACTAATCGGCGATCGGCACGGGATTGGGCCGCCGTGCTTTGAGCGCGACAAACAGGCCGACGAGCGCCAGCACGCCGCCCGCGACGGCGAGCGGCGACCAGTGATAGCCCTCCAGCACCGTCGAAAAGCCCATCGCGATGATCGGCACCAGCAGGCTGGAATAAGCCGCCTTGCCCGGCCCTACCGCGCGGATGACGCCGAAGTAGAGCGGGAAGGCGAGCGCCGAGGCGACGAGGCCGAGGTAGAGCACGCCTGCCCAATAGCCCGCGCGATATTCGATCGCCGGCGGCCCGTAGAGGATGAGCGCGAGGAGGATGTTGGCGGCGACACCATAGGCCATGCCCCAGGCGAGCGCGCCTTCCACCGGCATCGATCGCGCGCGCTCGGTCGCCTGGAGGATGTTGGCGACCGAGGCGGAGAGCACCGCGGCGAGGGTTAGGCCGATGCCGAGCAGCACCGCCCCCGGCGCGAGCGCGGTGCTGCGCATCTCCTGCACGAAGAGCAGTGCGACGCCGGCGGTGGCGATCGCCGATCCGGCGAGGAAGCGCGGCGTGATCCGATGCTTCAGGAACAGCCAGCCAAGCGCGCTATTGGGAACGAGCAGCAGCGCGAACAGCACGGCGCAGAGGCCCGAGGTGATGTAATGTTCGGCCGCGTAGACGAGGTTGAAGTTCAGGAAGAATTGCGGAAGCCCGAATGACAGAGCGAACAAATGCCCGCGCCTTCCGATGCGGAGCGGCACGCCCTTCCACAGTGCATAGAAAAACATCGCGGCGGCGGCGGCGGTGAAGCGATAGGCGACCGACCAGGTGGGCGGGACCGCGCCGAGCTGGTCCTTGATGACGATCCAGGTCGATCCCCAGATCAGAGTGACGACGATGAAGGGGATCAGCACCCGCGGTGCCATCATCCCTTCGTCATGGCGGATCGCACTCAGAGCGCGGCGATGGCGGCGGCGAGCGCGGAAACGTCCTCCGGCCGCTGGTCCCAGCTCGCGACCAGCCGCGCCTCGCCCGGGCCCCAGTCGTAGAAGTCGAAGCCCTGATCGCGGAGCGCGGCTGCTTCTTCCGGCGTGACGCGCAGGAACACCTCGTTCGCCTCGACCGGCAGCACGAGGCGATCTCCGCCGGCTGCCGCCCCGATCCGCGCCGCGGCATCGTTGGCGGCGCGGGCGTTGCGCAGCCAGACGCCGTCCTCCAGCATCGCCAGGATCTGCGCGGCGAGGAAGCGGCCCTTGGAGAGCAGGTGGCCTGCGCGCTTCTTGCGATAGAGTGTCGCGTCGGCAAGCGCGGTGTCGAAGAATATCAGCGCCTCGGCCGACATGCCGCCATTCTTGACGAAGCCGAAGCTCAGCGCATCGACGCCCGCACGCCACGTCAGGTCGGCTGGGCGGCAATCGAGTCGCGCCACCGCATTGGCGAAGCGCGCGCCGTCCACGTGGAATCCGAGCTCTTTCTCGCGGCACAGATCGCCCAGCGCCTTCACCTCATCGGGCGTGTAGACCAGCCCATATTCGGTGGCGTTGGTGATCGAGAGCGCGGCGGGCTGCACCTGATGCACATCGTCGCGCACCCCGGCGAGCAGCGCGCGGATCGTCTCCGGCGTCAGCTTCGCGCCCTCGCCGTCGGCGAGCAGCAGCTTGGCGCCGTGGGTATAGAATTCGGGCGCACCGCATTCGTCGTTCTGGATATGCGCGTCGCGGTGACAGACGATCGCGCCATGAGGCGGGCACAAGGCCGCCAGCGCCAGGCTGTTCGCCGCCGTCCCCGTCGCCACCCAGATGGCGCGGCAGCGGGTTTCGAACAGATCGGAGAAAGCGTCGTCGAGCCGCTTGCTCAGCGCATCGCCGTCATAAGCGGTGTCGACGTGATTGGCTTCGGTAAGCGCCGCCATCACCTCGGGGCAGACGGCGGCGGCATTGTCGGAGAAGAAGCGCATGGCCGCGCCATATCGCCGCCGCGTTGCAGGTCAACAGCGGCGGCGATGGTGGTGGCTCACGCCTCCGGATATTTGACCGCGCAGCCATAGGGGCGGCTGGTCGAGATCGAGACCGGCTTGCCGGCCTTCATCTCGGCGAGCGCGGCGGCGACATGATTGCGCGCGCCGGCGATGTCGGCGGCATTGGCGGTCGGCTTGTCGTCGATCCCGCCGGCGTAGACCAGGGTGCCCTTGGCATCGACGATGTACATGTGCGGGGTGGTCTTGGCGTCATAACCCTTGCCGACGACGCCCTTGGGATCGAGCAGATAGGCGGTCGAACGCGCCTTCTCGTCGGCGACCAGCTTCTTGGCTTCCGCGCCGGACATGTGACCCTGCTTGCCAGGCGCGCCGGAATTGATCGTCAGCCACACCGCGCCGTCCTTCGCGGCGGCGGCCTGCGTCTTCTGCATGTTGCCGCTCTTGTAATGCTTCTGGACGAAGGGGCAGCCGGGGTTGTGCCATTCGAGCACTACGGTCTTGCCGCGGAAGTCCGAGAGGGTGACGACCTTGCCGTCGGCATCGTTGAGCTTGAAGTTGGGGGCGGCCTGGCCGACCTGGACGGCGGCGATCGCGGGCGCGGCCAGCACGACTGCGGCGGCGATGGCGAGGATCGGTTTCATGTCTCTCTCCTATATCTTCAGTTCGGTGAGGCGGCTGGGGGTCAGGACCTGCGGCAGCACCTCAACCGGCTTGCCGGGTGCATACCAGAGGTAGAGGGGAACGCCGGATCGGCCGTGCTTCTCGAGGAAGCGGCCGATCGCCGCATCGCCGCGCGTCCAGTCGCCGACCAGCACCTGCACGTCCTTGGCGGCGAAGGAGTCGGCGACTTCCTGTCGTTCCAGCGCGGCCTTCTCGTTGACCTTGCAGGTGACGCACCAGTCGGCGGTGAAATAGACGAAGACGGGCCTGCTCTCGGCCTGCAGCGCGGCGAGGCGCGTCTCGCTGAACGGCTCTGTGGGCAGCGTGGCGGACGTGCTCGCGCCCGCGGGCGAAGTGGCGACGGTGGGCACCAGCGCCATCGCCGCGACGGCGGCGAGCGCGGCAGGGGCCAGCGGCAGCCAGGCGCGCGATCCGGCTTCCTGGCGGCGGCCGAGCCACCAGAGGCCGAGCCCCAGCACCAGCGCGGCGGCGAGTCCGAGCGCCATGCCGTCGGCACCCGCCTGCCGCCCGAGAATCCAGGCGAGGCCGAGCGCGGTCAGGAACATCGGGATCGAGAGGATGCGGCGGAGGCGGTCCATCCACGGTCCGGGCCTGGGCAGCTTGCGGCGCAGTGCGGGTACGAAGCCGAGCAGCAGGAAAGGCAATGCCAGGCCAAGGCCCAGCCCGGCGAACACCGCCAGCGCCGCGGCGGGTGGCAGCACCAGCGCCGCGCCCAGCGCCGCGCCCATGAACGGTCCGGTGCACGGCGTCGCGATGAAGGCGGCGAGCGCGCCGGTCCAGAAGGACCCCGCTGCGCCGCCGCTCGCGGCGAGCCTCGATCCGGCGGTGATCGCCGGTATCTCGAACAGGCCGGCGAGATTGAGCGCGATCGCGCTGACGAGGAGGAGGAGCAGCAGGATCACGCGCGGATCCTGGAGCTGGAACGCCCAACCCGCCGCCGCGCCGCTTGCCCGCAGCGCCAGCAGCGCGCCGCCGAGCGCGAGGCAGATCAGCACCGCGCCCGCAGTATAGGCGAGCGCGTCTCGCCGCGCCGCGGCCTCGTCGCCACCCGCTTTGGCAAGACTCAGCGCCTTGAGGCTCAGGATCGGGAACACGCAGGGCATGATGTTGAGCAGCAGCCCGCCGATCAGCGCGCCTGCCAACGCGGCGAGAATTGCGGTGGCGCTTTCGCCGCCGCCCTGCGCCTCGCTGGCCGCGGCGATCGGCACGCCGGCCGCGGGCACGGTGCCCGGCACCGCCTCGAACGAAAGGCCGCTCCGCCCGCCGATTGCCAGCACGCCCTCGATGGCTTTCGCGCCGCTGGCTTGTCCGCCCGCTTCGGTCTCGACGATCAGCAGATCGCCGCTGCGGCTTATCGCCTGCGCGGCGGCATAGTCGATCATCCCGTCGGCGAGCGGGAAAACGTAAGGATCATCGAGCGCCATCGCTGCGGGAACGGGAATGGCGAGGCGCAGCTTGCCCCCCGCCGCCGCAAAGGTCGCGGGACTGCCCAGCGGGCGCGGCAGCTCGGCGCGCCAGGCGTCGAACTCGGCGCGGCGCTCTGCGCCGCCGCTGCCCACGATCAAATCCTTTGCCAGCGTCGCGCTTTCGGGCACGCAGATCTCGTCGGTGCAGGCGAGGTAATCGAGCTTCACCCGGATCGGCAGCCGCGTCCCCGGCGCGAGGCCCGCGGGGATCGTCAGGTCGACGAGCTGCGCGTACCGGCCCTCGTAAACATAGTTCATCAGCCCCGCGACGATCAGCCGCTTCGGCGTCGGATAGGTCAGCGGCCCTGCCGTGACGCCTTCGGGGAGCGTCCAGGCGGCCTGCGTCTCCATGCCACTGTCGCCGGGGTTCTTCCAATAGCCGTGCCAGCCCTTGTCGGGCGTCATCACGAAGGCGAGCGTGACGGTCGACCCCGGCGCCGGCCGGTCGGTCTCCGCGGTCAGTGCGGCCTTGATGTTGGGCGCGCGCTGCGCCGAGGCGGGTGCGGCGGCGAGGGCGAGCGCCAGCGCACTCCCGAACAGCGCCAGCCAGAGGCGGATTGCGGCCGTTATTTGCACCATGAAGCGCCTATAGCATCCATCCCGCCGGCGGAAACCCGCCATGCGGCCAGCTCGCTGCGCCAGCGCCTATGCCGCGGTGCCTAGGCTTTGCGCCGGGCGGCGAAGCTGCTCTGCTCTCCATCCCTCGACGTTAGCAATCGGCTGGCGCGCACGGTTGTCCGATCTTGCGGAGTTGGGCGCCGTCAGCGCTTCTCGAAGCTGCGGATGCCTTTGCCCAGCCGGTTGTTCTCGATGCGGAGCGCATCGCCGCTTTCGTCGGCGACGAACGACGTGTTGCGATCGACCCCGGGCGCAAGCCGTGCGTCATTGTCGGTGATGGCGAGGCCGGCCGAGCTGTTGTCCGCACCTTCCGCCGCGACCATCACGAAGGCGCTATAATTCTCCTTGTCCTTGCCCTGGACGAAAGTGTTGCGCGCGATCGTGCCGGTGGCGCCGTTGGAGAGGTCGATCATATAGTTGGAGGCGCGGCCCTGGGTGTCGTCGAAGCTCGAATCGACGACCTCGATCCGCGGCGTGCGGCTCTTGAGATAATGGCCGCCGGTGCCGCGCTCGAAACGCGAGCGGACGACCGAGAGACTGCCATATTCGCCGATGTAGAGGCTGTGCGAGCAGCCGTGTCCGTCCTCGCAGCCGCCGAGGCCGGAGAAGGTCGACCGCTCGACGCGGATCGTGCCGCTGGGATCGGAAGCCGAAAGGATGCCGTTCTCGCTGTCGCGGAACATCGATTCGACGACGGTGAGGTCGCCGCTCTCGATGCGGATGCCCGCGCCATTCTTGTCGGGCACGCGCAGGCTCTGGAAGGTCAGTCCCTCGACGCGCGCCGATTGCCCGCCGAGCACCAGCGCGGCCTTGCCCTCGCAGGTTGCGCGCTCGAAGACCGCGGTGCCGGGCTGATCCGCGACATAAGCAATCTCGCCCGCATTCTGCACCGCGCACTGGCGGTAGCGGCCGGGCGCAATGCGAATCGTCCCGCGCCCCTCGCCGATCGCGTCGACCGCGTCCTGAAGCCGCTGGTAGCCGGTGTCGCCGACGACGAACGGCGCCTCGGCGCGCTGCGCGGCGGCGGGCATGGCGAGGAGGATCGCCAAAGAGGCCAATGTCTTTTTCACGCCACCGTCTCCGTCATTCCCCTGTTCGCGGGATGACGATTAGGCCGGAGAGGTTGAAACTTCGTCAGCGCGCTGGTGCAGCGGCGTCTAGGACAGGACCTTGCCGATCGCCGCGCCGGCCAGCCCGGCGACCGCCGAGCCGATCGTGCCGAAAGCGAGAACCGCGGGCGGCACATCCTTGAGCGCCAGGGACAGGGCAATGCCGAGGGAGGCGCAGCCGCCGCCCGCAACCAGCCCGCCCGCCAGGCTCGAAGGCCATCCTTCGGCGGCAAGCCGCGCATAGGCCAGTCCCGCGACAAGCGAGATCGCCATGCCGCCGACAGCGAAGACATTGTCTTTGATGAAGGCATTATAATGGCCGGCGACGACCATCGCGAGCTGCGCGACCAGGCCTCCGCCGCCCGCGATAAGGAGAGCATTCATATTCATCGCAGTCTCTCCCCTGTTTCGCTCTGGCGGCCGGCCATCTCCAGCCGGCCGAGATAGTCGCGCAACATCGCCACCGAGGCATCGAAGGCGGCGAGCGTCCGGTGGGTGCGGGCCTGCATCACCCCGCCCTCCATGGTCGTCAGCGCGAACACTGCCAGCGCATGGCGGTCGAGATCGGCGGGCAGCCGGTCGCTAGCGGCATCGAGGCAAGCCTCGATATGACCCACCCATCCGGTGAAATTGGCGGAGAGCAGCTCCCGCACCGCAGGATCGGGTTCATGCAGTTCGAGCGCGATCGATCCGATGGGGCAGCCGTACAGGCAGTCGCTGTCCTCCAACCGGCGGCGATAGGCGTCCAGCAGCGCGAAGATGCGGTCGATCGGATCCTCGACATCCTGCCAGGCCGGAGCGAGCAGCATCGGCTCTATGCCCTGCCGATAGGTTTCGAGCACCGCGATCAGCAGATCCTGCTTGGTCGGAAAGGCATGATACAGGCTGCCCGAGTTCGCGCCGGCTTCGCGCAGGATGTCGGCCACCGATGTCGAGAGATAGCCCTTCTCCGCGAAGAGCCGCATGGCGGTGTGGATGAGCCGGTCGCGTGTCGGGAGTTGCGCGTCGCCGCTCACGCTTATTGTCCATCAACCGGCTTGGCGCTTGCCGCGAGGCTCTTGGCAAGCTGGTCCAGCGACCAGCGGTTTCCTTCGCTGAACATCTTGATGAGCCAATCGTAGGCGGGGCCTTCGCGATAGCCCACGCCCGTCGCCGTGACCCGCGTGGAGGACGCGTCGACAGGCGCGATCTCGAACACGGTGACGGTGGTCGCGAACTCCTTCGCGTAAGGGAAGTTCGGCGGCGCCTTGGTATTGCGCAGCGCCATCATGCGCCCGGGAAGATAGGCCACGACCACGCTGGTGATATTGTCCGGATCGCCGGGCTTCGCCTTGGCGTCGTAGCTCGTCTCGATCGTTCCGCCGACGCGAAAGTCCACCCGCGCCATCCCGACACCCATCCGCTTCCAGCCCTCGGCGGTGGTCAACGCGTCCCACACTACGGGCGCCGCGGCCGGGATTACGACCACGGTTTCATGACGGCGTTCCTCCGCGAATGCAGGAGGCGTGAAAGCGAACGACAGGATCGCTGCAAACGATGAGGCATGTGCGCGCATGAGGCCCTTACTTGATTGAGCAATCAACCAACACTTATTGCCGCGTTTTGATGAGTCGATCAAGTCTTCGGCTGATGATTTAATTCGACGGCCTCGGCGCGGGCTATCAGCGCGGCTCTTTGGGTGGCGTTGATGGCGAGAGAAGCAGCGGCGCGGAAGGCAGCGGCGGCCTCAGAATGACGGCCAAGTTTTGCCAAGAGGTCGCCGCTAACGGCGGGGAGCAGATGATAGCGCTGAAGGCTCGGCGCGCCGGCGATCGTCTCGAGATAGGCGAGGCCCCGCTCCGGGCCGAACGCCATACCCAGCGCCACCGCCCGGTTGAGCTCGACCACCGGCGATGGCATCGCCTCGGCAAGCGCCGCATAAAGAGCGGCGATGCGGATCCAGTCGGTCTCAACGCTGCGTGACGCGCGGGCATGGCAGGCGGCGATCGCGGCCTGCAGCGTATAGGGGCCGCGCGCACCCGCCGCCTCGGCCCGCTCCAGCGCGGCGAGGCCGCGGGTGATGAGAAGCCGGTCCCACAGCGCGCGGTTCTGATCGGGGAGGAGGATCGGGGCCCCGTCCGCCCGCGTCCGCGCTTTCAGCCGCGATGCCTGCAATTCCATCAGCGCAACGAGCCCATGGACTTCGGCTTCGTCCATCCGCTGGGCGAGGATGCGGCCCAGGCGCATGGCATCCTCGCACAATGCGGGGCGCACCCAATCCTCGCCCGCGCTCGCGGCGTAGCCCTCGTTGAAGATCAGATAGAGGACGGCAAGCACCGACGAGAGCCGCTCCGTCCGCTCGGCGCCGGCCGGCACTTCGAACGGCACGTCCGCGTCGGTGAGCGTCTTTTTGGCGCGGACGATCCGCTGCGCGACGGTCGGCTCGGCGGTCAGGAACGCGCGGGCGATCTCGGCAGTCGAAAGGCCGCCGAGCACCCGCAAGGTCAGCGCCACCCGCGCGTCCATTGGCAGGATCGGGTGGCAGGCGACGAACATCAGCGGCAGCAGTTCGTCGCCAAGATCGTCGTCGATCCGCGCTTCCGCATCGGGCTCGAAACCCTCCGGCTCGTGCGCGATCAGCGCATGCTTGCGCCGCATCATCGCGTCGCGTCGGAAACCGTCGATCGCGCGGCGCCGGGCGGTCGCCAACAGCCAGGCGCCGGGCCGCTCCGGGATGCCCTCCTCGGGCCATTGCACGAGCGCCGCCGCCAACGCGTCCTGCGCCAGCTCCTCGGCGCGGCCGACATCGCGCGTCAGCCGTGCGAGCGCGCCGATCAACCGCGGCGATTCGATCCGCCACAGCGCGTCCAAAGTCCGGCGGAAATCGGCGGCGGTCATGGCCGCCAGCAATGACGGCTTGGCCGTTTAGTGCTTGCCTTCGAGCTGCGGCCGGATGCGGGCCTCGATGTCACGCACCTCATCGGTGGTGATCTCGGCGAAATCCTCCATTCCGTAGACCGGACGGATGTCGATGTCGCTAGGGCCGAACATCGGGTTGGGGCAGCGCTTCACCCACTCGATTGCCTCTTCCAGCGACTTCACCTCCCAGATCCAGTAGCCGGCGACCAGCTCCTTGGTCTCGGCGAAGGGGCCGTCGGTCACCGTCCGGCTGGCGCCATCGAAATGGACGCGCACGGCCTCGCGGCTCGGCCGCAGCCCGTCGCCGGCGAGCATGATGCCCGCCTTCACCAGCTCCTCGTTGTAGCGCATCATCGCGGTCAGCAGCTCTTCGGGCGGCATCCGGCCCGCTTCGCTGTCCTCGGTCGCTTTCACAAAGATCATGCATTTCATCGCGTCGTCTCCCGTATCGGCCCGCCGGATCGGCGGCTCCTATACCCTCGTCGAACAGGGCACGCCCGGTTCGACAAACGAAGCGAAATAAATTTCAGTCGAGATTGGGGCGGAGCCAGCGCTCGGCCTGATCGGCATCCACCCCGCGACGCGAAGCATAGTCCTCGAGCTGGTCGCGGCCGATGCGGGCCACTCCGAAATAGCTCGCGTCGCGGTGGGCGAAATAGAAACCTGAGACCGCGGCGGTCGGCAGCATCGCGAAGCTGGAGGTGAGCGAGATGCCCGCTGGCCCCGCATCGCCATCACCGCCGAGCATGTCGAACAGGATCGGCTTCAGGCTGTGCTCGGGGCAGGCGGGATAGCCCGGCGCGGGGCGGATGCCGCGATATTTCTCGCGGATCAGTTCGTCGTTGCTCAGCGCTTCGTCCGGCGCATAGGCCCACAGCGTGGTGCGGACGTGGCGGTGCAGCCGTTCGGCGAACGCCTCGGCGAGACGATCGGCAAGCGCCTTCAGCAAGATGTCCGAATAATCGTCGGTCTCGGCCTTGAAGCGCGCGAGGTGCGGCTCGAGTCCGTGGATGGCGACCGCAAAGCCGCCCATCCAGTCCTCATCGGCGGCGATGAAATCGGCGAGGCTGTGGTTCCAGCGACCTTCGCGCTTCTTCACCTGCTGGCGGAGCATGGGCAGGCGCGTCTCGTCGTTGCCGGCGAGTACCATGATGTCGTCGCCGTCACGGCGGCAACGCCACAGCCCTGCGACGCCGCGTGCCGTCACCCATTTCTCGGCGACGATCCGGTCGAGCATCGCTTCGGCATCGGCGAACAGGTTGCGCGCGCTTTCGCCGACTACAGCGTCGTCGAGGATGGCGGGATAGGTGCCCGCCAGCTCCCAGGCGCGGAAGAAGGGCGTCCAGTCGATCGTCTGGCGGAGGTCGTCGAGCGGCCAGTCGTCGAAGCGGTGGATGCCGGGCTCGGCGGGCGGCGGCGCCACGCCTTCGGGATCGAACGGCTGCGCGTTGGCGCGCGCCTCGGCCAGCGTCGCGAGCTCGTTCTGGCCCTTGTTGGCGCGCGTGACGCGCACCGCGTCATAATCGCCCGCCGTCTTGCTGACGAGCGGATCGCGCTGCGTCTCAGAGACGAGCGCGGAGGCGACGCCCACCGCGCGGCTGGCGTCGAGCACGTGGATCACCGGCCCTTCATAGGCGGGGTCGATCTTTAGCGCGGTGTGGACGCGGCTGGTGGTCGCGCCGCCGATCAGCAGCGGCATCGTCATCCCCGCGCGCTGCATTTCGTCCGCCACCGTCACCATCTCGTCGAGCGAGGGGGTGATGAGGCCGGAGAGCCCGATCATGTCGGCGCGATTGTCGTTCGCCGCCTGCAAGATGTCCTGCCACGCCACCATGACGCCAAGATCGATGATCTCGAAGCCGTTGCACTGCAGGACGACGCCGACGATGTTCTTGCCGATATCGTGGACGTCGCCCTTCACGGTCGCCATCACAATGCGGCCCTTGCCCGCGGTGGCGCCGGTCGCTTCCTTCTCCGCCTCGATGAAGGGGATGAGGTGGGCGACCGCCTTCTTCATCACGCGGGCGGATTTGACGACCTGCGGCAGGAACATCTTGCCCGATCCGAACAGATCGCCGACCACGTTCATCCCGTCCATCAAGGGACCCTCGATGACGTGGATCGGCCGCTCGGCGGACTGGCGGGCCTCCTCGGTATCCTCGACGACATGCGCGTCGATGCCCTTCACCAGCGCGTGCGACAGCCGCGCGGCGACCGGCCAGCCGCGCCATTCGGCGGCTTCCTTCTCGCGCACCGGATCGCTGCCGAGATATTTCTCCGCCAATGCTACCAGCCGCTCGGTCGCGTCGCCGCCGTCCTTCGGCTCCCGGTCGAGGATGACGTCCTCGCACGCTTCGCGGAGCTCCGCGTCGATCGTGTCGTAGACGTCGAGCTGCCCGGCGTTGACGATCGCCATGTCGAGCCCGGCGGGGATGGCGTGATAGAGGAACACGCTGTGCATCGCGCGGCGCACCGGTTCGTTGCCGCGGAACGAGAAGCTGAGGTTGGAGAGCCCGCCCGAGATATGCGCGTGCGGGCAGCGGATGCGGATCGCGCGGCAGGCCTCGATGAAGTCGAGCGCGTAGCGGCGGTGCTCGTCGATCCCCGTGGCCACCGCGAAGATATTGGGATCGAAGATGATGTCCTCGGGCGCGAAGCCGTCGGCGACGAGCATGTCGTAGGCGCGCGCGCAGATCTCCACCTTGCGCTCTTTGGTGTCCGCCTGCCCGGTCTCGTCGAACGCCATCACCACCACCGCGGCGCCATAGTTGCGGCACTTGCGTGCATGGGCGAGGAACTCGGCCTCGCCTTCCTTCAGGCTGATCGAATTGACGATCGGCTTGCCCGACACGCATTTGAGTCCCGCCTCGATCACGCTCCACTTCGAGCTGTCGATCATGAAGGGAACGCGGGCGATGTCGGGCTCGGCGGCGATCAGCTTGAGGAAGGTGGTCATCGCCGCCTCGGCGTCGAGCAGCCCTTCGTCCATGTTGATGTCGATGACCTGCGCGCCATTCTCCACCTGCTGGCGCGCGACCTCGACCGCCTTGGCGTAGTCGCCGGCCATGATGAGCTTCTTGAACGCTGCCGATCCGGTGACGTTCGTGCGCTCGCCGATATTGACGAAGGACGACACCCCCTCTCCCGCTTGCGGGAGAGGGTCGGGGTGAGGGGCCGAGCGAAGCGAGGCTGGCGGACTGGTCATCAAAAATCCAAAGGACGAAAAGGCACCCTCACCCAATCCTCTCCCGCAAGCGGGAGCGGTCTATGCGGCGAGGGTCATCGGTTCGAGGCCGGCGAGGCGGGTGCGGACGGCGGGCTTTGGCACGGCGCGGGCGGGCAGCGCCGCCACCGCCTTCGCGATTGCGGCGATATGCGCGGGGCTCGATCCGCAGCAGCCACCGACCGCGTTGACCAGGCCCTTTTCGGCCCAGGCGCCGATCAGCGCCGCGGTCTCGACAGGCAGCTCGTCATATTCGCCGATCTCGTTGGGGAGACCCGCGTTGGGATAGACCATCAGCAGCGCGTCGGCGATCTGCGCCAGCGCCTGGACGTGCGGGCGGAGCTGCTCCGCGCCGAACGAGCAGTTGAGGCCGATGGTGACGGGCCGGGCATGGCGCACCGCATTCCAGAACGCCTCGACCGTGTGGCCGGAGAGATTGCGGCCGGCGAGATCGGTGATCGTCATCGATATCATCAGCGGCACGTCGCGGCCGAGATCATCCGCCGCCTCGCGCGCCGCCATGATCCCCGCCTTGGCGTTCAGCGTGTCGAAGATCGTCTCGATGAGGATAAAGTCGGCGCCGCCTGCCAGCAGCGCGTCGGTCTGCTCGCGATAGACCGCCTTCAACTGGTCGAAGTCGATCTCGCGATAGCCGGGATCGTTGACGTCGGGCGACAGCGACAAGGTCTTGTTGGTCGGCCCGATCGCACCGGCGACGAAGCGCGGCCGTCCGTCCTTCGCCGCCCAGGTGTCGGCCGCGGTGCGGGCGATCCGCGCGGATGCCGTGTTGATTTCGCGCACAAGATGCTCGGCGGCATAATCGGCCTGGCTGATGCTGTTGGCGCTGAACGTGTTGGTGGCGATGATGTCGGCGCCGGCGGCGAGATAATCATCGGTGATCGCCTGGACGATATCGGGCCGGGTTAGCGCGAGGAGATCGTTATTCCCCTTCTGATCGCGGGCGAGGCCGAGCGATCCGGCATAATCGGCTTCCTTGAGCTTGCGCTTCTGGATCTCGGTGCCGAACGGCCCGTCCTTGATGAGGATGCGGTCCTTCGCGGCGGCGATCAGCGTCTCCCGGATGCTCACGCCGCCTTCTCCGCAGCCTGTGGGGCGGGGCGGAGGCCGAGCAGGTGGCAGATCGCATAGGCCAGTTCGGCGCGATTGAGCGTGTAGAAGTGGAAGTGGCGGACGCCGCCCGCATAGAGCCGGCCGCACAATTCCGCCGCCACCGTCGCGGCGACGAGCTGGCGCGCGGCGGGGAGGTTGTCGAGCCCTTCGAACAGCCGGTCCATCCAGTCGGGGATGTCGGCGCCGCACTGGCCGGCGAACTTGCGCGTTTGCGCGACGTTGGAGACTGGGAGGATACCGGGCACGATCTCCGCATCGATGCCCATCACCGCAGCCTGGTCGCGGAAGCGGAAAAAGCAGTCGGGCGTGAAGAAGAATTGGGTGATCGCCCGGTCGGCCCCGGCGTCGATCTTGCGCCACAGATTGTCGAGATCGGCAGCGCGGTTGCGCGATTCGGGATGGCATTCGGGATAGGCCGCCACCGAAATCTCGAACGGCGCCACCGCCTTCAGCCCGCGCACCAGCTCCACCGCATTGGCATAGCCCTGCGGGTGCGACGCGAACGCCTTGCCCTGCTCGGGCGGATCGCCGCGCAGCGCGACGATATGGCGGATGCCCGCCGCCCAATAGTCGCGCGCCACCGCGTCGATCTCGTCGCGGCTCGCCTCGACGCAAGTGAGGTGCGCGGCGGCTTCGAGGCCCGTCTCGCGCTGGATGCGTGCGACGGTAGAATGGGTGCGTTCGCGCGTCGATCCGCCGGCGCCGTAGGTGACCGACACGAAGCGCGGGCCGAGCGGCGCCAGCGTCGCGATCGACTGCCACAGCGTCTCTTCCATCTTCTCCGTCCTGGGCGGGAAGAATTCGAAGCTGACGGCGATGTCGCCCGCGACGTCGGCGAACAAGGGCTCGGCGAGCCGTTCGATCGAAGGGGCGAGGGTCATGCCACCACCTTCAGGCGATTTTCCGGCTGCTCGCCGGACCAGATGGTGACGGTGAGCTCGCCACCCTTGAGATGCTCGACCACCCGGCCGGCAAGGCCCGACGCGCCGAGATATTTGAGCATGATGTCGTCGGCGAAACCGAGCCGCGCGTGCGCGTCGCGGCTGCGCAGTTCCTCCAGCTCGTGCGGTGCGAAATCGACGATCAGCAGCCGCCCGCCGGGCCGCAGCAGCCGCGCGGCCTCCGCGATCGCGGCGTCGGGCTGCTGCGCATAGTGCAACACCTGGTGCAGGATGACGGTGTCTGCGCTGCCCGACGCAAGCGGTAGCGCATACATGTCGGCCTGGCGCAGCTCCGCGCTGTCCAGCCCCGTCTCGGCGAGTTTGGCGCGGGCGAGGCGCAACATCTCGGGGCTGCGGTCGATGCCGGTGGCGCACTCCGCGTCGCCGCCGAACAGCGCCAGCATCCGCCCCGTCCCTGTGCCGACATCTACCAGCCTGCCGATCGGCCGGTCGGCGAGCGCGCGCGCAACCGCGGCCTCGACTTCGCTTTCGGCGATGTGGAGCGAGCGGATCGCGTCCCAATCGCGCGCGTGGCTTTCGAAATAGCGCTGCGCCGCCGCGGCCCGGTCGGCGCGGACGGCGGCGAGGCGCGCGGCGTCCGCCGCTTCCCAATGGCCGGCGCCGTCGAGCTCGCCCCAGCGGTCGAGCAGCGCGAACAAAGGATCGATCCGTGCCGCGGGCGCGAGGTTGAGGAACACCCAGCTCCCTTCCTTGCGCCGCTCGGCGAGGCCCGCATCGATCAGGATCTTCACGTGGCGCGAGACACGCGGCTGGCTCTGCCCCAGCACCTGTGCCAGCTCACCCACCGACAGCTCCATGAGCCGCAGCAGCGCCACGATGCGCAATCGCGTCGGATCGCCGAGCGCACGGAAACATTCTGCCGGGTCCGCCATGGATAAGGATATAAAGATATCTTTATATAGGGGTCAAGGCGCGCGATTGCCGCTTGGCACCCTCATGGCCCTGTGGCACGGGCGCGGACCGGCGTAGAGGGACTCGGAATTTGATGCGTAAGCTCTTGATAGTCGCGGCCTGCGCATCGCTTTCCGCCTGCGCCACCACCGGCGCGGCAGACCCTCGCGATCCCTATGAGGGGTTCAACCGCGGCGTCTTTGCCTTCAACCAAGGGCTCGACAAGGCGGTCGTGAAGCCGGCAACCACCGTCTATCGCACGGTGACGCCGGTTCCGGCACGGCGTGGGTTCAGCCGCGTGCTCTCCAACCTCATGGAGCCGCTGCACTTCGTCAACAATCTGCTCCAGGGCAAACCCAAGCGCGCGTTCAATTCGCTCGGCCGCTTCGTCGTCAACACCACGATCGGCGTCGGCGGCCTCGCCGATCACGCCACCGGCATGGGGATGCCCTCGACCAGCGAGGATTTCGGCCAGACCTTCGCGGTATGGGGCGCAAAGAAGAGCCCCTATGTCGTGCTGCCGCTGCTCGGGCCGTCGACGGTGCGCGATGCGGCCGGCACCGGCCTCCAGTTCTTCGTCGATCCGGTCGGCATCGCGCTCGACGAGGCAGGTGCGTCGGGCGAGCTCAAGGCCGGAGCGACGGCGATGCGGGTCATAGATGCGCGCTCGCGCGTGATGGACACCGGCTATGACGCGGTGCTCGCGACGAGCGCGGATGCCTATGCCACCGCGCGCGACGCCTATCTCCAGCGCCGCGATCTCGACATCGCCGACCAGCAGGGCGCCGCGCCCGCCGATACGCTGTCGGATGCCGAGCAGCAGCGGCTGCTCGACGAGGCGCTCGAACAAAATCCGACTGCCGAAGATGCGCCGACGCTTGCCGAGCCGGACACGCCGCCGGTCGAGCCCGAGGTTCCGACCGCCGACCCGGAAGGCGGCATGGCCGCGGCAGATGCACCGCTGCCGGTGGTGCCGCTCGGATGGGACGAAAGCGTCGCCGGCTATTGATGACTAAAGTAGTAGACAAGGTGGTCAGGCTGGATTAATTCAGCGCGCCGCCGGTCTGGCGGGCAAGTCTCTTGCCCGGCACCTCGCCCGGCGGAATGTTTTTTCCCATAAGGAGGGAAGCCCGATGAAGAAGATTGCTCTCATTGCCGTTGCTGCTGCCACGCTCGGCGTCGCCGCCTGCAACAACACCGACACCGCCGCCGAGACCAACGCGGCCGAGACCAACATGGAAGTGACTGCCGACGAAGCCGTTGCCGACGTCAACGCCGCGGCGACCGACGCCGCTGCCGACGCGCAGAACGCGGCCGACACGGCGCTCGACGCCGCCGCCAACGCCGGTGCGGCCGCCGATTCGGCGAACGCCAGCGCGAATGCGGCCGAGGAAGTTGCCACCAACGGCATGTAATTTCTGCATCGCCCCCTCGGGGGCGTTGGAATTGCAAGGGAAAGGGCTGCGGCATCTCCGCGGCCCTTTTTCTTTGCCCGCGCGCCGCGCTAGGTTGGCGGGCGGGAGATAGCGCGATGATCCGATTTGCCGCCGCCGCATTGTTGATGACGCTTGCCGCTTGCAGCGACGAAAGCGGGAGCGGCGGACTCACCGCCGACGAATCGCGCCAGCTCAACGAAGCGGCTGCGATGCTCGACGATGCCCCAGCCGCGCTGCCGGTTGCAAACGAGCAGGCGTCCGTAGAGGAATGAAGAAGGGCCGGGAGGTCGCTCTCCCGGCCCTTGTCTTTTGCCGAACGGCTTAGGGCGTGGACTTAGAAGTCCATGCCGCCCATGCCGCCCATGCCGCCGCCGCCCATGGGCATCGCCGGCTTGTCTTCGGGAAGCTCGCTCACCGCCGCTTCGGTGGTGATGAGCAGGCCCGCGACGCTGGCGGCATCCTGGAGCGCGGTGCGGACGACCTTGGTGGGATCGATGACGCCCGCGGTGACGAGATTCTCATACACCTCGGTCTGGGCGTTGAAGCCCAGCGTCTGGTCCCCGCCGTCGATCAGCTTGCCGGCGACGACGGCGCCGTCATGGCCCGCATTCTCGGCGATCTGGCGGACGGGCGACTGCAGCGCCTTGCGGACGATGTCGATGCCGCGGGTCTGGTCGTCGTTCTGGCCCTTGAGGCCTTCCAGCGCCTTGGTGGCGTAGAGGAGCGCGGTGCCGCCACCGGGGACGATACCTTCCTCGACCGCGGCGCGGGTCGCGTGGAGCGCGTCGTCGACGCGGTCCTTGCGCTCCTTGACCTCGACTTCGGACGCGCCGCCGACCTTGATCACCGCGACGCCGCCGGCGAGCTTCGCCAGACGCTCCTGGAGCTTCTCGCGATCGTAGTCGGACGTGGTGTTCTCGATCTGCTGGCGGATTGCCTCGACGCGGCCCTTGATGCCGTCGGCCTCACCCGCGCCATCGACCAGCGTGGTGTTGTCCTTGTCGATCGAAACGCGCTTGGCCTGGCCCAGCATGTTGAGCGTGACGGTCTCGAGCTTGATACCGAGATCCTCGGAGATCATCTCGCCGCCGGTCAGAATCGCGATGTCCTCAAGCATCGCCTTGCGACGATCGCCGAAGCCCGGCGCCTTGACCGCCGCGACCTTGAGACCGCCGCGCAGCTTGTTGACCACGAGAGTGGCCAGCGCCTCGCCCTCGATGTCCTCGGCGATGATCAGGAGCGGACGGCCCGACTGGACGACCGCTTCCAGGATCGGGAGCATCGCCTGCAGGTTCGAAAGCTTCTTCTCGTGGATCAGGATGTAGGGATCGCTGAGCTCGACGAGCATCTTCTCGGGGTTGGTGATGAAGTAGGGCGAGAGATAGCCGCGGTCGAACTGCATGCCCTCGACGACGTCGAGCTCGAACTCGAGGCCCTTGGCTTCCTCGACGGTGATCACGCCTTCCTTGCCGACCTTCTCCATCGCCTCGGCGATCTTCTCGCCGACGACGGTGTCGCCATTGGCCGAGATGACGCCGACCTGCGCGATCTCGTTGTTGCCGGAAACCGGCTTCGAGCGGGCCTTCAGATCCTCGACGACCTTGCCGACCGCGACGTCGATGCCGCGCTTCAGGTCCATCGGGTTGATGCCGGCCGCGACCGACTTCATGCCTTCACGCACGATCGCCTGGGCGAGCACGGTAGCGGTGGTGGTGCCGTCGCCGGCGAGGTCGTTGGTTTTCGACGCGACCTCGCGCAGCATCTGCGCACCCATGTTCTCGAACTTGTCCTTGAGTTCGATCTCCTTGGCGACGGTGACGCCGTCCTTGGTGATGCGCGGCGCGCCGAAGCTCTTGTCGATTACGACGTTGCGGCCCTTGGGGCCCAGGGTCACCTTCACCGCATCGGCGAGGGTGTCGACGCCGCGGAGAATCCGCTCACGGGCGTCACGCGAAAAGCGTACGTCTTTGGCTGCCATGTGGCTTACCTTTCAGTTTCGAATGGTCACGAATGTTCCGAATGTTCGCAGTGGCCATGGCCCCCGCGCGGACTTGCTCAGCCAACGATGCCGAGAATGTCCGATTCCTTCATGATCAGCAGGTCTTCACCGTTGATCTTGACCTCGGTGCCCGACCATTTGCCGAACAGGATCTTGTCGCCGGCCTTCACCTCCAGCGGGTGAATCTCGCCGGCCTCGTTGCGCGCGCCGGTGCCCGCGGCGACGACTTCCCCTTCCTGCGGTTTTTCCTTCGCGGTATCGGGGATGATGATGCCGCCGGCCGTCTTTTCGTCGGCCTCGACGCGGCGGACCAGCACGCGGTCATGCAGCGGTCGGAAGTTCATACTGCCTCACCTTTCAATAATGCGGTTCGCCCAATCGGCGCCGCGATGCAAAAAGCTGTTAGCACTCGATTGGAGCGAGTGCCAATGCAGGCGATCTAATGCGCAGCTTCGCGGGGTCAAGGGAGCGGCCTGGCGATTTTTTGCGTCCGGCCCGATGGCACCCGCTATCGCCGCCCGATTTACAGTGCTGCCGCACTGGTCTAGCGCGCAGCCATGCGCATCCTCGGCAAGGTCTGGCGGCTTCTGGTGGGCGTGAAGGACGGGCTGGTGCTCGTCTTCATGCTGCTGTTCTTCGCCTCGCTCTACGCGGCGCTGACGGTCAAGCCCTATGCGTCGAGCCGCAGCGACGGCGCGCTGCTTCTCGACATCTCGGGGGCGATCGTCGAGCAGCCGGCCGAGACGGACGCGGTGACCTACCTGTCGGGCGCCACCATCGCGAGCGAATATCGCCTGCGCGATCTGGTCCACGCCATCGATACCGCGGCGCGCGATTCGCGGGTGAAGGCGATCGCGCTCGATCTCGACGTGTTCACCGGCGGCGGGCAGACCGCGCTGTCGGACGTCGGCAACGCGCTCGACCGTGCGCGCAAGGCGGGCAAGCCGGTGATCGCTTATGCCTCTGGCTATACCGACGGCGGCTACACGCTCGCCGCGCATGCGAGCGAGATCTGGCTCAACCCATTGGGCGCGGTGGCGATCGCGGGGCCGGGCGGTACCGGCCTCTATTACAAGGGCCTGCTCGACAAGCTGGGCGTCACCGCCAACGTCTATCGCGTCGGCACCTACAAGGCGGCGGTCGAGCCGTTCATCCGCAGCGACATGTCCCCTGAAGCGCGTGAGGCGAACCAAGCGCTCGCCGGATCGCTGTGGGAAAGCTGGCTGCAGGATGTGACGCAGGCGCGGCCCAAGGCGAAGGTCGCGGCCTATGCCGCCGCGCCCGACGCTGCCGTCGCCGCGGCGGGCGGCGACATGGCGCGCGCGGCGCTCGACATGGGGCTGGTCGACAAGCTCGGCGACCGCACCGCCTTCGGCAGCCGCATTGCCGAACTCGCCGGCACCGACGACGATTCGGTCCCCGGCAATTTCAAGGCCATCGCCTATGACGCCTATGTCGGCCGCAACCCGGCGGGCAGCCCGAGCGGATCGATCGGCGTGCTCACCGTCGCCGGCGACATCATGGACGGCCAGTCGGAGCTCGGCACGGCGGGCGCGGAGACGATCGTCGAGGCGCTGCAGCGCGGGCTTTCGGAAAAGCCGCTGAAGGCGCTGGTCGTGCGGATCGATTCGCCTGGCGGATCGGTGATGGGATCGGAGCGGATTCGCCAGGCGGTGCTCGCCGCCAAGGACACGGGTTTGCCGGTGGTGATCTCGATGGGGTCGGTCGCGGCGTCGGGCGGCTATTGGATCGCCACCGCGGGCGACCGCATCTTCGCCGAGCCGGACACGATCACCGGATCGATCGGCGTGTTCGGCATCATCCCGAGCTTTCAGGGTGCGCTCGACAAGATCGGCGTCGGCGCCGACGGAGTGAAGACGACGCCGCTGTCGGGCGAGCCGGACATATTGCGTGGCCCCTCGCCGCTCGCCGGGCGGCTGATCCAACAGGGCGTCGAGGGCACCTACCGCCGCTTCCTCCAGATCGTCGGAGAGGCGCGCAAGCTGCCGGTCGAGCGCGTCGATGCGATAGCGCAGGGACGGGTGTGGGACGGCGGCACCGCGCGCCAGCTTGGGCTGGTCGACCAGTTCGGCAGCCTCGACGCGGCCATCGCCGAGGCCGCGCGCCGCGCCGACCTCGATCCCGCCACGGTGCGGCCCGTATATCTCGAGAAGGAGCCGGGGGTCGTCGAGAGGCTGCTCAAGACCTATGGCGGCGCCGAGGAAGCGCCGCAGGATATCTACAGCCGGATCGCCGGGGAGCCGGGCGCGCTCGTGGCGCGTGCGATAGCGGATGCGCGGCGGATGCTCGCCGGCCCGGCGCTGCAGGCGCGCTGCCTCGAATGCCCGCCGGTCGCGCCGCTGCCGCCGGTGAGGGCGGGCGGATCGTTGCTCGATCTGCTGATGTTCTGGCGCCGCTGACGCCGCATCAGCGGTCGTAAGCGGGGAGGCTCCAGCGGTTGCGGATCGCGCCGGCGCGGAGTCCGAAGCCGGCGAGCGCGGCGATGAGACCGGCAATGGCGAAGGGCAGGCCGGCGATTGCCAGCAGCACCATGAGCGCGGACGAGAGCGCCGCGGCGGTCACGTAGAGTTCGGGCCGCATCAGGATCGACGGCTCGCCCGCCAGCACGTCGCGGATGATGCCGCCAAGGCAGGCGGTGACGACGCCCATGCCGATCGCCGGGATCGGCGCGATGCCATAGTCGAGCCCCTTGGCGGCGCCGTAGGTGGCGTAGGCACAGAGGCCGATTGCATCGAGCCAGAGCAAGGCCCGCTCGCTCCACCATCGCGCCGGGGCAACCCAGACCGCAGTGCCGGCGGCGAGGCAGATGAGCAGCGTGGCATTCTCTTGAATCCAGAAGACCGGCGCGCCGATCAGCAGATCGCGAAAAGTGCCGCCGCCGACGGCGGTGACGACGGCGAAGAAGAGGACAGTGACCAAAGTCTGCTTCTTTGCGGTGGCGGCGAGCGCGCCGGTGAGCGCGAACACGGCGATCCCCGCAAGGTTGAGGACCGTCAGCACCGGGCCGATCGCGCTGGCGTGATCGTTCACCGGCTTCGTTTCCGGCGCGACGAGAGCGGGAGGAGAATGAGCGCGAGCAGCGCGGTCGCGGTGGAGAGGATCGCGAAGGCGAAGAGGAAACCGTTGCTGGTGTTCTCGCGCGTCTCGAGGTCCATGATGTGGATGCCCCACATGAAATCGTAGATTCGCCACCAGCGCGTGCGGCGCGCGACGATCTCGCCGCTGTCGGCCGCGACGTAGAGCGCGGTGCCGTCGTCCATGCCGACGCGCCAGGTGGCGAGCGGCCGGCGGAGATCGAGCGGCGGATCGTCGGCGCTTGTGCGGGTGACGGAGACGGGCTTGGCATCGCCGGTAAAGCGCGCGCGGACGGTCGCCATCGCCTCGGCGGCGGTGAGCGGTGGAAGCAACGCGCCGGTTCGTGCGTCGGCGCGGCGGGCGGGGCCGTCGGCATAGCGGACCAGCCAGCGCGGACCGGCGGCGTCGCCGACGAGCTCGACCGACTTCACGGCACGCGGGCCGATCGCGGGGGGGACGGGGACGACGCCGTTGGGCAGCGCCGGCGTGTCGGCGACGAGTGCGGTGCCGCGAACCTCCTCGATCGGCTTCCACGCCATGACGAGGCCGCTCAGCGTCCAGAGCAGAAAGGGCACGCCGACCAGCCAGCCGAGCCAGATGTGGACGCGCCTTAAGCTATGCCGGACCCGCAATCACGCCCCCTCGTCCGCGGCCTCAATCCCCGAACCGCGCCTCGCACTGTTGGAGCAACGCGGCCGGCGAGCCAAGCCCCGTGAATTCCGCAACCGCCTTGTTGCGAAGGTCGCGCTGCTCCTCGAGGCGCGATCCGGCGCGGGCGTTTAGGCCCGGCGCGAGCGAACGGTCGAATTCGCGCTGGAGGCCGGCCATTTCGCCATATTGGTCGGCATAATCGGCCTCGTTCGCGCGCATCGCATCGGACAGGAAGTCGATCGTCGAATCGCAGCCAAGGCCCGCCTCGAAGCTGTCGGAGGGAAGCGTGACGTCGGTCTTCTCGGCTACGGGATAGGCCTCTGCGCAGGCGGGGATGAGGTCCTGCCACTTGCCCTCGGTGATACCTTCCTGGAGCGCGGCCATGCGCTCGGAGACGGTGCCGGCGATCTTGGGATCGAAGGTACCGCCGTTCGACGCTGCGATCATCGTATAATGGACGATCTTGGTCTGCGCCTCGAACGGGAGCGGCGCCTTCAGTTCGGCGACCTGCGAGCGCGCGTTTGCGGCGGCGACCACGCCGCACGTCGCGGCGCGGTCGATCGGGTCGGCGGGCAGCTCCAGCGCCTTGGGGCCGCAGGCGGCAAGAGCCAGCGCGGACGCGAGCGCTGCGGACATCGGAACTTTCATCGGTAAACCTCGGTCAATCGTTGCGGCGCACCAACGATGCCGGGTTCAGGCTGTTCCCTGGCGTCCCGCCCGGGTGCAGTTCAGATGTGGATCGGCTTGCCTGTCACCGCCATGGCCGCTTCTTTCACTGCCTCGCTGTGCGTCGGGTGGGCGTGGCAGGTGTAGGCGATGTCCTCGCTGGTGGCGCCAAATTCCATCGCCTGCGCGGCCTGCGCGATCATCGTGCCGCCGACCGATGCGATGATCCAGACGCCGAGCACGCGGTCGGTCTTGGCGTCGGCGATCACCTTGACGAAGCCGTCGGGCTCGCGATTGGTCTTGGCACGGCTGTTGGCCATCATCGGGAACTTGCCGACCTTGATCTCCCCGGCTTCCTTGGCCTGCTCTTCGGTGAGGCCGACGCCCGCGATTTCGGGCATGGTATAGACCACGCTCGGGATTACATCGTGGTTCACGATGCCGGTGAGGCCGGCGATATTCTCGGCCGCGGCAATGCCTTCGTCCTCCGCCTTGTGGGCGAGCATTGGGCCGGGCGCGACGTCGCCGATCGCCCAGATGCCCGGCACCTTGGTGCGGAAATCATGGTCGATCTCGACCTGGCCGCGCTGGTTGACCGTCAGCCCCGCCTTGTCGAGCGCGAGCCCGTCGATGTTGGGCCGGCGGCCGATCGCGACGAGCACGACGTCCGCCTCGATGGTGGAGGCATCGCCGCCCTTGGCCGGCTCGACGGTGAGGGTGACACCCTTGCCGGTGCGCTCCGCCTTTGTAACCTTGGTGCCGGTCTTGATGTCGAAGCCCTGCTTCTTGAAGATCTTGGCGGCTTCCTTGCGGACCTCGCCGTCCATGCCGGGCAGGATTTGGTCGAGGAACTCGACCACGGTCACCTTGGCGCCCAGGCGCCGCCAGACCGAGCCAAGCTCGAGCCCGATGACGCCGCCGCCGATGACGACCATATGGCCGGGCACCTTGGAAAGCTCGAGCGCGCTGGTCGAATCGACGATCGCCTCATGGTCGATTTCGACGCCGGGAAGCGGTGCGACGCTGGAGCCGGTGGCGATGATGATGTTCTTGGCGCGCACGTCGCGGTCGCCGACCTTGACGCTGTCCTTGCCGGTGAAGGCGGCATGACCCTTCAGCCACTCGACCTTGTTCTTCTTGAACAGGAATTCGATGCCGCCGGTCAGCCCTTTGATCGCTTCCAGCCGGGTGCCGTGCATGGCGTCGAGATCGAGCTCCACGCCCGCGGTCTTGACACCCCACTTCGCGAGCGTGCCGTGCGCGGCTTCCTCGAACAGCTCGGACGCGTGGAGCAGCGCCTTGGAGGGAATGCAGCCGACGTTGAGGCAGGTGCCGCCCAGCGTCTCGCGGCTCTCCGCACAGGCCGTCTTCAACCCCAGCTGCGCCGCGCGGATCGCCGCGACATAGCCGCCGGGTCCGGCACCGATCACCAGAACGTCGAAATCATAGTCGTCCATTGGAAACTCCGCTTGCCCTGAGCCTGTCGAAGGGCTGTCCTTTCGTTTGCCCTTTGGAAGGGCAGGGCTTCGACAGGCTCAACCCATACGGATGTGGGGACGGTGCCCCGGCGATCAAAGATCGATCAGCAGACGGGTCGGATCCTCGATCGCTTCCTTGACGCGGACGAGGAAGGTGACCGCCTCGCGGCCATCGACCAGGCGGTGATCGTAGGAGAGGGCAAGGTACATCATCGGGCGGATGACGATCTGGCCGTCGACCACCACCGGCCGCTCCTCGATGCGATGCATGCCGAGCACCGCCGATTGCGGCGGGTTGATGATCGGCGTGGAAAGCAGGCTGCCGAACACGCCGCCGTTGGAGATGGTGAAGGTGCCGCCCTTCATCTCGTCGATCTTGAGCGTGCCGTCCTTGGCGCGCTTGCCGAAGTCGGCGATCGTCTTCTCGATTTCTGCGAAGCTCATCGCGTCCGCATTGCGGATCACCGGCACGACGAGGCCGTTGGGCGCCGAGACCGCGACCGAGACGTCGAGATAGTCGTGATAGACGATCTCGTCGCCCTCGATGAAGGCGTTGACCGAGGGCACGTCGCGCGCGGCGAGCGCCACCGCCTTCACGAAAAAGCCCATGAAGCCAAGGCGGATGCCGTGCTTCTTCTCGAACAGATCCTTGTAGCGGCCGCGCGCGTCCATCACCGCCGTCATGTCGACATCGTTGAAGGTAGTGAGCAGCGCGGCGGTGTTCTGCGCTTCCTTGAGGCGGCTGGCGATGGTCTGGCGGAGGCGTGTCATGCGCACCCGCTCCTCGTGCCGCTCGCCGGTGGCAGGCGCGGCCTTTTCGGCAGGCGGCGCGGGCTTCGCTGGCGCGGGCGTGCCGCCCTTGGCGGCGGCAAGCACGTCGTCCTTGGTCAGCCGGCCGTCCTTGCCGCTGCCCTTGAGCGACGCGGGATCAACCCCGGTCTCGATCACCGCGCGGCGGACCGCGGGGGACAAGGCCTGCGCGTCGTCCTTGGCCTTCGGCGCGGCGGCGTCTTCCTTCAGCGCGGGGGTCTCGCCTGGGCCGGCGGGATTGACCGCGGTCTCGGCCTTGCCGGCCTTGCCCGCATCCGGCTTCGGCGCGGCGGCGTCGCCCGCCTCGATCCGCGCGATGAGCGCGCCGACCTCGACATTGTCGCCTTCCGCCACGAGTTGCTCGCCGAGCGTGCCGGCGATGGGCGCGTTGACCTCGACTGCGACCTTGTCGGTCTCCAGGCTCGCGATCGGCTCGTCGGCCTTCACCGGGTCGCCCGGCTGCTTCAGCCACTGGCCGAGCGTCGCTTCGGTGATCGACTCCCCAAGGGTGGGGACCACAACGTCGGTCGCCATTCTATTCCTTTCAGCTTGCTTTGCGGCGCGGCGCCGGCTGGCTCTGATGGCCGAGTGCGTCTTCGATCAGCGCCGCCTGCTCCGCGGCATGGCGCTTGGCGAGGCCGGTGGCGGGCGATGCGGAGGATGGGCGGCCGGCATAGACGGGGCGGCGCGGCTTGATCTTCGCGTCCGCCATGCAGGTTTCGAGGAACGGCTCGACGAACGTCCAATAACCCTGGTTTTTCGGCTCTTCCTGCGCCCAGACCACTTCCTCGACATGGGTCAGCGCCTTGAGACGCTCGACCAGCGGCTCGGACGGGAAGGGGTAGAGCTGCTCGATGCGGACGATCGCGGTCGACGTGTCGCCCGCCTTGTCGCGCGCCTCGATGAGATCATAGGCGACCTTGCCCGAGCAGAGGACCAGCCGGCGGACGTCCTTGTCCTTCGGCGCGGCGGGATCGGAGAGGATGCGGCGGAAGTGGCTCTCGCCGGTAAAATCGCCGAGCGACGACACCGCGAGCCGGTGCCGGAGCAGCGACTTGGGCGTCATGATGACGAGCGGCTTCCTGAAATCGCGCAGCATCTGGCGGCGCAGGATATGGAAATAATTGGCCGGCGTCGTGCAGTTGGCGACCTGGAGATTGTCCTGCGCGCAGAGCTGCAGGAAGCGCTCCGGCCGTGCCGAGCTATGCTCCGGCCCTTGGCCCTCGTAGCCGTGCGGCAGGAGCATGACGAGGCCGCTGGCGCGCAGCCACTTCGCCTCGCCGCTGGCGATGAACTGATCGATCATCACCTGTGCGCCGTTGACGAAATCGCCGAACTGCGCCTCCCAGAGCACCAGCGTCTTCGGATCGGCCATGGCGAAACCATATTCGAAGCCGAGCACGCCGAACTCGCTGAGCGGCGAATCACGCACCTCGAACCGCGCCGGGCCGACAGTGGTGAGCGGGATATATTTGTGCCCGTTCTGCTGATCGACCCACACCGAATGACGCTGGCTGAAGGTGCCGCGGCCCGAATCCTGGCCGGAGAGGCGGACGGCATAATCTTGGCTGAGCAGGGTGCCGAAGGCGAGCGCTTCGGCGGTCGCCCAATCGAAGCCCTTGCCGCTCTCGAACATTGCGCGCTTTGCATCGAGGATGCGGAGCAGCGTCTTGTGCGCGTGAAAGCCTTCGGGGACCGTGGTCAGCGTGCGGCCGATCTCCTGCACCGCCGCATCGCCCGCCGCGGTCGCGACATTGCGGCGCTCACCCTCGGCGCCGGACGGGCGGTTGAGCCCGGTCCAGCGGCCCTCGAACCAGTCGGCCTTGTTGGGCAGATAGGTTGTCCCCGCCTCGAACTCCTGTTCGAGGAGCGCGGTGAACTGGGCGATATTGTGCTCCAGCCACTCGGGGCTGATCACCCCTTCCGCAACGAGCCGCTTGCCGTAGATTTCCGAGACGGGCGGATGCTTGCGGATCGCCGCATACATCAGCGGCTGGGTGAAGCTCGGCTCGTCGCCCTCGTTGTGGCCGAAGCGGCGGTAGCACCACATGTCGATCACGATGTCGCGGTTGAACCGCTGGCGATAGTCGATCGCGAGCTTGCAGCAGAAGGTGACGGCTTCGGGATTGTCGCCATTGACGTGGAGGATCGGCGCCTGGACGATCTTGGCGACGTCGGACGGATAGGGCGACGAGCGCGCGAACTGCGGCGAGGTGGTGAAGCCCACTTGGTTGTTGATGACAAAGTGGATCGTGCCGCCGGTGCCGTAGCCGGGGAGCCCCGAAAAGCCGAAGCATTCGGCGACGATGCCCTGGCCGGCGAAGGCGGCATCGCCGTGGAGCAACACGGGGAGCACCGTGTCGAGCGCGTCCTGATCGCCGTTCTGTACCTGGATCGCGCGGACCTTGCCGAGCACGACCGGGTTCACCGCCTCCAGATGGCTGGGGTTGGGGACCAGCGACATATGCACCTTGATCCCGTCGAACTCACGGTCCGACGAAGTGCCGAGGTGATATTTGACGTCGCCCGATCCGCCGACGTCCTCGGGGTTGGCGGAGCCGCCCGCGAATTCGTTGAAGATCGCGCGATAGGGCTTGCCCATGACGTTGGCGAGGACGTTGAGGCGACCGCGGTGGGCCATGCCGAAGACGATTTCGCGGACGCCGAACTG
This sequence comes from Allosphingosinicella indica, assembly GCF_900177405.1. Taxonomy (NCBI): domain Bacteria; kingdom Pseudomonadati; phylum Pseudomonadota; class Alphaproteobacteria; order Sphingomonadales; family Sphingomicrobiaceae; genus Allosphingosinicella; species Allosphingosinicella indica. Next base: position 1,020,491 of record NZ_LT840185.1, on the reverse strand, counting down.
GCCGCCATATTTGATCACCGCTTCCAGCGCGGGGACCATCGATTCGCCGCCGTCGAGCCCGAAGCGCTTGGTGCCGACATATTTCTTGGCGAGGAAGCGCTCCCACTGCTCGGCCTGGACGACCTTGGCGAGGATCGCCTGCTTGCCCTCCGGCGTGAACTGTACGACCGCGTCCTGCCCTTCCATCCGATCCTGGAGGAAGCGGCGCTCCTCCAGATCGTTGATGTGCATATATTCGAGGCCGATGTTGCCGCAGTAGTTGGCGCGGAGACACGCGACGATCTCCCGCACCGTCGCGGTCTCGAAGCCGAGCGTTCCGCCGAGATAGATCGGCCGGTCGAGCGCTTCGCCGGTGAAGCCGTGGAACTCGGGCGTCAGGTCCGCGGGCGGATCGCGGTGGGCGAGACCGAGCGGATCGAGATCGGCGGCGAGATGGCCGCGCACCCGGTAGGTGCGGATCAGCATCATCGCGCGGATCGAATCCTCGGCGGCCTGCTCCACCGCGGCGCTGTCGAGCGGCTTGCCGGCGGGCTTGGCGCCGGATTTCGCGGGCGCGTCGAGCGTCATCTGCGTGGGATCGAGCGCGGCGGTCAGCGAATCGCCGTCAGCGAGCGGCCAGCCCTTGCGCTGCCAGCTCGGGCCGCGGGCGCTGTCCTCCAGCCCTTCGAACCAGCGCTGCCAGCTCGGATCGACCGATCCCGGCGCTTCGCTCCACCGGCGATAGAGCGATTCCACATAGGACGGGCTTGCGCCCTCCAGCAGATCGGCCTGGTTGTCCACGGTCATGGTCTCGCAACTCCGCGCGCCCGTCCGGCGCGCGCCTCTCATACAGACGGGGCGTTACCTAGGCATTTCCGGCCCCGGATAAAAGCCGATCGTGGCGATGTGCCGCGCGATGCTCAACCCTTGAGAAGCGCGGAGAGCGTCACGCCAAGCTCGGCCGGGCTCGGGCTGACCCGCACCCCGGCGGCTTCGAGCGCTGCGATCTTGTCCTCGGCGCCGCCCTGGCCGCCCGAGACGATCGCCCCGGCATGTCCCATGCGGCGGCCCGGCGGCGCGGTGCGGCCGGCGATGAAGCCGACGGTGGGCTTGCTGCGGCCCTTCTTCGCCTCGTCGGCGAGGAATTGCGCCGCCTCTTCCTCCGCACTGCCGCCGATCTCGCCGATCATGATGATCGACTGGGTGGCGTCGTCGGCGAGGAACAGTTCGAGCACGTCGATAAAATTGGTGCCGTTGACCGGATCGCCGCCGATGCCGACCGCGGTGGTCTGGCCCAGCCCCTCGTTGCTGGTCTGGAACACCGCCTCGTAGGTGAGCGTGCCCGAGCGGCTGACGATGCCGACGCTGCCCTGCTTGAAGATCGATCCCGGCATGATGCCGATCTTGCACTCATTCGGGGTCAGCACGCCGGGGCAGTTGGGGCCGATCAGCCGCGACTTCGAGCCCGACAGCGCGCGCTTGACGCGCACCATGTCGAGCACCGGGATGCCCTCGGTGATCGCGACGATCAGCGGCACCTCGGCATCGATCGCCTCGAGGATCGAATCGGCGGCGAAGGGCGGCGGCACGTAGATGACGCTGGCGTCCGCCCCGGTCTTCTCCACCGCCTCGGCAACGGTGTCGAACACGGGCAGGCCGATATGCGTGGTACCACCCTTACCGGGCGTGACGCCGCCGACCATCTTGGTGCCGTAATCCAGCGCCTGCTGGGTGTGGAAGGTGCCGGTGTCGCCGGTCATCCCCTGGGTGATGACCTTGGTATTCGAATTGACGAGGATGCTCATGGATGTGTTCGCTTCCTTGGCGATCTGATTGCTTATTGTTTCGACGAAGGCGCGCCGTAGACGTTCGTCCGCAGCACAGTGAAATTATATCCAGCCTTGTAGAGCTGCTTCGCATAGCCCTGCTTGGGAACGTCTATCTCCCACCATTCGATGCCGCCGTAGGTCGATGGCTCCGGGCGCGCATCCGGCGTTCCTTCGTAGAATTGCTGTGCCGCATCCTCGAACGTGATGACGCGCGAGGCGACGGAGCAATCGGTTCTGGCAAACCCGCTTTTGTCGGGATCGTAGTTCCGGATGAATACGTAGGTGGATGGCGGCTCTTTCATCCTGATGAGGGTGAATCGACTGGTAGTGCTGTTGGATATGGTCATCCAGCGGAGGCTGTCCGGTATGTCGTTGCGCGGGACGATCTTTCCGCGGTCAGCGTTGAGCGTCAGCTTGCCCTCCAGACAAGCCTCGCGGAAAAGCTCCCGTACTGCCACGCTCTGCGGACCGGCCGGAATGACAGCGAGAAGGGCTGCGAGCGTCAGCATATTCTTTCACGCGCCGCGCTTGGGCTAGCGACGCGCTTCGCTATGCTAGATTGGAACACGACATAGCCGTCCTGAAGCCGCTCGATGGTGATCGAATGTCCGGAAGCCGAGGGTGTCCGGAGAATCAGAGTGCGTCCACTCCCCAGAACTGGATGTTCCTTGCGGAGCGCCGAAAGAGCGGTCGTACTAAAATGCTCGACGGCGTCCTGGAACCGTATCGCTTTCGAAGCGACGCTGCAGATCTGATGGGGGACGCCCGCAGGCCTCGCGACCTCCTGAACGGCAACAAAGGCAGGACGCTGGCCGGCGATGGAATAATATTTGCCGCTCGATTGGCTGAAGGTGTTGCCGACCTTTTGCCGCATAACAACCGGCATGGGCGGGTCTTCCGGAAGTATCGGGAACCGGAGACTGGTTTGCAGCACCGGCGGAAGTTCCGCCTGGGCAATTTCCACAGCGCCTTCCGGGGCAAGGCCTTTGTCATCCGACAGACAGGCCGCGCGAAAAATTTCAGCCGCGGAGGACGGTTGCACGGTTGCCGCAATGCCGGCGGAAAGTGCGATAAGCGTCAACATGCGACCGTGCGGGCGTCAGCAGAGACCTTTGAACGCGTCTTAACGACAAGCACGTTACCGACAGCAGGCACTGTCGCGCGGCGAATGCCGGAAAGGTCGGTAGGAGAGCTCATGTTCATTATTTCTTGGCGGCCGCATCGACCTTGGGTTGCCCGTAGACGTTCGTCTGAAGCACCAGAAAGTCGTAGCTCGTCCGGAACAGGTATTTGATATAGCCTTGATCCGGCATGTCGATTTCCCAGAGCTGGCCGCCATAGCTCGACGGCATGGCATAGGCATCGGGGGTGCCTTCGTAGAGTTGCTGCGCCGCATCCTCGAAGGTCATCACGCGGGATGCGACGATGCACTGTGAAGGCGCGAACCCATCGGCCCGCTCGGGATAGCGGGTGATCAGAACGTAGGTTGAAGGCGGCGACGACATCTTGATATACGTCGTCAAATCCCGTCGCTGATTGCCGATCCTGAGCCAGCGTATCGTTTCGGGCAGCGTCTCCCATTTGACGACGGTGCCCTGCTCGGGCGTCAGTCGCAACTCGCCCGCCACGCACGCGTCGCGGAAGAGCTGCCGAACCGCAGTGCTTTGCGGCCCGGGATAGACGACGGCGAGAAGGGCGGCGAGCGTCAGCATCAGGCCAGCGAGCTGTCGATCCCCTTGCAGGCTTCCAGCAGTTCCTTGACCGCGTCGACGCTGACCTTGAGGTTGGCCTTGGCTTCGTCGTCCAGCTCGACCTCGACGATCTTCTCGGCGCCGCCAGCGCCGATCATCACCGGCACGCCGACGTAAAGATCGTCGACCCCATATTGGCCGGTGAGATAGGCGGCGCAGGGCAGGATGCGCTTCTGATCGCCGAGATAGGCTTCGGCCATCGCGATCGCGCTGGTCGCCGGGGCGTAATAGGCGCTGCCGGTCTTCAAGAGCGCGACGATCTCACCGCCGCCGCCGCGGGTGCGCGTGACGATCTCGTCGATCTTCTCCTTCGACGAGAAGCCCATCGCGACCAAGTCGTTGACCGGGATGCCGCTGACCGTGCTGTATTTCAGCACTGGCACCATCGTGTCCCCATGGCCGCCGAGGACGAAGGTATTGACGTCCTTGACCGAGACCTGGAACTCCTCGGCGAGGAAGTGGCTGAAGCGCGCCGAATCCAGCACGCCCGCCATGCCGACGACCTTCTCGTGCGGGAGGCCCGAAAATTCGCGCAGCGCCCACACCATCGCGTCGAGCGGGTTGGTGATGCAGATGACGAAGGCGTCGGGCGCATTGGCCTTGATGCCCTCGCCCACCGCCTTCATCACCTTGAGGTTGATGCCGATGAGATCGTCGCGGCTCATCCCCGGCTTGCGGGCGACGCCGGCAGTGACGATGATGACGTCCGCGCCCGCGATGTCCTTGTAATCGTTGGAGCCGGTGATCTTCGCGTCGAAGCCCTCGATCGGGCCGCACTGGCTGAGGTCGAGCGCCTTGCCCTGCGGCACGCCTTCGACGACGTCGAACAGGACGATGTCGCCCAGTTCCTTCTTCGCCGCGAGATGGGCGAGCGTGCCGCCGATGTTGCCGGCGCCGATGAGCGCGATCTTCTTGCGAGCCATTGCCATGCCCCCTTGCCTGTGAGTCGAGCGAAAGCGGGCCGCGGCGGCGGCCCATGCAGTTTGGCCTGTCGCTTAAACCCGTTGCCGCGCGGCGGCAACCGCTGAGGGCGGCGTTATTTGCCCGCCAGCGCAGAGATCATTGCGTGCCAGTGATCGACATTGTCGTAGAGCGCCTTGACCGCCAGCCGCTCGTCCTTGCCGTGGGCGCGGTCGTCGTCGGGGACGACGCCCCAGGCACCGTCGACGCCATAGACGGGAACGCCTACCGCGCGGAAGAACAGGCCGTCGGTCGCGCCGGTCGACATCTGCGGGATGATCGGCGAGCCCGGATGGCGGGCGTGCACCGCCGCAGTATAGGCGCGCACCACGTCGGGGCGGAGTGGCGAGGCGGGGGTCGGCGTGCCGGGATCGCTCGTCGCGACCTCGACCAGCGGGCCGGCGAGCGCCTTCAGTTCCGCCTCGATCACCGACGGATCGACGCCGGGCAGGATGCGGCAATTGACGGTGGCGCGCGCGGTCTGCGGCAGCGCATTGTCGGCATGGCCGCCGGCGAGCCGGGTGGCGACGCAGCGGGTGCGGGTGCGGCCGACTTCCTCCTCGCTCGCCTCGATCGCGTCGGCGGCGGCGCCGTCCTTCTCGTCGGCCAGCCAGCGGCGCATCGCATCGCCCAGCGGCCCCTTCTCCTGCTTGGCGCGCTCGGTGAAATAGGCGCGCGTCGTCTCGTTGAGCGCGGGCTGGAAGCGATGTGTCTCGAGCCGCTTCAGCGCATCGGCGAGCTGGTAGATCGCATTGTCGGGCCGCGGCTGCGAGCTGTGCCCGCCCGGATTGCGGGTGGTGAAGCTGTAGCTGACATAGGTCTTCTCGGCGGTCTGCAGCCCGAAGCCGAGCGGCGATCCGTCCTTGCGGAAGCCGCCGCCGCCGCCATCGGCATTGAGGCCATATTCGAGCCCCTTGAACTCGGGCCACTCGTTCGCCGCCAGCCGCGCGCCCTCGCCCGCCGTCTCCTCGTCGCCGGTGAAGAGGACGATGATGTCGCGGGTGGGGCGGAAGCCCTCCGCCTTGAGCTGGAGCAAGGCCGTGGTGACCGCGACCACGCCCTGCTTGTCGTCGCTGGTGCCGCGACCGTAGAAATAGCCGTCCTTCTCGACAAGCTTGAACGGATCGGTGACCGACCAGTCCGCGGGCAGCGCCTCCACGACGTCCATATGCGCCATCAGCATGATCGGCTTGGCGGATGCCTTGCCCGCCGCCGGCCAGCGCACGACGAGCGCGGCGGTGTCGGCATAGGGGCGCACCGTGGCGTCGGTGATCCCGGCCGCGACGAAGCGCGCCTTCAATGCCTCGGCGAGCGCCGCGTTGGTGCCCTTGCGCCCCTCTACGGTCGGTATCTCGATCGCCTGCTTGTAGATGTCACGCGCCGTCTGGTGCCACTGGCCGGGCGCGGCGGCCTGGGATGCGGCGGGGAGGAGGGCGAGCGCGGCGGCGAGGGCGAGGTGGCGCAAGGCGGGAGACTCCGGCTGGAAAACGCGCGGACGCTGGACCCGCGCTCCGGGAGCGTCAAGCGGCGCCGTGACCGGCGGCGAGATAGGCGTCGCTCTGCATTTCCATCAGGCGCGATGCGGTGCGCTCGAACTCGAACGCGCCGTCGCCCGCCACGTAGAGATCGGCAGGGGCGGCGTCGGCGGCGGCGAGCAGTTTCACCTTATGCTCGTAGAGCGCGTCGATCAGCGTGACGAAGCGCGCCGCCTCGTTGCGGTTCTCCGGCCCCAGCCGCGGAATGCCGACAAGAATGACGGTATGATATTTCCGCGCGATCGCGAGGTAATCCGCCGCGCCGCGCGCCTCGGCGCAGAGCCGCTTGAACGAGAAGACGGCGACGCCTTTCAGGCTCTTGGGCACGTGCAGCGTCCGCCCGCCGGGCACCGCGATATCTTCGGCGGGGACGTTGGCGCGGTCTTCGGGGGGGTAGTCGGTAAGGCGGAAGAAGGCTTCGGACAGCGCCGCGGTCGCCTCCGCGCCATTGGGGACGTGCCAGGTCGGCATGCCGCCCAGCCGCTCCAGCCGGTAATCGGTCGGGCCGTTCAGCGGCACCACGTCGAGCGCGCTTTCGACGAGCGCGATGAAGGGCAGGAAATGCTCGCGGTTGAGACCGTCCTTGTAGAGATCTCCGGGCGGCCGGTTGGAAGTGGTGACGATTGTGACGCCGCCCGCCAGCAGCGCGGTGAACAGGCGCGAGAGGATCATCGCGTCGGCGCTGTTGTTGACCACCATCTCGTCGAAGGCGAGCAGCCGCGCCTCGGCGGCGATCGCGGCGGCGACGGGGGCGATCGGATCGCCGCTCTCCTTCTCGCGCTCGGTGCGCAGCCGCCCGTGCACCTCCAGCATGAACTCGTGGAAGTGGACGCGGCGCTTGGGCACGCCGGCGACGCAGCCGTAGAATAGGTCCATCAGCATCGATTTGCCGCGCCCGACGCCGCCCCACATGTAGATGCCGCACGGCGGCTCGGGCTTGCGGCCGAACAGGCCGGCGAGGAAGCCGCCGCCCGACTTCTGCGCCTCGAAATCGGCGGCGAGCCGGTCGAGCGTCAGGATCGCGCGGCGCTGATCGTCGTCGGCCTGGAGCTCGCCGGCGGCGATGAGCTGCTCGTAGCGGCGCCCGACCGCAGTCACGCCTTGTGCGCGCCCTTGCGTAAGGTCGCGGACCAGGCGGCGACGAGCACGTCCTCCTGCTCGACCGTGCCGCGGAGGAAGGCGAGGCGGCCGGTCTCGCGGAGCAGTTCGACCCGCGTGTCGAGCGGCTTGCCGGTGACGCCGGGCGCCAGGAATTGCATCGAGAAATCGAGCGTGACGCCGGTCGCGACGGCGGCGCCCGCCATGTGCCCGCCGGCGAACAGGGCGAAATCGACGAAGGCCAGAATCGCGCCGCCGTGGACCAGCCCGGCGAGGTTGGCATGGGCGACGGTGGGGAACATCCGGCAGCGCGCGGCGCCCGGGCCCTCGGCGCGGACCAGCAGTTCGCCGATCGCGCCATTGAAGCGGCTGTCGTCGGGCGGCGCCCAGCTCATCCAGCCGGGATGATCGGGATGCGCCTCGTGCCGGATAAGGGGGTGGATGTCGCTCATCGGCTCAGCGGGCGCCCCTCGACTTCGCTCGGGACGAGCGGAACATGTTCAAAGCGTCAGACCGCGCGCTCGACGAGCATCTTCTTGGTTTCGGCGATCGCCTTGGCGGGGTTGAGGCCCTTGGGGCAGACGTTCGCGCAGTTCATGATCGTGTGGCAGCGATAGAGGCGGAAGGGGTCTTCCAGCTCGTCGAGCCGCTCGCCGGTATATTCGTCGCGGCTGTCGGCGAGCCAGCGATAGGCCTGGAGCAGGATGGCGGGGCCGAGGAAGCGGTCGGAATTCCACCAGTAGCTCGGGCAGCTCGTCGAGCAGCAGGCGCACAGGATGCACTCGTAAAGCCCGTCGAGCTTGGCGCGGTCGTCGGGCGATTGCAGCCGTTCCTTGCCCGAGGGATCTGGCGTCTTGGTCTTCAGCCACGGCTCGATCGAGGCATATTGCGCGTAGAAATGGGTGAAATCGGGGACCAGATCCTTGATCACGTCCATATGCGGCAGCGGCGTGATGCGGATGTCGCCCTTCAGATCGTCGATCGCGGTGGTGCAGGCGAGGCCGTTCTTGCCGCCCATGTTCATCGAGCAGGAACCGCAGATGCCCTCGCGGCACGAGCGGCGGAAGGTGAGCGAGGAATCCTGCTCGCTCTTGATCTTGATCAGCGCGTCGAGGACCATCGGCCCGCACTCGTCGAGATCGACCTCGAAATTGTCGTAATGCGGGTTCTTCCCGCTGTCGGGATCATAACGGTAGATCTTGAACCGCTTCACGCGCTTGGCGCCCGGCGCCGCCTTGTGCGTCTTGCCGGCCCCGATCGTGCTGTTCTTCGGCAGGAAAAATTCGGCCATGACCCTCGCGCGCCCCTCAAAGCTCGGCAACGCGATAACGCGTGCCGCCCCAAGGCTCAATGCCTCGTTGCGTCAGATCAGCCCGTGCCGGGCGAGGCTTTCGGCGAGGATGGTTTCGATGAGTTCGGCCTGGCTCCAGCCGAAGAGCGCGGCGGAGCGGCCGTAGACCTTCTGCGACCAGAGGTTGCAGTTGAGGTTGACCTCCAGCATCCGCACCTCGCCCGCTTCGGCGTCGAGGCGGAATTCGAAGCGGCCGTAATCGAACGGGCGGAAGATCTCGACGAGCTTCAGCGTGAGCGCGTCGATCTCGGGCTGCCAGCGCGCATCCGCGAAGGGAACGAGCTGATATTTCTGCGCACGATCGACGAGGTCGCGCTTCTCGTAATAGGTGCGCAGGTGCGAGGGGTCGGCCTGCTCGAACAGCATCATCGGCATGACGACGGGTTTGCCGCCAACGGTGATCACCGGCACCTCGACGTCGCTGCCGTTGAGGAACGGCTCTACGATCGCATCATGGCCCTGATCGTGGATGCCCGCCACCGCATCGGCGACGCCCTTCCAGTCGAACGCGTCGGAGACGCCCCAGCTTGCTGACGACGCGTTGGGCTTGATGACCATCCGCTCCGCCATCGGGCAACCGGCCTCGCGCACGGGCGCGCCGCGGCGGTAGATCGCCCAGGGGCTGGTCGGCACGCCGCGCGCCGCCGCCTCCAGCTTAGTCAGATGCTTGTCGTCGGAGAGGCCGCGCAGGATCGGCGAGGCGCCGAGGAAGGGGATGCCGTGGCGCGTGCAGAGCAGCGGCAGCATCATCTCCGAATTGAGGAAGCCGCCGCGGTTGAGCAGCGGGAAGACGAAATCGACGTCGGGCCGGTCGAACAGCGCCTCGTAGCGGTCCTCGAGGACGAGGTTGAGGCCTAGACCCTCCAGAATCTCGCGCACCTCGACATGGTAGAGCGCGTGATTCCCGTCCTCGGGGTGGAGGCCGCCGGCCCATTTGGCGTGCTTGGCGATGAAGAGGATGCGGAGGCGATGCTTCGCCTCGTCGGGAATTTTCAACGGCTGGACGAACGCGGACACTGGCGGGGGCCTTTCGGGGGGAGGCGGTGGCGCGGCGGTCATAATCCCGCCATGGAACGGGGCCAAGCGCTAGCGATGATCGATGTCAGCAATATGATGAGCCGCGGCGGCGACGCGCGGATCGTGATGGACCCGGCGAGCGGCCTCAACCGCTATTTCAGCGCGCCGCGGCCGTCGCGGCTCACCGCCTACGCTTCGTCCACCGCCAACGACATATCCGCCGACGCTTTCGCGCATGTGCGGGCGGCGGCCGAGCGGCTGGCGCCGGACGGGGAGCTGGCGGCGGAGGCCTATGCGGCGGCGCTGGCCGGGATGGCCGGCCGGATACGCCGGGCCTACGGCGTGGATGACGACACGGATGTCGTCTTCGCGCCGTCGGGCACCGATCTCGAATATGTCACGCTCGCCGCCGCGCTGGGCCGTGCGCCCGGCGGAATCCACAATATCCTGCTCGGCGCGGACGAGGTGGGGAGTGGGTGCATCCATTCCGCTTTCGGCCGCTATTTCGCTGACGAGACGGCGCTGGGTGCTGCGGTGTCGCCGGGCGATCCGGTGCCGGGGCTGGACGGCGTCACGCTGGAGGATGTCGCAGTGCGCGACGCCAGCGGCGCGGCGCGCAGCTCGGTGGACATCGCTGCGGCGCTGGATGCGGCGATCGGGCGGGCGAAGGCGGCGGGGCGGCACGCGCTCGTCCATGTCGTCCACGGATCGAAGACGGGACTGATCGTCCCCACGCTTGCCGACGTGGACGCGCTTGCCGCGCGGCATGGCGATGCGATGCGCTTGGTGGTCGACGCGTGTCAGGCGCGGATCACGGGCGGCGCGGTCCGCGACTATCTGGCGCGCGGCGGGATCGTCTTCGTCACTGGATCGAAGTTCATGGGCGGGCCGCCGTTCAGCGGCTTCGCGCTGGTACCGCGCGCGGCGCGGCCGGTGACGCGACTTCCTGAAGGCTTCGCCACCATCTTCCGCCGCGCCGAATGGCCCGCCGGCTGGCCGGGGCGCGAGACGCTGGTCGAGGGCGTCAACCTCGGCCTGCTGCTGCGGCTGGAGGCATCGGTGTTCGAGCTGGAACGGTTCCAGGCGCTCGATCCAGCCGCGGTGCGGCGCGCGATCCTCGCCTTCCATAATGCCGTGCGGCGGCACATGGTGGATGGCCTCGGCGCGCGCCGGGTGGCGCCTTATCCGCCCGGCGACCGCGCGGTGGCGGATGCGCATCCGATCGAGATGCGGACGCTCTCGACGCTCGATTTCAGCCGCGGCGGCGCGACCTTCGAGGATGCGCAGCGCTGGCACCGCGCGATGGTCGATCAGGGCGTGCGCGTCGGCCAGCCGGTCAAATGCGTGCCGCTCGCGGGCGGCGGCTGGGGCGCGACCTTGCGCATCGGCCTCGCCATGCCGCAGCTCGTCCGCTTCGCGGCGATGGAGAAGGCGGCGCTGCGCGAGGCGCTCGACGCCGACATGGCGAAAATCGCGGCGGCGCTTCAGGCGGTGCGGGCGCCCGCCGGGCGGCCGCTTACGGCCGTGACCAGTCCCTGATCGGCCAGCCGCGCGTGGCGGCGAGGCGGGCGAGCTTCTTCGACGGATTGACCGCGACCGGCTCGTCCACCCATTCGAACACCGGCCGGTCGGATGAGCTGTCCGAATAGAAGGCCACCGTCAGATGCTCGCGGCGCAGCGCCTCGCGTTCGAGATAGGCGAGGATCGCGGCGAGCTTGCTATCGCCATAGACATTGGCGCCCATGAGCGCGGGGCCGATCCGCCCCTGATCGTCCACCGCCGCCTGCGTCGCGACCACCGCGTCCATGCCGAGCGCTGCGGCGATCGGCGCGGCGTAGAGCTCGTGCGCCGCGGTCGCCAGCACCAGCTTTGCGCCGCGCGCGCGGTCGGCGGCGATCTGCGCGCGCGCGCCGGGGCGGATGTTGCCGGCGATCTGCTCGGCGGTGAAGGCGGCGACCGCGCATTCCAGATCGTGCGGTGCGACGCGGCCCAGCATCAGCGCCCACATGATCGTCTTCAGACGGTCGCGATCGAAGAGGCCGGCCTTGTGCGCGATCATCGCCGCCAGCACCGCGGGCGCCAGCAGCAGCCGCCACGGCGCGATCCGCGCCGCGCTCTTCAGCAGGAACAGCGAATAGGTCGGCCGCCAGCTTACCGTGCGGTCGAGATCGTAGAGGGCGAGCAGCGTCCGGTTCATCAAGCCCCCAGATAATCGGCGATGGCCTCTGCGCCGCGGATCGAGGCCGGGCAGTCACCGAGGTCGATCGAAAAGCCGAACTGCTCGCGCTGGACGCCCTCGAAGCGGTCGGCGTCCTCGCGCCAGCCGGAAAGCATTGCGCCGAGCTCAGCGACCGAACCGGCGACGCGGCCGAGCGACCAGAAGCGGTAATTCTCGCCCCCACGCGCGCGGCCATCGTGGCTGTCGAGGAAGTAGCAGGCGCGCGGGATCGCGAGGAACTCGTACACTTGGCTGGAGACGTCACCGATATAGACGTCTGCGCCTAACGTGTAGTGCATGTCGAAGAGGCGCGGGCTTCCGGTATCGACCAGGATGTTGGGGGCGCTGGCCTCCGCGGGGATCGGCGGGCGGATGCGCAGCCGCTTCAGCTCCAGCGAATAATGCAGCTTCTTGCGGAACAGCATGACGTGCGGCGCGACGACGAGATTGCCGACATCCGGATGTGCGGCGAACCAGCGGATGAGATCGGGCCCGAAATCGTACCAGGACGACAGCTCGGGGTCGAAATGCGGGTTGTAGAGGAAGGCCGGCCGGCCGTTGTCGAAGAGGCGCGGGCGCGGCCTGCCTTCCAGCACCGCGTCGAACTTGGGGTAGCCGATGATCCGCCAATTGTCCGGCCCGAGCAGCCCGGCGCGCGTCGCCGCATCGACATATTTGCGGCCCGAGACGAGGAAGAGATCGAAACCCGCCTTTTCCGGATGATAGGCGACGTTGCGGTCCCCCGCGCCGTGGGGGACGTAGACGATCTTCGGGCTGCGCGCGTTGAGCCTGCGCTTCACCAGCAGGCAGGTCCGCTCGGTCGAGACCAAAGCGTCGAGCGTGGCGAAGAGATCGAGATTGTCGCGGAGCGCCGTCAGCCGGGTGAAGGGCAGCAGCCTGTCGAGCGCGGGCGCGGCCAGGCGTGCGGCTGGGCCGGGGCGGATATGCACCCATTCGATCTTCGCTGCCGCGTCCGCGCCGACGATCGCCTCCACCGTGTCGCGCAGCATCGGCCGCGAATAGAGCGCGAGCGTCTGGATGTCGGTCCGCGTCGTGGCGAGCGCGCCGGCGATGCCCGCGATATGCGCCGCCTGATGCGCGGCGTCATGGTTGAAGAGGAAGCCGACCCGCTTCACGCGCGCTGCTGCAACAGATGCGTGGCGAGCGCATGATCCTCGACCTTGTCGACATCGATGCAGACGAGCGGGTCGTCCATCTCGATCGCCGCGACGCGCACGCCCAGCCGCCGCCCGGCGAGGGCCAGGCCGCGATGGAGCGTCAGCAGCTTCAGGCCCACGGCGGCGAGCAGCAGCGGCCCGAAGGCGGCGACGATCTTCCGCCCCTTCTTCCGGTCCGCCTCGACCTTCTGCCAGAAGGTCACGGCGCGGCGCGCTGCGGGCGTCCGCAGCAGGAACAGGTTGGCGCCCGAATAGGCACCGCCGCGAAAGCGCAGCCAGGTGCGACGCCCCTCGGCGAGCAGTGCTTCGTAGCGGCCGCGCTCGACGACGGCGACGGTAAGGTCGGCATCCGTTGCCGCGCTCGCCGCCAGAAACGCGTCGATCATTGCGGTTTCGAGCAGCGGATGGTCGCCGGTCGTCACCAGCACCGGATGGTCCGGTGAGGGCTCGCCCATCGCATCGCTGACCGTCCGGCTGATCGTCGCCGCTGCGGGCGCGAAGGCGATGCGCGGATGATCCGCCAGCCAGGCGCAGCCGGGATCGGCGAGAATGACCTCGCGGTCGGCGGTGAGGATGGCGACGCGGCCGATCGCCGGATGATCGGCGAGCATGTGCGCGACGCGGGCCAGCATCGGCTCCCCGTCGAGCGGCACCAGCACCTTGAGCGCGACCCCGAAATGGTCGGCGAGCGCGTCCGGCCCGGGGCGCTGGCCGGCGAGCAGCAGGGCGTGGACGGAACCGGCGGCGATCGTCATGGCGCGGGCATAAGGCGCCCGCCCCGCCTCATCAATCTTTCGCCGGCCTGGCCTCGGGCTTCGCGCGGCCCGGCGATCCGGGACGGAGCCGCGCGGTCAGGTAATAAGCGATCATCCGGTCCGCGCGGTTGGCATCGGCGGCGGGGAGCAGCGGGCCGAGATCGCGCCGCCACCCCGCCGCGCAGTCGCCGTCGCTCGCTTCGCCGTCCGCGCAGGCGACGAGGTTGCGGAAGGCGCCATGCCAGCGGGCGAAGGCGGCGCGGTCCATCGCCGGGCCGTGGCCGGGGATCAAAGTCTCGAACGGCGTCGCCGCGACGTGGTCGAGCGCGGCGAGCCAGCCGCCGGCAGAGGCGGTGTCGAGGAAGGGCACGGGCAGCGTGACGATATCGCCGACGATCACAGTATGGTCTTCGGGCAGGTAGAGCCAGACGTCGCCCGCGGTCGCGGCGTTACGGGCGAGGCGGAGGTCGATCGTGCGGCCCGCGATGGCACTCTCTCCCGACGCCTCGACCGGATGGTCGGGCACCAGCGCGCCGCGATCCTCGCTCGCGGCGATGTCGGCGCGGATTTCGGCCTCGGTCGCGGCGTCAGCCTTGCCCGACGCGATATAGGCGAGCGCGTCCCGGCGGCTGTCGGCGAGAAAGCCGTCGAGCGCGCCTTCCACCGCGCGGCTGGCGTAGAGCGGAATGCCGGGGAAGGCGGCGCGAATCTCGGCATTGCCGCCGCTGTGATCGAGGTGCCAGTGGGTGTTGACGATCGCGGCGACGGGCTTGCCCGCACCCCTCGCGGCGGCGAGGATCTTCGCCTGGTGCGCGGCGTGGCGGCCGGTATCGACGAGGATCAGGCCTTGGGGCGCGTCGATCAGCACGCTGTTGCCGTCCGGCTGACGCCCGGCATCGAATCCGCCGGGGATCAGCGTCCACGTCGGTGTCGCGGCATCGGCGGCGCAGCCGGCGAGCAGCAAGGCGAGGAGCGCGATCCGCATGGCGCCGTGCTGGCCGCGCCCGGGGGCATGCGGCAACCGCCTCCCGACGAAGCGCCGGATTGTTTCGACCGCGGATCGCGGGCAAGGTCCGCGGCGATGCATGTCCGCGATTGCCACAATGTCGAGGATTTCCGCGCGCTGGCGAAGCGGCGGCTGCCGGGTCCGGTGTTCGACTATATCGACGGCGGCGCCGACGACGAGGTGACGCTGCGGCGGAGCGCGGCCGCTTATGACGATTGCGATCTCGTCCCCGGCGTGCTGGCCGGCGTCGCCGATATCGACATGTCGGTGGAGGTGCTCGGCAAGCGGATCGCGATGCCGGTGATGCTTTCCCCCACTGCGATGCAGCGGCTGTTCCACTGGGAGGGCGAGCGCGCCGTCGGCCGTGCGGTCGAGAAGTTCGGCACTTATTTCGGCATTTCGACGATCGGCACGGTCAGCATCGAGGAGATCGGCCGCACCGTCTCGACTCCCAAGCTGTTCCAGCTCTACGTCCATCGCGATGCCGGCCTCAACCGCGCGCTCGTCCAGCGCTGCAAGGAAGCGGGGTTCGACGCCATCGCGCTCACCGTCGACACGATCGTCGGTGGCAACCGCGAGCGCGATTTGCGGAGCGGCTTTACGACGCCGCCGCGCTGGACGCCGCGATCGCTGCTGAGCTTCGCCGCACACCCCGGCTGGACGCTCAACTACCTCCGTCGCGAGCCCTTCGCGCTCGCCAATATCAAGGATTATGTCACCCACGGCAGCTCGGTCGCGATGGGGGTCGCTGATTACATCAACCGCATGTTCGATCCGGCGATGGACTGGAAGACGGCGGAGGCGATCCGCGCCGATTGGGGCGGCCCGTTCGCGCTGAAGGGCATCATGTCGGTGGCGGACGCGAAGCGCGCGATCGATATCGGCGCCACCGCGATCTACGTCTCCAACCACGGCGGGCGGCAGCTCGACGGAAGCCGCGCGCCGTTCGATCAGCTCGCCGAGATCGTCGATGCGGTCGGCGGGCGTATCGAGGTGATCTGCGACGGCGGCATCCGGCGCGGCAGCCATGTGCTGAAGGCGCTGAGCGTCGGCGCCACAGCCTGTTCGGGCGGGCGGCTCTATCTCTACGCGCTTGCCGCCGGCGGGCAGGCGGGGGTCGAATGCGCGCTCGCCAAGCTCCGCGCCGAGATCGACCGGGGGATGCGCCTGATGGGCGTCACCCGGCTCGATCAGCTCAACCGGTCGAACCTTCGCTGGCGCTAGGTTCGCCGCGCTTCGCGCCCCAGTCGAGGTTGCGGGTGACGTACATCACCGTTGCGAGCGCGGCGAACAGCAGGCCCGATCCGATCAGCAGCGAATAGGCTTCGAGGCTGAGGAGGATGTAAAGCACGACGTAGAGCCCCGCGAGCAGTGCGCCGATGAAGCCGGCGCGGCGCCAGCTTCTCAGCACCGCGGCGGAATAAGCGGTAAGCAGGCCGATGATCGCGAGGCTCGCGACCAGATAGGCGGGGCCGAAGCCGATCACCTCGGCGAGCGCGAGCAGCAGCACGAAGAACAGGATCAGCCCAGCGCCGACCAGCAGATATTCGACGCCGGAGACGCGAAGGCCGCCGATCACGTCGAACAGCAGGAAGGCGAGGAAGGTGAAGCCGATGAACAGGAAGCCGTATTTCGAGGCGCGGCTGACCTGCGAATAGAGATCGACCGGGCGGATCAGGCTGACCCGCGCCTCATAGCCGCCGCCGGACGGTGCGGCGACGTCGGTCTGCGGAGGCGGGCGAGTAACGGATTGCGGAGAGCCGATGCCGACCAGCGACTGGCCGAGCGCAAGGTTGCCGACACGATAAGTGGCGGTGAAGCCGTCGTCGGAAACGCGCCGCTCGACGGGGAGGAAGCCGCCCTGGAAGCTCGGGTGCGGCCAGGCCGATGCGACGCGCCAACGCGTGTCGCCGGCCTGTGGCGCAAGGCTCAGCCAGCCGTTGCCGCGCACGTCATAGGCGAACTCTGCGACGACCGGCGACGCAGCCAGCGGCGCGGCGTCGATCCAGGCGAAGAAGCCCGCGCCGCTGGTCGCCGGGGTGCCGCCGCCAGGCTGTAGCCTCAGCGGCTGCCCGCCGACGGACACGCGCGGCGGCGTCCCGAACAGGCCGCGCGGATCGCTGAGCCCGAAGCGGAGTTCCGCGCGGTCGAGCGCCATGTCGGAAACGGCGACGCCGAAGCGCGGCAGGTCCGCCGGCATCGTGAAGCGCGCGCGGCCCGACACCGCGGCCTCGTAGACCACCGCCTCGTAGATCGAGCGCTGGCGCCGCTCGGGCTTGATCCGCGTCTCGATGTCGGCGCTTTCGGGGGAGAGCGACAGCTCCTGCCAAACTTGGCGCGATCGGACGACGGGGCGGTCGTTCTCGGTCACCGTCTCGGTGACGGTCGCGCGATAAGGGATGACGAGCACCGGCCCGGCGACGATTTGCGCCCCGCCCCAGCCTTCCGCGATCGAATTCTGCGCCTGGATCGACTGGCTCTGCCGATCGTCGATTATCAGCCACACGCAGAAGAGCGGAATGGCAAGCAGCACCCCCACCAGCACCGCCAGCCACAATTTCTGCCCCGGCGACCGGTCCGCGGATAAGATGCCCATGCCGGTTCTCCCCTGCGGACGAAGCTATGACCGCGCGATTAGTACACGCGCGCCTTGGGCTTGATATATTCGATATCGTCGGTCAGCGTGTAGTCGTGGACCGGGCGGTAGTCGATCTTGACGCCGCCGTTATCGAACCATGCCACGGTGTGCTTCATCCACTCGGCGTCGTTCCGCTCGGGGAAGTCCTCGTGCATGTGGGCGCCGCGGCTTTCCTTGCGGTTGGCGGCGGAGTGCATCGTCACCATCGCCTGCGGCAGCATGTTGTCGAGCTCCAGCGTCTCGATGAGATCGGTATTCCAGATCATGCTGCGATCGGTGATGCCGATGTCGGCGAGGCGATCGTAGACCTTGCCGATCTTCGCCTTGCCCTCGTCGAGCGTCTTTTCGGTGCGGAACACGGCGCAGTCGGCCTGCATCGTGCGCTGCATTTCGAGCCGGATTTCGGCGGTCGGGCTGCCGCCCTTGGCGTTGCGGAAGCGATCGACGCGGGTAAGCGCCTGCTCCTCCGATCCCTTGGGAAGCGGCGGCAGCGCCTTGGCGCCGGCGAGCGTCTCGCCGAGCCGGTGGCCGGCGGCGCGGCCGAAGACGACGAGATCGATGAGGCTGTTGGAGCCCAGGCGGTTGGCGCCATGCACCGACACGCAGGCCGCCTCGCCGACCGCGAACAGGCCGGGGACCACGGTGTCCGGCTCGCCGTTCTTCAGCGTCACGACCTCGCCGTGATAATTGGTCGGGATGCCGCCCATATTGTAATGGACCGTCGGCACCACGGGGAGCGGCTGGCGGGTGAGATCGACGCCGGCAAAGATCTTGCCCGTCTCGGTAATGCCCGGAAGCCGCTCGGCCAGCACCTTGGAATCGATGTGATCGAGGTGCAGGAAGATGTGATCCTTGTTCTTGCCGACGCCGCGCCCTTCGCGGATCTCCATCGCCATCGAGCGCGAGACGACGTCGCGACTGGCGAGATCCTTGGCGGAGGGGGCGTAGCGTTCCATGAACCGCTCGCCCTCGGAATTGGTGAGGTAACCGCCCTCGCCGCGCGCACCCTCGGTGATGAGCACGCCCGCGCCGTAGATGCCGGTCGGGTGGAACTGGACGAACTCCATGTCCTGCAGCGGCAGGCCGGCGCGCAGCACCATCGCATTGCCGTCGCCGGTGCAGGTGTGCGCCGAGGTCGCAGAGAAATAGCATTTGCCGTAGCCGCCGGTGGCGAGCACGACCGCGTGGCTGCGGAAGCGGTGGATCGACCCGTCTTCCATGCATAGCGCGATGACGCCGCGGCAGGCGCCGTCGGCATCCATGATTAGATCGAGCGCGAAATATTCGATGAAGAAATCGGCGTCATATTTCAGGCTCTGCTGGTAGAGCGCGTGGAGCATGGCGTGGCCGGTGCGGTCAGCGGCGGCGCAGGTGCGCTGCGCAGGCGGGCCTTCGCCCATATTCTGCATCATGCCGCCGAAGGGGCGCTGGTAGATGCGGCCCTCGTTGGTGCGGCTGAACGGCACGCCGTAATGCTCGAGCTCGTAGACCGCGGCGGGCGCCTCGCGCACCAGATATTCGATCGCATCCTGATCGCCCAGCCAGTCCGATCCCTTGACGGTGTCGTACATGTGCCAGGTCCAGTGATCCGGCCCCATGTTGCCGAGGCTGGCGGCGATGCCGCCCTGCGCCGCGACGGTGTGGCTGCGGGTCGGGAAGACCTTGGTGATGTTGGCGGTCTTCAGGCCTTTCTCGGCCGCGCCCATCGTCGCGCGCAGGCCAGAGCCGCCGGCGCCGACGACCACCACGTCATAGCTGTGGTCGATGATCTTATAGGCCTCAGCCATGGGTCGCGCTCCCGCCCGCGAAGGCGATCATCAGGACGGAGAAGAAAGCGAGCGCGCCCACCGCGATCACCAGGAAATTGGTCAGCGTGATGGAGAAGAACTTCATCCCCTCCTCATGCACATAATCCTCGATCACCACCTGCATGCCGAGCTTCAGGTGCCAGAAGGTCGAGACGATGAGGAGCAGCATCGGCACCGCGGCGAGCGGATCGGCAAGCCACGTCGTCACCATCTTGTGATCGAGCGAGGGCAGGCGGACGAGCGACACGAAGAACCAGACGAACAGCAGCAGGGTGGAGAGCGAGGTCAGCCGCTCCAGCCACCAGTGATGCGCACCCGATCGCGCGGAGCCCAGCCCGCGCACCTTCTTCAATGGTGTCTTGGCGACGACGGTCTCGGTCTTCATGTCCGCAGCCCCAGCAGCCAGATCCAGAGGAGGGCGGTGAGCGCGATCGACCCGATCACCGTCATCGTCGCCCAGAATTTGTTGGTGTTGAGCTCGTAGCCCGCGCCGATATCCATCACGAAATGGCGCATGCCCGAAAGCGTGTGCTGGAACATCGCCCAGGTGAGGCCGAAAGCGATGAACTTGCCGAACGGGCTCGTCACGCAGGCGAGGAAATCATTGTACGCCCCTTCGCCGCGCGCCGCGGCGACCAGCCACCAGGCGAGCGTCAGGCTGCCCAGCACCGCAAGGCCAACGCCGGTGACGCGATGGAGGATGGAGACCAGCATGTGCGGCCCCCATCGCCAGATGGTGAGATGCGGCGACAACGGCCGCGACGGATTGCGGTGCATAGGCTGATCCCCTGAAGCGCCCTCGCTATCAGACAAAGCGCCGCCTTTTGCAACGCTTCGCCGCGCCGATTTGCGGGGCCGCGCGCCAGCGGCTATCGCGCCGCCATGGAAAAGCGCAACATCCTCGTCACCGGCAGCAGCCGCGGCATCGGCGCGGCGATCGGCAAGGCGCTCGCGGCGCACAATGTCGTCGGCCATTCGAGCGCGGGGGGAGAGGGACGGATCGCCGCCGATCTCGCCAGCCCCGAAGGCGCCCGCGCCTTGTGGTGGGAAGCGATGGGCGTGCTTGGCGGGCGGATCGACGTCCTCGTCAACAATGCCGGTATCTTCGAGGCGAACCCGATCGATCAGCGCGACGATGCGTGGGTGGCGGGTTGGGAGCGGACGATGCAGGTCAACCTCACCGCCTCGGCCGAGCTCTGCCGCCTCGCGGTGCTGCATTTCCGCGAGCGTGGCGAAGGCGGCCGGATCGTCAACGTCGCGAGCCGCGCCGCCTATCGCGGCGACAGCCCGGCGCACTGGCATTATGCCGCGTCCAAGGCGGGCATGGTCGGCATGACCAAGAGCATCGCGCGGGGCTATGCGAGCGAAGGCATTCTCGCCTTCGCGGTCTGCCCGGGGTTCACGATGACGGGCATGGCCGAGGACTATCTGGAAAGCCGCGGCGGTGACAAACTGCTTGCCGACATCCCGCTCGGGCGCGTCGCATCGTCCGAGGAAGTCGCCGAGACGGTGCGCTGGCTCGCCACCGACGCCCCGCCGAGCGCGACCGGCGCGGTAATCGACGTCAACGGCGCTAGCTATGTGCGCTGACGCCTATCCCCCTCTCCCGCTCGCGGGAAAGGTGCTGCGATGAGCTGGAAGGTCAGCCTTCCCTGCACCAAGGCGGAAGCCGAAGCGCTGGCGGGGGACATCGCCGCGCTGGCTTCGCTCGACGATCCGCCGGTGCTGATGACCAGCGAGCCTGATCCCGCGCGGCCCGAGGAGTGGCGGATGGACGCCTATTTCGAGGCCGAGCCCGGCGCAGGCGATCTCGCGCTGCTCCGCGATCTGGTGCCGAGCGCTGCGGGCGCGGCGCCGGCGGTCGAGGAGCTCGACGAGGCGGACTGGGTGACGCTCAGCCAGCAGGGGCTGGAGCCGATCCGCGCCGGCCGCTTCTTCGTGCACACGCCTGCGCATCGCGATGCGGTGCCGGCCGATGCGGTCGCACTTGAGATCGACGCGGGCCGCGCGTTCGGCACCGGCCAACACGAGACGACCACCGGCTGCCTGATGGCGCTCGATGCGATGCGTGCGCGCGGGCTTTCTTTTTCTGACATCCTCGATCTCGGCACCGGCACCGGCCTCCTTGCCTTCGCGGCGATGAGGCTGTGGCCGGCCGCGCGGGTCGCGGCGTCGGACATCGATCCGGTGGCGATCGAGGTCGCGGCGGAGAATGCCGCGATCAACAACTTACCGCTGGGCCGCGCGCGGGGGCAGGCCGAGCTGATCGTCGCGACGGGCATGGACCACGCACGGCTGAAAGCGCGCGGGCCCTATGATCTCCTCGTCGCCAACATCCTCGCCGGGCCGCTGATCGAGTTGGCGGCGAGCGTCGCAGGCGGCATCGCGCCGGGCGGTCGGCTGATCCTCGCCGGGCTGCTCGACACCCAGGCGGACGCGGTTGCCGCCGCCTACCGCCGCCACGGCATGGCGCTCGCCACCCGCATAGACCGCGGCGACTGGCCGACGCTGGTGATGCGCAAACGCAAATCGACGGGTTGGCGATAGGCTTCCAACAAACCTTCATCGCTCATCCTGAGGAGCCGGTGAGCTTGTCGAACCGGCATCTCGAAGGACGCACGACGGTCCTTCGAGACGGGCCTTCGACTTCGCTCAGTCCCTCCTCAGGATGAGCGATCCAATTCAATGCGAAATTCAGGCGCTCGCCTTCACGATTTCCGCCCACTGCGCCTCGTCGATCACGCGGATGCCGAGGTCGCCCGCCTTCTTGAGCTTGGAGCCCGCGCCGGGGCCGGCGATCACCAGATCGGTTCTCGCCGAGACCGAGCCGGAGACCTTGGCGCCAAGCGCTTCCGCCTGCGCCTTCGCCTCGTCGCGCGACATGGTTTCGAGGGTGCCGGTGAAGACCAGGGTCTTGCCGGTGACTTCGGACTCGCGCGTGTCGACGACATAGGGCGGCGGCGTCACTTCGGCCAGCAGGTCGTCCCACAGCGCGCGATTGTGCGGTTCGTGGAAGAAGTCGCCGAGCGCCCCGGCCACGGCGGGCCCGATACCGTCGGCGCGAACCTCCAGGATAGCCTTGATCGCGTCGAGTTCGCGCGCGGCATACTTTCCAGCCGATTCTCCCTCCGCTCGAGGGTTTTCCTGCTTCCAGGCGCGCAGCTCCGCCGCCTTGGCCGGCAGGCGTGCGATGTCGCCCAACCCTTTCAGCAGGTCGCGCGCGGTCACCGCCCCGATATGGCGGATGCCCAGCCCGAACAGGAGCCGCGCCGCGTCGGGCGCCCGTTTCGCCTCGATCGCGGCCAAGAGCTTGTCGACCGACGCTTCCTTCCACCCCTCGCGCTCTAGCAGCCGGTCGCGATGCTTCTTCAGGCGAAAGATGTCCGCCGGCCCCTTGTCGAGCCAGCCGAGGCCCAGAAATTCCGCGATGCTCTTTTCGCCCAGCCCTTCTATGTCGAGCGCCCCGCGGCTGACGAAGTGGCGCAGGCGTTCGAACTTTTGCGCATTGCAGATCAGGCCGCCGGTGCAGCGCACATCGACCTCGCCCGCCTCGGCGACCGCTTCGCTGCCGCAGACCGGGCAATGGTCGGGGAAGACGTAGGGCGTACGCCTGGCGTCCGGGGTCAGATTCTCGAGCACCTGCGGGATGACGTCGCCGGCGCGCTGGATGCGAACGCGGTCTCCCGGGCGGACGCCGAGCCGGGCGATCTCGTCGGCATTGTGGAGCGTCGCGTTGACCACGGTGACGCCGCCGACGTTGACCGGCTCCAGCCGCGCGACGGGGGTGAGCTTGCCGGTGCGACCGACCTGGATGTCGATCGCGGTCAGTGTCGTCTCGGCCTTTTCTGCGGGGAATTTGTGGGCCAGCGCCCAGCGGGGTGCGCGGCTGACGAAGCCCAGCCGCTGCTGCCAGTCGAGCCGGTCGACCTTGTAGACGACGCCGTCGATGTCGAACGGCAGGTCGGCGCGCTTCGCCTCGATCGCGCGATAATGCGCGATGAGCGCGTCCATATCGGTGACGCGGACGAAATCGCTGGAGAGCGGAAGGCCCCAGGCGGCGATGGCCCGCATCACTTCGGTCTGCGTCTCGCCGGGGAGCGCCGACACCTCGCCCCAGCCGTGCGCGAGGAAGCGCAAGGGACGGGAGCGCGTCACCTCCGCATCCTTCTGCCGGAGCGATCCGGCGGCGGCGTTGCGCGGATTGGCGAACTGGCGCGCCTTGCCGGCATCCCCCGCCGCCTCGGCCTCGGCGAGCAGCCGGGCGTTGAGCGCGGCGAAATCCGCCTTCGCCATATAGACTTCGCCGCGGACCTCGAAGACGTCGGGCGCGCCCTTGGGGAGAGTTTGGGGAATGTCGGCGATGGTCCGGACGTTCGGCGTGACATCCTCGCCGACCTGGCCGTCGCCGCGGGTGGCGGCCTGGACGAGGATGCCCTTCTCGTAGCGAAGCGAGCAGGAGAGGCCGTCGATCTTGGGCTCCGCGGTGAGCGCCACGTCCTCGTCGTCGCCAAGCTTCAGGAAGCGGCGGATGCGGGCGACGAATTCGGCGACTTCCTCGTCGGAGAATGCATTTTCCAGGCTCAGCATCGGCGCGGCGTGGGCGACCTTAGCGAGCGGGCCGGTCGGCGCGGCTCCGACACTCTTCGACGGACTGTCGGCGCGGACGAGATGGGGGAAACGCGCTTCGAGCACGGCATTCTCGCGGATCAGCGCGTCATAATCCGCGTCCGAAATCTCCGGCGCGTCCTGATCGTGATATAGGCGGTTGTGATGCGCGATCTCAGCCGCGAGCGCGGCGAGCCGGTCGGCGGCTTCGGCTTCGGTCACGACACCCCCGCGGCGTCGGCGAGCGCCCAATAGACAGCCCAGAAGACGAACGGAAAGCCGATCAGCAGCACGGTGAATCCGCGGCCAGCGCTACGGCGGCGCACGATGGCCAGGATGCCGATCGTCAGCGAGGCGAGCGCGGCGGCGGCCGTCCAGAGCATCATCGCCGTCACATAGGCCTCGACGCAGCGGCCCGAGGCGCAGGCCATCGGCGTCATCATCGCGAAGAAAGCGAGCAGCGGCGCCGTCAGCAGATAGAGGACGCCGGCGAGGATGCAAAAGGTGCGCCCGAGCGGAGAGGTCATGGCATCAACTGCGGTGAGGCACGTCAGCGCGCCAGCCCCGCGCCGCCGAGCGGGGTCGTCTCGAAGCGGTGGCCGAAGCCGGTGATGATCGACCGTGCCTTGGCGATCGCGGCCTGCACTGCGGGGAGCTTGAGCGAGGCGGCGTGGCTGTCCTTGCTGTCCCAGACTTCGGTGATCCACAGCGCATCGGGGTTCTTAGTATCCAGCGCGACGACATAGGAGAGGCAGCCGGGCATCGCCGCCGTGCCTTCCAGCAGGATCGCAGCGAGCGCGTCCCGCTCGCCGGGCTTGGCAAGCATCTGGCCGATCAGCCCGTATCTGCTCCCGTTGGCCACGTCCGCAGCCCAAGCTGGAGCAGCCGCGAGCAGCGCCGCACCGGCGCCGACCGCCATCACCTGGCGCCGTGTCGTCGTCATGTTTCCTCCAGCAGCGATTGCAGCGAGCCCCAAGCGCGCCGCGTCGCTGCGGCATTATAGGCCATGCCGCCCGGCTTGTCGTTGGCCTGCGGGTTGGTGAAGGCGTGGACGGTGCCGCCATAGGCGTGGAGCTGCCAGTCGGCGCCGGCGGCGTCCATCTCGCGGCCGAAGGCGGCGACATCGTCCGGCCTCGCGAGCGGGTCGTCCCAACCGTGGAAGGCTGCGATGCGCGCGGCGATCGGCGGGTTGGCGATGCCGCTGGGGGTGAGCAGGCCATGGAAGCTCGCCGCGGCGACGAGGTCGGCGCCGCTCCGCGCCAGATCGAGCGCGCAGAGCCCGCCGAAGCAGAAACCGGCCGCAGCGAGGCGGAGGCCGGCGAATTCGGGCTGCGCAGTTGCCACGTCCCGCACGGCGAGCAGCGTCTCGCGAAGTGCAGCGCGATCCGCCTTTAGGCCGTTCATCAGTCCGAACTTGGCCTCGCGCGGCAGATCGCGCGTATCGGTGCCGTAGAGATCGGCGACGAAGGCGGTGTGGCCCATCGCGTTCAGCCGCGCCGCGGCGTCGCGCTCATGGTCGGAAACGCCGGCGACCGTCGGAAAGACGATCACGCCGATCCGCGCGCCCTCGGCGTCCGAGACCAGCCCCTCGCACGCGGTTCCGGCGAGATCGTAAGCGACCGGCCTCATGCCGCCTCCAGCAGCCGGTTGGCCTGCGCGCGGGCCTCGTCGGTGACTTCGGCGCCGGACAGCATGCGCGCGATTTCCTCGCGGCGGCGATCGGCGTCAAGGCGGTGGACGCCCGTGCGGGTGACGATGCCGTCGTGGCTCTTCTCGATGAGCAGATGGCTCTGGCCGCGCGCCGCAACCTGCGGGCTGTGGGTGACGACCAGCACCTGCGCGCCGCCCGCCAGCCGGTGCAGCCGCTCGCCGATCGCGCTCGCCACCGCGCCGCCGACGCCGCGGTCGATCTCGTCGAAGACGATGGTGCGTGCGGCGCCGCGCTCGGCGAGCGCGACCTTGAGCGCGAGGACGAAGCGGCTCATCTCGCCGCCGCTGGCGATGCGGGCGAGCGGGCCGAACGGGGCGCCGGGGTTGGTCGAAATCTCGAACTCCACCCGGTCGCGTCCGTGCGGACCCCATTGCGCTTCGGCGAGCGGTGCGAGAGCGGTGCGGAACTGCGCGGCGTCTAGCTTCAGCGGCTTGAGCTCCGCGGCAACGGCGGCGTCGAGGCGTCCGGCAGCGTTGGCACGCGCACTGGTGAGGGCGGCGGCGGCGGACTCATATTGGGCGCGCGCCGCAGTGACCGCGCTTTCGAGGTCATGCAAACCGGCCTCGCCCGCGCCGATCGCGTCGAGCTGGGCGCCGAGGTCTTCGGTCAGCGCCGCGAGCCGGTCCGGATCGGTGCGGTGCTTGCGGGCGAGATCGCGGAGCAGGAAGAGGCGCGTCTCCGCCGCCTCCAGCCGATCGGGATCATAGGCCATCGCATCGGAGGCTTCGGCCAGCCGGTCCTCCGCCTCCGCCGCCTCGATCACCGCGCGATCGACCGCAGCGAGCGCTTCGGCGAGCTTGGGATGCTCGGGCGCGATGCGGTCGAGCCGCCGCGCGGTCTGGCGGAGCTCGGCAAGCGCGCCTTCGGAGCCTTCGAGATGCGCGCGGGCGGCGGCAATGTCGTCGGCGAGGCGCGCGCCCTTCTGCATGTCGGCGCGCATCGCGGCGAGCGTCTCCTCCTCGTCTTCCTCGGGGGCGGCGGCGCGCAGCTCGGCGACCGTGTGCTCCAGCCATTCGCGGTCGCGCGCGGCGGTCTCGAGCGATTCGCGCGCTGCGGCGAGACGCGCTTCCGCCGCCGCCCAGGCGCGGTGCGCGGCTTCGGCCGGGGCAGTGTCGATCCGGCCGTAGGCGTCGAGCAGCGCGCGGTGGCCGCGCGGGTTGAGCAGACCGCGATCGTCCTGCTGGCCGTGGATTTCGACGAGCAGCCCGCCCAATTCGCGCAGTAGGGTCGCGGATGCGGCCTGATCGTTGACCAGCGCGCGGCTGCCGCCGTCCGCCTTGACGATGCGGCGGATGACGAGCGGCTCGCCGGGTTCGCCGTCGAGGCCGTTTTCGGCAATCAGCGCGCGTGCCGGATGATCGGCGGGAAGATCGAATGAGGTGGTGACGACCGCCTGCGGCTGGCCGGCGCGGACGAGGCCGCTGTCGGCGCGAACGCCTAGCGCGAGGCCCAATGCATCGAGCAGGATCGACTTGCCGGCGCCCGTCTCCCCGGTCAGCACGCCGAGCCCCTCGCCGAACTCGAGGTCCAGCGTCTCGATAAGGACGACGTCGCGGATCGAGAGGCCGGTCAGCACGACTGGCCGCTCAACCGATCAGGAGGTGACCGGCGCGGGCGTTTCCGCGGCGGCGGGGGCCGACGGCGCCGGGTTGCGCTGCACCAGATCATAGGCGCGCTGATACCATTTGGTGCCCGGATAATTGGCGCCGAGAACGGCAGCGGACTTGCGCGCCTCTTCCGGAATACCGAGCGCCAGATAGCTTTCGGTGAGCCGCATCAGCGCTTCGGGCGTGTGGGTGGTCGTCTGATATTCGTCGATCACCATGCGGAAGCGGCTGATCGAAGCCAGCCACTGGCCGCGGCGCTGATAGAAGCGGCCGACCTCCATCTCCTTGCCGGCGAGGTGATCGCGGACCAGATCGATCTTGATCCGCGCGTCGGCGGCGTAGCGCGTGTCGGGATAGCGGCGGTTGAGCTCGCCCAGCGAATCGAGCGCCTGCTTCGAGATGCTCTGATCGCGGTTCACGTCCTCGATCTGCTCGTAATAATTGATGGCGATCAGATAGAGCGCGTAGGGCGCGTCCTTGTTGCCGGGGTGGATGGCGAGGAAGCGGCGCGCCGAATCGATCGACTTGGTGTGATCCTTGGCGAGATAATAGCTGAAAGCGCCCATCAACTGCGCACGCCGTGCCCACACCGAATAGGGGTGCTGACGCTCGACCTCGTCGAAGAGGCCGGCGGCGAGGCGATACTGGCGGCGGTCCATGCGGTCGCGTCCGGCGCTGTAGAGCGTCGAGACGTCGCGGGCGACATATTGCGTGTCGCCACCCTTGTCGGAGCGGTTGCGCGCGCAACCGGCAAGGGCGAGGGCGATCGAAAGGACCGCAACCGGTCGGAGAAGGCTGTGCAGCATGGCGGGTTCTTAGCGAAGGCTTGGGTTGCAGCCAAGCGGGACGTAACGGGTGCCGCGATAAGCCGTCCCGCCGCCTGAACCCCGGTTTAACGCCGCGCAAAGGCGGGCGTGGTAGGGGCAGGCTTGCGATGCTCCGCGTGCTCACCCTTGCGACCCTGTTCCCCAATGCCGCCCAGCCCGTGCTGGGGGTGTTCGTGGAGCGGCAGACGATCGGCCTCGCGGCTCTGCCCGAAACACAGGTGCGCGTCGTCGCGCCCATCGGGCTACCGCCCTGGCCGCTGTCGCGCCATCCGCATTACGCGCCGCTCGCCGCGCTGCCGGAGCGGGAGATGTGGAAGGGGCTCCAAGTACACCGTCCGCGCTTCCGGGTCTGGCCGCTGATCGGCGATGCGGCGAAACCCGCGGCGCTGGCGCGCGCGCTGCTGCCGCTGCTGCGCGATATGCGGCGTGAATTTCCATTCGACGTGATCGACGCGGAGTTCTTCTGGCCCGACGGGCCGACGGCGATGCTGCTGTCGGAGACTCTCGGCGTGCCCTTCTCGGTCAAGGCGCGTGGCGCCGACATCCACCTTTGGGGGCGCCGGCCCGCAACCGCAGGCGCGGTACGACAGGCAGCCGATGCCGCGGACGGGCTGCTCGCGGTGAGCGAGGGGCTGAAGGCCGACATGATCGCGCTCGGCATGCCGGCTGAGCGCATCCGGATCCATTACACTGGCATCGACCTCGAAGCTTTCGGGCCGGTCGATCGCGATACGGCGAAGGCGGCGCTTGGCGTCGCGGGACCGCTGATCGCCACAGCCGGCGCGCTCATCCCGCGCAAGAACCAGATCGCGGCGCTGGAGGTGCTGACACGCATCCCCGATGCGACGTTGCTGCTGATCGGCGACGGGCCGGATCGCGCGATGCTTGAATCGAAGGCGGCGATGCTGGGCGTCGCGGATCGCGCGCGCTTCTTGGGCCGGCTGCCGCATGAGGAATTGCCCGTGCTGCTTGCCGCTGCCGACGTGATGCTGCTGCCGTCCCGTTCGGAAGGGCTCGCAAATGTTTGGGTCGAGGCGCTGGCCTGCGGCACGCCGGTGGTGGCGGGCGACATTCCCGGCGCGCGCGAAGCGATCGACAGACTGGCGGCGGGGCGATTGACGAGCCTCGATGCCGATGCGCTGACCGAGGCGGTGCGGGCGATCCTGGCCGATCCGCCTGATCAGGCAGGCGTGCGCGCGGCGGCGGAGCGCTTTTCGTGGGATCGAAACGCGTACGAGCTTCGCGCGCATCTCGAGGCGGTCAGCCGATCGGCATCAGCGCTGCCGCGATCGAGCGTCCCTCGTTCCTGAGCAGCGCCCATGTCCGCGCGGCGGCGCGGCTGTCCATCGCCTCCACCCCGATCCCGCGCGCTTCGAGCGCGGCGACGAAGCTGCGCGGCGGAAAAGCGGTAGCAGCGCCGGCGCCGAGCAGGATCAGCTCGGGCGGCGGATCGAGCGCCAGCAGCGGCGCGATGTCGGCTTCGGCCAGTTCGGCGAGTGGCGGCGGCGACCAGAGCGTCGCGCCGTTTGGCGTCAGCAGCACCGCGGCGAATCGCTCTTCACCGATCAGAAAGCCGTCAGGGCCGATCGCGCGAACGAGCGGACCGGCCGCATCCTCGGCGCGGTCGAGCCGCGCGGTCATGCGTCGCGGCTGGTGACCCGCTCGCCCCCGGTCGCGGGATTCTTGGGCAGGAAGCTCGTCGAGCTGATGCCCAGCGAGATGAGCAGCGACGATGAGACGTAGATCGACGAATAGGTGCCGACGACGATGCCGAGCAGCATGGCGGCGGAGAAACCGCGCAGCACGTCGCCACCCCAGATCAGCAGCGAGCCGAGCGCGAGGATCAGC
The DNA here is from genome assembly GCF_900177405.1 of Allosphingosinicella indica. NCBI lineage: Bacteria > Pseudomonadati > Pseudomonadota > Alphaproteobacteria > Sphingomonadales > Sphingomicrobiaceae > Allosphingosinicella > Allosphingosinicella indica. Next base: position 990,770 of record NZ_LT840185.1, on the reverse strand, counting down.
GTGACCGACGTCATCACGGTGCGCGGCAAGGTCTCGTTGACCGAGAGATCGATCAGCGATCGTATCTCCATCTTGCGGAATTTTCGTAAGTTTTCGCGGATGCGGTCGTCGATCACGATCTTGTCGTTGATCGAATAGCCGATGATGGTGAGCACCGCGGCGACGATGTTGAGATCGAACTCCATCTGCGTCAACGCGAAGAAGCCGAAGGTGACGATCACGTCGTGGACGATAGCGACCGCGGTCGAGACGCCGAACTGCCATTCGAACCGGAACCAGGAATAGACGGCGATGCCGAGAATCGCGAGGATCACCGCGAGGATGCCGTTCTGGACCAGCTCGCCCGAGACCTTCCCCGACACGGTGTCGTAGCGTGGGAAGGTGACGCTGGGATATTCGGCGCGTAGCCCGCTCTGCACCTTCGAGACGATCGCGTTGGTCGCGCCCTCGTCGGCGTTCTCCGGAAGCGGCAGGCGGATCGAGACGGTGCGCGGGCTGCCGAATTGCTGCAGCGATGCCTCGCCCACGTTCATCCGATTGATCTGAGTGCGCAGCCGGTCGAGCGAAGGCGGCTGCTCGAACTGCGCCTCGACCATCAGGCCGCCGACGAAATCGACGCCGAGGTTGAGCCCGCGCGTCACGACCAGCGCGAGCGAGGCGAGCGTCAACACCGCGGTGAAGGCGAACGCCCACCAGCGCAGCTTCACGAAGCCGATATTGGTGTTGTCCGGGACGAGCTTCAGCAAACGCATGGATCGGGCCTTAGATATGGATCTCGGACGGGCGGTTCCGGCGCAGCCAGATGATCACCAGCATCCGGGTGAAGGTCACCGCCGTGAAGACCGAGGTGATGATGCCGATGAGCAGCACGGTCGCGAAGCCCTTCACCGGGCCGGAGCCGAGGATGATCATGATCACCGCGGCGATCGCATTGGTGACGTTGGCGTCGAAGATGGTGCGGCTGGCTTCCTTATAGCCCAATTCCACCGACTGCATGACGCTGCGGCCGCGTCTTCGCTCCTCGCGGATGCGCTCGTTGATCAGCACGTTGGCGTCCACCGCAGCGCCGATCGTCAGCACGAAGCCGGCGATGCCGGGCAGCGTCAGCGTCGCATGGAAAAAGGCCATCACGCCGACGATGACGAACACGTTGATGACGAGCGCGAGGTTCGCATAGACGCCGAACCGGCCATAGGTGATCAGCATGAAGATGATCACAGCAACGGTCGCGATGATCGAAGCGATCACGCCGGCGCGGATCGAATCGGCGCCAAGATCGGGGCCGACGGTGCGTTCCTCAACCACCTTCAGCTCGACGGGCAGCTTGCCCGAGCGGAGCTGCACCGCGAGGTTGTTGGCGGTCTCGACGGTGAAATTACCCGAGATCTGCGCCTGGCCGCCGAGGATCGGCTCGTTGATGTTCGGCGCGGAGATGACCACACCGTCGAGGATGATCGCGAACGGCTTGCCGACATTCTGCTGGGTAACGTTGGCGAAGCGGCGGCCGCCGGCGCCGTCGAAGCGGATCGAGACGGTCGGCTGGTTGGTCTGCGGATCGAACTGCTGGCTGGCGTCGATGAGCTGATCGCCGGTCACCATCGCGCGGCGCTGGACGGCGATGCGGCCGCCCTGTCCTTCGGGGTAGGGCAGTACCTGGCTGCCCACCGGCGCGCGGCCCTGCGCGACCTGCGTGGGATCGGCGTTGAGATCGACGAGCTTGAATTCCAGCCGCGCGGTCTTGCCGAGGAGCTGCTTCAGGCTTTCCGGATCTTCGAGCCCCGGCACCTGGACGAGGATGCGATTGCCGCCCTGGCGGACGATCGTGACTTCGCGCGTTCCTTCCGGATCGACGCGGTTGTAAACGACCTCGCGGGCCGTATCCATCGCCTTGTCGAGCGCGTCGGCGATGCCGGCCTGGGTCGGCTCCATGACGATGCGGCTGGTGTCGATGACGTTGACGTTCCAGTCGCGCTGGCCGGCGATGCCGACGGGCTGGGTGAGATTGTAGGCGACTTCGCGCGCCGCATCGGTCTGCGCCGGATCGCGCACCAGGAAGCTCAAGCGCCCGCCGGTCGTGGAAATCTCGCCGATCTCGATGCGGGGGCTCTCGCGCCGCATCTGGGTGCGGATCGATTCTTCCATCGTCTCCAAGCGCTGCTTGGCGATGTCGCCGGTCGTGCCTTCCAGCAGCAAATGGCTGCCGCCGGCGAGATCCAGGCCGAGCGCGATCTGCGAATGCGGGAGCCAGGCGGGGAAGCGATCGACCACCCGCTGCGGCAAGAAGCTCGGAATCGAGAAGAGCACGCCGACCAGCAAGGTCAGCGAGACCATCCAAATCTTCCAGCGCGGGAAGTCCAGCATCAGTCGTTCGCCGGCTTCGCGCCGTGGGGACGGACCTCGCTCAGCGTGCCCTTCACCACCTTGACGCGGACGCCCTGAGCGATCTCCATCTCGATCTCATGCTCGTCGACCTTGGTGACCTTGCCGATGACGCCGCCGGCGGTGACCGCCACGTCGTTCTTCTTCACCGCCTGCACCATCGCCTGATGCTGCTTCATGCGCCGCTGCTGCGGTCGGATGAGCAGGAAATAGAAGATGACGAAGACGAGGAGCAGCGGAAAGACCGAGATCATGAAGCCGGCGGCTCCTGCGGGCTCGGATCCGGCCGCGGCATAGGCTGGTGATGAGAACATGCTATTACCTGATGATCGGGGCGCTGAAGAGGCCCACCCTTGAAAGGGCGCGCGACTATCACGCGGCTTGCCCCCAAGGCAAGGCGAAGCGTGGTGGCGACGAAGCGACGCGACGTTCCGCCAGGGCGCGCCGAGGGCCGAATCGTTGACAGAGCGGGCGCCGATGCCTAGATACCGGCGCTTCCCGTATAGCTGCGGACACCCATTTCCAGCGGAGCTGCTTCATGGCGCGCGTCACCGTCGAAGATTGCGTCGACAAGATCCCCAACCGTTTCGACCTCGTCCTGCTCGCCTCGCAGCGCGCACGGCAGATTTCGGGCGGCGCGGACCTCACCATCGATCGCGACCGCGACAAGAATCCGGTCGTGGCGCTGCGCGAGATCGCCGAGCAGACGGTGAAGCCCAAGCATCTCGAAGAGGCGCTGGTCGGCAATTTGCAGCGCGTCCAGATCGACGAGGACGACGAAGTCGATGCGGTCGGCTCGCTGGCGCAATCGGCCGAGGCGCTGCGCCTCACCGCCGCCGCGCCGCCGCGGACGAGCAATGTCGGCGGGGACTACGAGTAAGCGATTCTAAGGTCGCAGATGTTGGAGAATAGGGCGGCTCAGGCCGCCCTTTCTTTTTCCGGCCGGGCGCGGGCGATCTCGTCGCGATCGACCCAGGCTAGCTCCTGCAACGACAGCGGCCGCCCGTCTTCGGCATGAACGCCCATCGCCGCGACCGGGCGAAGGCTCTGGCGATCGACCAGCACCGGGTTGCTCGGGATGCCCGACACCCAGCGCTCGCCCCATTGGCGGAGCGAAATCAGCACCGGCAGCAGCTCGCGGCCCTTCTGGGTGAGGCGGTAGGTGACCTTGCGCCGGTCGGCGGGGTCGGGTTCGCGCTGGAGGATTTCGTTCTCGACCAGCCGGGCGAGACGGTTGGAAAGGATGTTGCGCGCGATCCCCAGCGTCGACTGGAACTCCTCAAAATGATGGAGGCCGTTGAACGCCGCGCGCAGGATCAGAAACGACCAGCGCTCGCCCACCACCTGCAGCGCGGCGGGCAGCGAACATTCGGTCAGCAGGCACTTGTGGCGCTCGAGATCGATCATCGGCGCAGTCTACGCATTTTGCAGGAAAAATACATCGGCCGCGATTCTGGCATTCGGGATGCATTTTGCATTGCAACCGGGCGGCGCTCCACCCCATGTTGGGGAGGTGCTGCGCCAGTATGAACTCGTCGAGAAGGTCCGGTCCTACGATCCCGATGCGGACGAGGCGCTGATCAACCGCGCCTACGTCTTCTCGATGAAGGCGCACGGCAGCCAGAAGCGCGCCTCAGGTGATCCCTATTACAGTCATCCGATCGAGGTCGCGGGCATCCTCACCGACCTGCACCTCGACGACGAGACGATCGTCACCGCGATCCTCCACGACACGATCGAGGACACGCTGGCGACGCCCGAGGAGATCGAGAAGAGCTTCGGCGCCAATGTCGCGCGGCTGGTCGACGGCGTTACCAAGCTCAGCAAGATCGAGGCGCAGAGCGAGAGCCAGCGCGCGGCGGAGAACCTCAGGAAGTTCCTGCTCGCCATGTCGGGCGACATCCGCGTGCTGCTGGTCAAGCTCGCCGACCGGCTGCACAACATGCGCACGCTGCATTTCATCGCCAATCCGGAGAAGCGGCGCCGCATCGCCAAGGAGACGATGGATATCTATGCGCCGCTCGCCGAGCGGATCGGCATGTACGAGTTCATGACCGAGATGCAGACGCTGGCGTTCCGCGAGCTGGAGCCGGACGCCTACGAATCGATCTCCAAGCGGCTCGAGCAGCTCCACCGCGGCGAGGGCGACCTGATCGAGCGGATCGGCCGCGGCCTCAAGGCGCATTTGGAGGCGAACGGCGTCGACGCGCAGGTGCAGGGGCGCGAGAAGCATCCCTATTCGATCTGGCGCAAGATGGCCGAGCGGCACGTCAGCTTCGAGCAATTGTCCGACGTGATGGCGTTCCGCGCGATCGTCGGCAGCGTCGAGGATTGCTACCGGACATTGGGCCTCATCCACCAGCGCTGGCCGGTGGTGCCGGGGCGGTTCAAGGACTTCATCTCGACCCCCAAGCGCAATGGCTATCAGTCGCTCCACACGACGGTGATCCACGACGAGAATATGCGGATCGAGATCCAGATCCGTACCGAGGAGATGCACGCGCAGGCCGAGCACGGGCTCGCCGCGCACTGGGCGTATAAGGAAGGCAAGGAAGCCGCGACCACGCAGCATCCGTGGATCAGCGACCTTGTCGAGATCCTCGACCATGCGGGCAGTGCCGAGGAGCTGCTCGAACATACGCGCATGGCGATGTACCAGGACCGCATCTTCGCCTTCACCCCCAAGGGCGAGCTCATCCAGCTTCCCAAGGGCGCGACGCCGGTCGATTTCGCCTATGCCGTCCACACCGATCTCGGCGACCAGACGGTGGGCGCCAAGGTCAACGGCCGGGTGATGCCGCTTCGGACGCCGCTCGAGAATGGCGACCAGGTCGAAATCCTAGTCTCCAAGGCGCAGCACCCGCAGCCGGCGTGGCTGAGCTTCGTCGTGACCGGCAAGGCGCGCGCCAAGGTACGCCGCTTCGTCAAATCGAAGGAGCGTGAGGAGACGGTCGCGCTCGGCCGCAAGATCTTCGACGAGATCGTCCAGCGCCTCCCCGCACCGCTCGGCTGGGAAGCGATGGCGGAAGCGTTGAAGCGGCTGCACCTCCCCGATGACGAAGCGCTGATGGAGTCGATCGCGCTGAAGCGGGTCAGCGACGTTGCGGTGATGGAGGCGCTGATACCCGGCTCCGCAGGGAAGAAGGGCGTGAAGCCGCCGCCGCAGCGCACCGCCATTTCGATCAAGGGCCTGACGCCGGGCGTCGCCTTCCAGCTCGCCGAATGCTGCCACCCGATCCCAGGCGACCGGATCGTGGGTCTGCGCCGCGAGGGCGAGGGGATCGAGGTCCACACCATCGATTGCGAGACGCTGGCCAATGGCGTCGACGCCGACTGGGTCGATCTCGCCTGGGGCGACAAAACCGACGGCGGCAGCGCGCGGATCAACGTCGTCATCCGCAACCAGCCGGGCTCGCTGGCGGCGATCACCGGCATCCTTGGCACCCACGGCGCCAATATCGTCAAGCTCGACCAGACCGGCCGCGATTCGAGCTTCCACACCTTCCGGCTCGACATCGAGGTGCACGACGTCCAGCACCTGATGCGCATCATCGCGGCGCTGAGGGCCTCCGAAATGGTTTCGACGGCGGAGCGGCTCTAGGCGGGATAATAAGCGAGGATCGCGTCGGCGCCGGAGTCCAGCCTCAGATGCGCGGGTGCGTCGATCGACCACACTTCGCCGGCGCCGATGGCTACGCCGTCGAGACGTCCTGCCCCCGCAACCACGGCTAATGTCAGCGGCGGGCGCGAATGGCCGCCGACGTGGAGCGTCTGCGCCCCTTCGAGCCGCTCGAGAGTGAAGGCCAATCCGGAAAAGACGGTGCGTCCGGGACCGGAGGGCCGCGGAGGACAAGCGTTGCGGAACGGCTCGCGCCGCGCCACGGCCAGCGCATCCTCCAAGTGCAGATCCCGGCCACGGCCGTAATCGTAGAGCCGGTAGGTGATGTCGTTCGGCTGCTGCATCTCGATCAGCGAGACGCCGGGGCCAATGGCGTGGATCGTGCCCGCCGGCACGCAGATGACATCGCCGCGCTGCACCGGTTGCCAGTCGATTTCCTGCTCGATCGATCCGTCGAGCGCCGCGTTGCGCAATGCCTCCGCGTCCAGCGGCCGCCGCAGGCCGAGGCCGATCGCTGCGCCGGGTTCCGCGTTGGTGATGATCCAGGCTTCGTCCTTGCCTCCGGCATGGCCCAGCGCCTGCGCATAGGCGTCGCCGGGATGCACCTGGACAGAGAGCTTCTCGGCAGCGAACAGATGCTTGACGAGCAACGCGCCCGGCGGCGGATCGAACCAGATTTCACCCGTCGGACGATCGCTCGCGGCGAGCGCTGCAAAGGGCGCCGGCAGCGTACTGCACCCCCAAACACGCTCCGTGGCGCGCGGCTGCAACTGGCGCGCGGTGGCGGACAAGGCTTTCCTCGCAGTGGCCATGGCGAGCTTACATAGGCGGCGCGGGTTTCCAAAGCGTGTGCAGCCCGTTTGCCGTCCGCGCGGCGCGTGCTAGGCGATCGGCATGGCGAATGTACCGGAAGACATGACCTACGGCGGTTATCTGACGCTGGATCAATTGCTCACGGCCCAGCATCCGATTTCCGACCATCACGACGAATTACTCTTTGTCATCATCCACCAGACTAAGGAGCTGTGGCTCAAGCAGATCCTGCATGAGATCGCGCTGTCGCAGCGGCTGGTCCGCGCGGATGCTCTGGTGCCGGTGCACAAATGCCTGTCGCGGGTGTCGCGGATCCAGGCGGTGATGACACTGAGCTGGGAAGTCCTCTCGACGCTGACTCCGGCGGATTATTCGATGTTTCGCGGGGTGCTGGGCGGCAGCTCGGGCTTCCAGTCGGCGCAGTTCCGCGAAATGGAGTTCCGGCTCGGCCTGAAGGCGGCGGGCCACCTCAATTATCAGAATGATGGCACCGCGGAACGAGAAGCGCTGGAAGATGCCCTAGCCTCGCCGAGCCTCTGGGACGATGCCAATGCCGCCGCGGCGCGGATGGGCCTGCCGATGCCCGCCGAAGCGCTGGAGCGCGACTGGCGTGAGCCGTATCGGCCGAGTGAGGCGGTGGAGGCCGCGTGGGCCGAGGTCTATCGCGACACCGAGCGCTGGTGGCCGCTCTACCAGCTCGCCGAAAAACTCGTCGACATCGACGATTCCTTCGCCACCTGGCGCCACAAGCACGTCATTACCGTAGAGCGGATCATCGGCTTCAAGACGGGCACGGGCGGCACGCCGGGCGTACCCTATCTGCAATCGACCCTGGGCAAGCGCGCGTTTCCGGAGCTTTGGACGCTGAGAACGCGGCTGTGAGCGGACTGGGGCGCGTCGTTCCCGTTATTCTGTGCGGCGGCGGCGGGACACGCTTGTGGCCCTTATCGACAGCGGAAAAACCGAAGCAGTTCCACGCTTTGGCGGGCGAAACGTCGCTCCTCCAGCAAACGGTCGCGCGAGTGTCCGATCGCGGCCTGTTTTCGCCGCCTTTGATCGTTGCCGGGATCAGCCAGTCCACACTGGTCGCCGAGCAACTCGGCGATCCTGGGGCCGACAGCTATCGCTTGATTCTGGAACCGGTAGCACGCGACAGTGCCGCAGCGATCGCCCTCGCAGTGGTCGCGAGCCATCCGGACGATGTGTTGCTCGTGATGCCCAGCGATCACGCTATCGGTAATCGGGGCGCCTTTCTCTCAGCGATACGGAACGCGCTTACCGGTTTGGCAAACGGGCGCATCGTGATTTTCGGTATAACGCCCGAATATCCGGCGACGGGTTATGGCTATATCGCAGCGGGAGACGTGATCGCGCCCGGTGTGCATGGAGCGCGCGGCTTCGTGGAAAAGCCCGATTTAGCGCGTGCCGAAAACCTCCTCGCAGCAGGCCAACATCTTTGGAATGCGGGAATTTTTTTCGCGCGCGCGGCAGATTTCGCGTCCGCTTTCGAGGCGAACGCGGCCGACGTGATCGCGGCGGCGCGGAATTCGCTATCGGATGCGGGCGCGGCCGTAATGCGTCCCGACGGCGCGCCGCTCGATGTGGTTCGCGCGATCTCGTTCGATCGGGCGGTGATGGAAAAGGCAGGTGACGTCGCAGTCGTGCCCGTCGATATGGCCTGGACCGATCTTGGGAGCTGGGATGCTGTCGCCGATTATAGATCTGGCAATGCGAGTGGGCCCGTAACCGCGGACGACTGTACGAGTTGCCTCATTCTTTCCGACGGCCCGGAGGTCGTGGCGATAGGGTTGCAGGATTTGGTGATCGTCGCTCACGGCGGCCGGTTCCTCGTGACGGCGAAGGGGCGCGCAGATGCCTTGAAGACCGTGCTAGCCGCTGCTGCCGAAAACCGCCGAGAGCCATGAACTAGGGCGCGTTCGGCGCGCCGAGTTCGGCCATGACCTCCCGAACGATGGCTTCGCGACGGGCAAGGCCGGGGTGGCGTGTAAGGAAGGCCGGGACGGGTCCCTTGGCGCCGTAAAAGCGGCGCCACAGGCCGATCGCCGCGCTGATATCATAGCCTGCCGCATGCGCCATTCGGAGGCCGAGCCTGTCGGCAGCTTCCTCGACGGCTTTGCCTCTGATCGTGCGATATTCGCCGTCGCGCTTCGGGTCGGCGGCGTGATGGCCGAGTTCGATGTGCGCATATTCATGCGCGACTGCGACCGCCAACTCGTCGTCGGACGCCGTGAAGAGCGCGAATCGGACCGGTATGACGACCTGACCTTCGCTGGCGAAGGCGTTCAGCTGTTTTGACATCGCGAGCCGGGCGTCGAGGGCGCATCCCACTACCGGTGTAGCGAAAGCGTCACTCTCGGTTCCGGCCCGCAGCCTGCGCAAGAGTATCGGCCGATACTGCATCGCCGATTGGAAAAAGCTCCTCAGCTTGCTGCTGGCGGCGGTTCGATCGATTTGCGTGGTGTCGGGCAAAGGCGCGTCGTTCACCGCGACGATGACGTCGCCCGGCTCAATTCCCGAGACGGCGGCTGGGCTAGCCGGCGCCACGGCGGAGACGCCCACGCCGCGATCGAGGCCATACAGACGGATCGCTTCGGCTCGATCCGACAGTGAGAAATCGGACAACTGGCGAAGAAAAATACCGATCGACGGGCTTTTACGACTGCACAGATTGGCTGCACGGGTGGCGAGCCGGAAGGAGACGGCCGCGAGCCGCGCTTCCGCTTGCTGAAAAGCGTTGTCTTGCCGCAGCTGGGCATCGGCATCGGACGCCACGGCGGCTGTCGGCAATGCTACGCCGATCAGCGCCGCCGCTATCGCGTGTCTCACGGATCCTCTGCCCAAAACAGAACGGCCGGCGGGACCATCGTCCAGCCGGCCGTCCCAAAAACTGATTGAGCGTCCGCTTACGGGCTCGTCGGCAGATCGTCGCTGCCATCGGCAATCACGAGGATGCCGCCAATCACAGCCGCAAGGGCCAGGATCACGACGAGCACGTTGCCGCCGCCGAGCTGGCTGCCTTCAACCGTCTCCAGTTCCGGAAGAACCGAGGCCGACCGATCAGCCGCAATGGCCGGAGCGGCCATCAAACCAAGCGCTGCCGTTGCAGCCACAAGACCCTTCTTCAACACGTGAACGTCTCCCTTTTACAGGCACTTTTACTTAGGTGCTTCGCCGCTCGTGTATCGGAGGCGATGGTGGTTGTCCACCCTGAATGGCGCCTTTGGCAGAGCGAGAGTTGACGTCAAGTTAAAGACGCGCGGCGATGGTTGCATGGCGGCAACGCAGCCTTTGCGGAGATCGGCTGAAAGACGCGACCGCTCAGAGCGGCCGTGGCAAGGCTTCGCAGTCAAATACGATGGTAACGGCGGAACCACTCGACGAATCGCGGTATGCCGTCATCAATCACGGTGGTCGGTTCGTAGCCGAGGTCGCGATGGATGGCGCTGACGTCAGCAAAGGTATCACGAACGTCGCCTGGCTGCATCGGCAACAGGACGCGTTCGGCCTTGCGACCGCAGGCGTGCTCGATAAGGCCGATCATGCGGCCGAGATCTTCACTGCGGCTGTTGCCTATATTGTAGAGCCGGTGCGGCGCCACGCTCCCGCCCGCTTTTGGAGATCCATCGTCGAGCGGTGCATTGTCCAGCGCGGCTACGACACCTGTGACGATATCGTCGATATAGGTGAAATCCCGCCGCATGTCGCCTTCGCCGAACACCTCGATCGGGCGGCCCGCCAGAATGGCGTCGGTAAAGAGCCACATCGCCATGTCCGGCCGCCCCCAAGGCCCATAGACCGTGAAAAACCGCAAACCGGTCTGCGGAAGCCGATAGAGATTCGCGTAGGTTTCGCTCATCAACTCGTCGGCCTTCTTGGTGGCCGCATAAAGCGAGAGCGGGTGATCGACGCGGTCTTCGACGCGGAATGGCAAGGTGTCATTACCGCCATAAACCGACGACGAGGAGGCGTAGACCATGTGCCGCAGACCGCGGTGGCGCGCGACCTCGAGCATGTTGAGGTGCCCGACAAGATTCGAGTGCGCATAGGCGCGCGGGTTTTCTATCGAATAGCGTACGCCGGCCTGCGCGCCGAGATGGACGACTGCGCCGAACTCGCGGCCGTCCAATGCGCGCTCCAGGCGCTCGGCATCGCCGAAATCGGCTTCTATGAAGCTGAACGCATTGTTGGAATTATCGGAGAGGTCCTTCAGGCGCGCGGCCTTCAGGCTGGGATCGTAATAGTCATTGAGATTGTCGAGCCCGATCACCGCCTCACCCCGCTCGAGCAGACGCCGCGCGACGTGATATCCGATAAAACCGGCGGCGCCGGTGACCAAAGTTATCGACAAGGGAGTCTCCGTTACCCGGCTGAAGTCGAGGTTCGGTAGCAAGCGGCCCGACTGCGGCGCAAGCCTGCCGATTGGACTTCGTGAGCGGATGTCCGTATGGCGCCGCGCCGATGGCCGTCGTGATCAGCCTGTGAGTTCGCTACTCTTGAACCTGCCAACAAGTCGTTTCGGTGCCGCGCGTAATGCCGTCTGGAACCGCTCGCGCTTCCTGCTGGGAATCGGGCTGGTGCTGGCGGTCATCCTGCCGTTTGCCGTCCGATATCAATTTTCTGCCGACGGCTCGCGCGACAGTCTCGAATATTCCCTGATCGGCACGGCGCTCGCCGTTGTCATGGGTTACTATGCCTTCCGCAAACTGGGGCAATATCCGGGAACGCGTGCTTCCTATTATATTCTTCCCTCGTTCACCGCGACTTTCGGCATCATCCTGGCGGTCTTCTTCTTTCTGCGGATCGATTATAGCCGACTGCATTTCCTCGCCAGTTACGCGATTTCGGTGTTCTGGTTCTTTGCTGCCCATTTCACATTGCAGCGCAGGCGCGTGCTCACGCTGGGCGTGCTCCCCTTCGGCGCGGTCGATAGCCTGCGCAAGATCGGCCATGTGCGGTGGGTCGTCCTCGACAATCTCGCCCGGCCTGCGCCGGCGATCGACGCGATCGTGGCGGACTTACGGGCCGACATCCCCGATGAATGGGAGCGCTATCTTACCGACCGCGCGCTCGACGGCGTGATGGTCATGCACGTCAAGCAGATCGAGGAATCGCTGACTGGTCGCGTGGCTATCGAGCATCTGTCGGAGAATAATTTCGGGTCTCTGATCCCCGGCATTCTCTACGCGAAAGTCAAACGGCTCACCGATTTCCTGAGCGTTCTCGTGTTGGCACCTCTGCTTCTTCCTCTTCTGGCGGTCGTCGCGTTGCTCATCCGATTCGATTCGCGGGGGCCGATAATTTTCCGCCAGCAGCGGATGGGGTACCGGGGCGAAACGTTCAGCATGTACAAGTTTCGGACCATGCGCGTGGCCGAGGACTCCGACGGCGATGCGCGGTCCGCCGCAATCACGCGCAACGATGATGATCGCATTACGCGCATCGGTCGTGTCCTTCGCCAATATCGAATCGACGAACTCCCACAGATCGTGAATATCCTGCGCGGCGAGATGAGCTGGATCGGGCCGCGGCCCGAGGCCGCGCCTCTGTCCTTGTGGTATGAGGCCGAATTGCCCTTCTATCGCTACCGCCACATCGTTCGTCCCGGCATTACCGGCTGGGCGCAGGTCAAGCAGGGCCACGTCGCAGAAGTCGACGAAGTGCTCTGGAAGCTCCACTACGACTTTTTCTACATCAAGAATTTCGGGATATGGCTCGACGTGTTGATCGTCGCCGCCACGATCCGGACCGTGCTGAGCGGATTCGGCGCGCGCTGACCCCCGGATTTGCCTTGCTAGAATCGGGCGGCGACCTTGACCGCCGGCATTGGGCGGAGCCGCGTCAGATCGTTGGCGTCCCCTTCTATCGCGGGAATCTCTGTGAACTCTGCGTCGATCACATCCGCATCCCGTCGTCTGTTGGCGGGTGGAACGGGCAGCAATATGCGGATCGACGTGCCGCCCCTAGCTCCGGCCCGAGACGGGACGAGCCGACCGAGCAGCAAAATTAGCGTTGGCGCCGCAACCGCCAGCCCGACGTCCCGACCCGAAGTGTTGACGATGCCGAAGCCGAACGTTCCGTCCAGCCAGGCACTAACCATTTCGTCGGCGATGCAGAGGATCAAGACTGCGACCCAAGGCAGCGGATTGGACAAGGGTCTGCGCAGGGCGATGGCCGCGACGAGAAATGCGAGCAAGCCAAGCAGGATGTGGAGGCCGTCGCGATCGAGGCCCGCCCATTCGGCGACCAGCGCCTTGCCGGTTACCCACGTCTCCATGGCTCAGATAGGCCGCAACTTGAACGGCGCGTCAACCGTGAATCGGTACTGTGCACTTAAGCAGGCTGCGGCTCTGTCGGCTCGATCGGGAAAGGCACAATCTAGGCATGGAATGGTTCGACATCAAGGTGATCCTCATTCAGTTCTCCGGTCTTAGCCGCGACGCGCTGCACGTATTGCTGGGCGTCGGCGCGCAGATTCTGGTGGCCAGCGTTCCCGGCCAGAGCCTTGCCAAGTTCTGGCCATGGCTGGCGGTTTTAGTGGGAGCGCTGCTCAACGAATGGTATGATCTCAACTACGAGACTTGGCCCGAGATCGATGTGCAATATGCTGAATCGATCAAGGACGTGACGGTAACGATGGCATTGCCAACAGTGTTGCTGCTTCTGGCGCGCTTTGCTCCGCGTGTATGGAGCGGCCGCAGATCCTCACGCCAGTGACGGTCGCAGCTATTGGGGCTTGAAAAAGGGCTGTGTTTGCCGGATTCGGGCGCGATGCCGATCCTTGTCTCTCTTCTCGTCGTTGCGCTGTTTGTCCTGATTGCGCTTCCCGGCCTCGCGGTCGTGCTGAAACGGCGCGGGGCGCATTTCGCCGCAGCGTTCTACGCTATGCTGGTGCTCGCGGCTGGCGCCTATCACGTCGGCTTGCCGGAACGCGCTCCGGCCGAACTGACCCGCCCCGTGCCGACGCTGATCGGAGCGGAGGGCGCGGCGGGCGAATTGTGCGATCGGCTGCTCGCGCAGAGCAGAGCAACGGGCATCATCGTCGGGCGAACCGACGCCGGACAGGTGCAGGTCAACCGGACTTTCTGGCAGCAGATGCCGAACGAGGTGACCGAGGCGATCACATCCTGTCTCCAAGCGCCGTCCCGGCCGGGTGCGCCGCAGCGCGACGTCACGATCGTCGAAGTCGCACCGCGCTGAGTGCATAATCCGTTTTTCGCTGCATGGCTTGGCGCGGCTGCGAATAGGTGGCTAGACGCGCGTAAGTTTCTGGAAGGTCTCCCATCGAATGAACGCCAGCGGCAATTTGCGTATCGTCGTGCTAGGACTTGGCTATGTCGGGCTTCCGCTGGCCGTCGCGTTGTCACGCCATTTCGATGTCACCGGCCTCGACATCGATCGTAGCCGCGTAGCCGAACTCGAGCGTCATCACGATCGCACTGCCGAGGTGAGCGCCGATGAACTCGCTAGATCGGCGCTGTCTTATACCGCCGATCCCGAGGACTGCCGCGGCGCCGATCTTTTCATCGTCACCGTGCCGACGCCGGTCGACGAAACAAACCGGCCGGATCTGGCGGCCATGCAAGGCGCCTCGCGCACCGTCGCGAAATTGCTCGACCCTGCCCGCCGGCCTATCGTCGTCTATGAAAGCACCGTTTATCCAGGCGTGACCGAGGATATCTGTGGGCCCCTGCTTGCCGAGGAGTCGGGCCTGGTCCGTGGCCGCGATTTCTTCCTCGGCTATTCGCCCGAACGTATCAACCCGGGCGACCGGGAGCATCGCATCGAGACGATCGTAAAGGTCGTCGCGGGCGAAAATCCGGATGTCACCGAGGTTCTGGCGGATGTTTATGGCGCCGTGACCAGCGCAGGCGTCTTCCGCGCCGCTTCGATCAAGGTCGCGGAGGCCGCCAAGGTCATCGAAAATGCCCAGCGCGATATCAACATCGCCTTCATGAACGAGATCGCGCAGATCTTCGCGCGACTCGACGTATCGGTCTGGGATGTGCTCGACGCGGCGGGCACCAAATGGAACTTCCTGCCTTTCCAACCGGGGCTCGTGGGCGGCCACTGTATCGGTGTCGATCCTTATTATCTCAGCCATCGCGCCCAGGAACTCGGCCACGACCCGCAGATCATCCTTGCCGGGCGATCGACGAATGACGGCATGGGACGGTGGGTTGCCGAGCAATTGCACGAACGGCGCGGCAAGGCCGGCTCCGTCCTGGTCCTCGGTCTCACTTTCAAGGAAGACGTGCCCGATCTGCGCAACAGCCGTGTGATCGACGTCGTTCGTGCCCTTGCCGAGCTGGGCCACGCTATCACGATCCACGATCCGCTTGCCGATCCCGAAGAGGCCGCGCACGAATATGGCGTCAGCCTAGATGCTGATGGATTGGCTGGCGTCTACGACATGGTGATCGCCGCGGTCCCGCATCAAATGTATCGAGGCCTCGATGCGGGCAAGATCCGCCGCTTGATCAACGAAGGCGGCACGCTGGCCGATCTCAAGGGCGTGTGGCGGGACCATGATCTCGGCGATATCGACCGCTGGAGCCTTTGATTCGGCGGCAAGTTACGGACTGCCGGTGGGACGAAGCGAGACCGTAATCGACTAGGGCGATTGCGTTTGCGCGTTGCCGTGCGGAAACCAGATCGCTAAGGGGCGGCCAAATCGAAGCTGGCGGGATTGCGCGGGCGCCGCGGAGCATATCCTTCGCCACCTTCAAACATCCTGATTTTTGAGACGGAAATTTTGTGAGTTTTTGGAAAACGATAGCGGCGACCCTGGGGGGCGCCCCTTCTGCGTGGAAGGGCGCCAAGGATGCGCGTGCGTATGCCATCGGTGATGTTCACGGCCGCCTCGACCTGCTGGACGATCTTCTGACGCAGATCGAGAATGATCTTGCCCGCCGGCCAGTGCCGCGCGCCTTCATCGTCTTTCTGGGCGATCTGATCGACCGGGGGCCGCAGTCTTGCGAAGTCATCGACCGGCTCGCGAATTTCAGCCATCCTTACGCAAAATGCGTGGTGCTGATGGGCAATCACGAGGAAATCCTGCTGCGCGTAATGGCCGCGGAGCCGGGCCTCCTGACGGACTGGATGCGGTTCGGCGGGGCCGAATGCGTGGCGAGCTACGGCGTGGATCCGGCTGGACTGTCTCGGCTCGACGAGAAAGCCGGGGCTGCATTGCTGCGCCAGCATATCCCCGCGCGCCATCTAGCCTTCCTCGAGAGCTTCGGAGACACGTTCAAGTTTGGCGATTACCTGTTCGTCCACGCTGGCATCCGGCCGGGGGTCGCGATGGAAGATCAGGTGCAACGCGATCTGCGCTGGATTCGCGGTCCGTTTCTCGATGACGTCAAGACGCACGGCTGCCTGGTCGTCCACGGCCACACCATCGTGGAGGCCGTCGAGGAACGCTCGAACCGCATCGCGATCGACACGGGCGCCGTTTATTCCGGCGTTCTGACGGCGCTTGTCGTAGAAGGGGCCGAGCGGCATTACCTCGCCACCGGGCCCCAAAAGCAGGACGAAATGCCACCGGCGGCCTCCGGAAGCGAAAACGCTTCCTTGCTCCGCGTGGCAGTGTCGCTCTAAGAAGCGGCCTGAAAATCCCTTTCGAGACTGGGAACGCGCTTAGAACAGCTCGAGAGGTGTGCAAGGTTGGTGGTCATTTCGATGAATGTTTGGAAGTTCAGTCAGCCGGCACGGCTCGGCATCTTGTGTCTCGCTCTCTTGGCGACTGGCTGTGGCGATCGACGCGGCGGCTCGATCCCCTATGACGTCCAGACCTTCGGCGTGCCGGATGCCCCGCCTGCGCCCCCGCCCGATGCGAACTATCGGATAGCGAGCGGCGACACTCTGGCGATCACGGTGTTCCAGGTGGAGGCGCTGACGCGCGACTATGTCGTCGATACCGGTGGAAGCATTTCGATGCCGTTGATAGGATCGCTCCCCGCCGCCGGTCAGACCGCAGAGCAGCTCCGCACGAGCATCGCGACGAAGCTCAACCAGCGTTACATGCGCAATGCCGACGTTACCGTCTCGATCCGCGAGGCTCAAGGCCAAGTCGTTACCGTCGATGGCGCGGTGCGGCTGCCGGGCGCATATCCGGTACGCGGCCCGATGACACTCATTCAGGCCGTTGCGCAGGCGCGTGGCACGGACGACAGCGCCAATCCTCGGCGCGTCGCGGTTTTCCGGCAGGTCGACGGTCAGCGTATGGCGGCCGCGTTCGATCTGACCAGCATTCGGCGCGGCGAAGCGCCCGATCCGCAAATCTATGCCGGGGACGTCGTGGTCGTCGATGGCGGCAACGTGCGAGGCATCTGGCAGCAGCTTCTGCAGACGCTGTCGCTCGTCGCTCTGTTCCGTCCCTATTAACGGCATGCAAGACTTCGAGGCAGTAGATCACTGATGGGCAAGAACGAGCTTGAAGCGGCAGGCGTGAGCCAGGTGTGGCCTGTGGGAAACCAGGGGCGGCAGCTCGCGGGTATCGACGAGCCTGGTTACGAGCGTGAGCCGAAAGTCGAACTCACCCTCGCGACGCTCTATCGCCTGCTGTGGGAATGGCGGTGGCTGATCCTGAGCATGGCCGGCGCAGGCCTGGGTGTGGCGATCGTGGTCACATTGCTGTCTACGCCGCTCTATCAATCGACCGCCGTGATCGAGATCAACCCGCCCACTGTCGAAGTTATGGAAAGCGGCAAGGGGTCTGCACCCGCGGTTTCCAATGATCGTACGTTCATTGAAACCCAGCACGGCTTGCTTCGCAGCCGGGCGCTCGCGGAGCGCGTGGCGCAGGATCTCAACCTCGGTTCGGACGAGGGCTTCGTTCCCGGCGACATGGACCGGGCCGCCCGGCAAGCAGCCGCCGCGACCATCCTTGAGAAGAATCTGAAGGTCGAACGGGTCGATGAGAGCCGATTGCTGAAAATATCCTTCTCGTCCAACGATCCAGGCCGGTCGGCGCTCATAGTCAACGGTTTTGCGGACGCCTTCATTCGGACGAGCCTAGAGCGCCGTTATCAGGCGTCATCCTATGCCCGCGACTTTCTGGAGCGGCAGATCGGGACCGTGCGCCGCGATCTCGAAGGATCGGAAAGGCGCCTCGTTGCCTATGCGCAGCAGCAAGGGATTATCAACACCGGGTCGGCCCAGGGTGGCAACCCGGGCGACACCGGTTCTCTGACCGGCGCATCGCTTATCGCTCTGAATCAGGCGCTCGCCGCAGCGCAAACGAAGCGAATTGCCGCCGAGCAAGCTTACCAGCAGTCGCTGCGCGGATCCAATACCGCCGAGGTGGGAGAACGAACTGCCGAGCTCCGTAACTCGCGGGCCGCGCTGCAGGCGGAATATCAGGAGAAACTCAATCTCTTCCAGCCGGACTATCCGCAAATGGTCCAGCTACGCGCCCGAATCGAAGGCCTGGACAAGGAAATCGCGTCCGAATCCTCTAACGTCCGTCAGGGACGCGCCGGCACGCTGCGCGCCGAGTATCAGGCTGCGATGTCCGAAGAGGCGGAGCTTCGCGGAAAGGTCGGCGAACTGAGGGGAGAAGTGCTCAATCTGCGCGGCCGCAGCATCGAATATAATATCATTCAGCGCGACGTGGACACCAACCGCGAACTCTATGCCGCGCTTCTTCAGCGCTACAAAGAGATCGGCGTCGCAGGCGGCATCGGCACGAGCCAGGCGTCTGTAGTGGACCGCGGCCAGCTGCCGGCATCTCCTTATTCCCCCAACCTGCTTTTCAACTTGCTTGTCGGGCTGTTTGGCGGCTTGGCGCTTGGTGCGGGCATCGCGTTGCTGTTGGAGTTCATCAACGACACGATCAAGACGCCCGATGATGTCCGGGACCGGCTGCGCCTCGCATTTCTTGGCGGAATTCCCGCGACGAAGAGCCGCAAGCCTGTCGAGGATCTGCGCGATGCCACCTCGCCGATCTCCGAAGCCTATTTCTCGGCAGCGACGGCACTGCATTTCACCACTGAAAGCGGCGCCCCGCGCATTCTGCTCGTTACTAGTACCCGGCCGGCGGAGGGCAAATCGACGACGATCTGGGCTCTGGCCCAGCATTTTGCACGCCTGGGCAATCGCGTCCTGCTGATCGATGCGGATATGCGCAAACCCGCTTTCGTGACGGGTGCGGAAAAGGACGACGGGCTGTCCAACCTTCTCACATCGCGCGATCCGATCGCGCCGCACGTGATCGAGACGGGCTTTGACAATCTGTGGCTGCTGCCGTGTGGGCCGTTGCCGCCGAACCCGGCCGAATTGCTTGCGTCCCGTCGTCTTCCGGCTCTGCTGTCCGAAGCGCGCGAGCAGTTCGACTTCGTCATAGTTGATGGTCCGCCGATCCTCGGCCTTGCCGACGCGCCGCTCCTGGCGGCGGTCTGTGAAGGCACGATCATGGTGATCGAGGCCGGCAAAACGCGCACGCGGGCCGCATTCGAGGCGCTCAGTCGTCTGCGCACCGGCGAAAGCAACGTCGTTGGCGGCATCCTCACGCGATACACTCACGACGTGAGCGGCTACGGATACAAGTACGAAGCCTATAGCTACAAGTCGGTCGAGCAGAGCGACCGCGAGATCAAGGCACTCGAGAACAGTGAGGCGTAGCCGGAGCCGCGGTCGTCGCCGCGAGAAGCGCGAACGCATTCCGGTAACGCCGGCCCGGTTGGCCGGACACGCCTTGCTCGTGGTCATGGCAATCGTGGCAGCTTGGGGCATCATGCGTACGACGCTTGTCTCCTCGCCACGGATTCCCGCGGCAGCCACGCTTGCCGCGGATGCACCGCCAGTGACATTCGGGCTCGTCGATCAGCGCTATGCCTCATTCGGCGCAGTAGTGCCGCCGGCTGTCGATGCCGCGCTGGGAGCCGCGTTTGTTAATGAACCTTTGGCTGGCGACCCTTTCCTCTACCGCGCTCGTCAGCGGGTCGAGGCCGGCGATCGCGCCGGCGCGATCGGCCTCTTGGAAGAGGCGCGCAGGCGTAGTCCGCGCAGCCGCCCTGTCCGGATGATGCTTATCGAGCAGTACCTTCGCGCGGAGAATATCGCCGCCGCGACGGTGGAAATCGGTGTGCTCAGCAAGCTCACTCCGGTTGCACGAGACCATTTGTCGCGCGCCGTGTCGCAGCTGATGCTCGACAAGGAAGTCCGCCCGGCGGTGGTGCGCGCTCTGGCGGCCGACCCCATTTACGATTCCATTCTGGCGGAGTTGGCGCGCACGGGGGCTGACGCCGATCTCATCGTCGATCTTGCGCGCCAGCAGGTCCAGAGCGATCAGCCTCGCGAAGGCCGGGGCATTTGGCGCATCGCGCTCATCGATCGCCTGGTCGATGAGCGGCAGTATCGAAAGGCCCGCCAGCTCTGGGGCACCTTCTTTAATGTTCCTGACGATGCCGGCGGCAATGCAGTCTATGACGGGCGCTTTGCCGGCCGGCCCGGATCGCGCCCGTTCAATTGGCAACTGACGACAAATCAGACCGGCGCCGCCGAGCGATCGCGTCGCGGCGGGTTGGACGTCGATTACTTCGGCCGCACCTCCGGTCCGCTGGCTCGGCAAT
Source organism: Allosphingosinicella indica (assembly GCF_900177405.1). NCBI lineage: Bacteria > Pseudomonadati > Pseudomonadota > Alphaproteobacteria > Sphingomonadales > Sphingomicrobiaceae > Allosphingosinicella > Allosphingosinicella indica. Next base: position 970,367 of record NZ_LT840185.1, on the reverse strand, counting down.
TGCTGTTGCTCTCTCCCGGGCAATACCGCCTTACGTTCCGCGCGGACGGCAATGCCAATGCCCAAGGCAGCCGGCTGGTTTGGCAGGTGATGTGCGATGGCGCCTCGTCGACTTTGTCCGAGACTGTTCTCGATCGCGTGGAAGCGGCGCCGCGTGCATTTGCCGCCAACTTCACGGTGCCCGCTCAGAATTGCGTTGCGCAATGGCTCAGTCTTGAGGGCATGGCGGCCGAGTTTCCGACGACGCAGTCGGCGCATATCGATAACGTTGAAATCAGATCATCCGGGAGCGCACGATGACCGCCATTCATCTGCTTGCGCCCTTTTATCTCGTTCTGTGTATCCTGCTCGGCGGGGCTAGCGCCGCGGGTTTCATCAGCAACGCTGTCCTCCAGCTCGCAGCGCTGCCGATCCTCTACTGGGCGTTCATGGCACATCGGCGGACCGCACCATCCGGGCCCGCCAGGCAGCTGATGGGCTTGGCGATCCTCCTGCTCGCTTTGTTTGCGGTTCAGCTGATTCCGATGCCGCCTTCCGTGTGGACGCTGCTGCCCGGCCGCGCAAACGTCGCGACAGGGTTTGAACAGCTCGGCCTCGCTTTGCCTTGGCTTTCGATATCGCTGAACCCGCAAGCAACGATCGCGTCGCTTCTCTGGCTGATTCCGGCATTCGCACTGCTGCTGGCGATCGTCCGGATTGGCGCGTTTCGGACGACGTGGCTGGCATGGGCTTTGGTCGGTGCGACTATGTTGTCGATTGGAGTTGGCGCAACTCAGGTCGCAGGCGGCGAGCGCGCGGCAACCTATTTCTATCAGATCACGAACCGCGGCTTCGCAGTCGGTTTCTTCTCCAACAACAACCATATGGCGACGCTGCTGCTCGCGTGCATACCGTTTCTGGCCGCGTTGAAGGTCGCTTCGACGCGAGACGGGCGGCGTGCCCGCAAGTCGGCCTCGGGCGTCGTCGTCCTGATCGGTGCCGCCGCGCTTCTGATCGTCGTGGGACTCGCCATCAACACGTCATTGGCCGGTATCGGCCTTGCCGTGCCGACCATCGCCGCAAGCCTGTTGCTTATCCGCTCAAAGCGTAAGGCGGTTCCGGTTTGGGCCTTTCCGGCCGTAGGGGCTTTGGCGATAGCTGCTCTCGCCGCGGTGCTGATCGCGCCGATCGGCAACAATCTCGTCGGCAACGATGCCAAGGGCTCGACGGAGTCGCGCGCGGTATCTTTCGAGCGCACGTTCGAGGCCGCGGGCGACTATTTTCCAGCCGGCTCGGGCATAGGTACATTTCAATCGGTCTATCGCACCTACGAGCCGCCCTCCGAGGTTACGGCCAGGTTCATGAACCACGCGCACAGCGATGTTCTCGAGGTTCTGCTAGAGACTGGGATCCTCGGTGCGCTGCTGTTTGGCCTGTTCCTGATCTGGTGGGGGCGGCGCACACTCGCCATCTGGCTTGCGGGGGATGCCGACATCTTCGCCCGCGCCGCCACGATCGCCTCGGCCGCGATCATGGCGCACAGCTTTGTCGATTATCCTCTGCGCACCGCGGCGATCTCCGCTCTGTTCGCCGCTTGCCTCGCCTTGATGGTGGAGCCGCGACCTTTCCGCGGGCGGCGCGACGAGGAAGAGCCGTCGGTGCGGCATCTCAGCGCGGACTAGCGCGTCAACGCGATGTCGAGCGCTTCGCGGTAGCGTTCGATGACGATGCGCTCGTCGAATTGGGTTTCCACCTTGCGCCGACTCTTGGCCCCCATCGCTGCGCGCTCGACCGAAGACATTTCGGCAATCGTGGTCATTCGCTCGGCGAGCGCGCACACGTCGCGCGCAGGGAAACGAAACCCGTTCCGCCCGTCCTCGACGATTTCCCGGCATCCCGGCATATCGGAAGCAATCAGGGGCCGGCCCATCGCAGCGGCTTCCAGAAGCGAACGGGGCGTGCCTTCGGGATAATAGGTCGGCAGTACAATACAATCGGCTGCCGCGATGAACGGACGCACATCATCGGCGCCGCCAAGAAATGTTATCGCACCCTCATTGACCCAGTGATCGATCTCGGCGCGCGGAATAGCGTCCTTCCCGTCCTGAACGAGACCAAGGAGCTGAAATTGCGTGTGTGGATGCTTCGTGCGCACCATTCGGCCTGCTTCGACGAAATCGGCCACGCCCTTCGAGCGCAGAAGGCGAGCCACCATCAGGAAGGTGACGGCGCCATCTTGCCGGCCGGTCGCGGCGGGGGGACTAAACCGGTCCAGGTCCACGCCGGAGCCCGGCAATAGCCGCGTTTGCGCGTCGCGGACGATCTTTCGGGACAGGAAGAGTGCGCGGTCGTCGGGATTCTGAAAGAATATTACCGGCGAACGGGAAAGAGCCAGCCGATACAATCCCCGCACCAGCCGGTTCAGCCACGTATTGCCGATGAACGTGTCGCCGAGACCTGCGATATTGTTGATCACCGGAATGTCCAGCATCCGCGCGGCGATCGAACCGTAGATGTTGGGCTTGATCGTGTAGGCGAGAAAAGCCGCGGGCCGCACCTCGCGAAGCACTTTTCGATACCGCCGCAGCAGATCGAGATCGGCGGTGACGGAAGTCCCGCGAGGGTCAAGATCGATCGGAATGAAGGTGATGCCGTGATCGGCGAGTGCGGGACTGAACCTGTCCGGCGGCGCCAAGGCTATGACTTCATAACCCGCCGCCTGCAGACCCCTGACGAGTCCAAGTCTGAAATTGATGATGTTCCAGGAAGCGTTGATCGCGAGCACGATGCGTTTGTTGGCCAACTTCGATCCCACTGCTGGTCCGGGAACGCCGAAACGACCGGCTATGCGCGACGCGGCTTTGCCCGTCGGTGCCCGGAAACTTGCGCCCCGTCCCATGCGAGGTTAGGCGCCACGGCGCAAGATCGATTGCCGCCGGACGCCCGGCGCCGGAGGATATGTGTTTCCCTACTGGGTTCTGTTTTCGGCCTACGCCATAGGCTCCGTCGGCAACAGGCTCGGCTCGCCTGAGACGGCGCGCCGGTCGATGCTGTTCGCGTTGCTCGCCGGCTTTACCGTCCTCTTTATTGGCCTCCGCTATCAGGTTGGCGCAGACTGGGACAATTACGAGATCATCTACGACACGGTCAGCCGGATGAGTTGGGACGCGATCCCGACTCAAAGCGACCCTGCCTATATGGCGTTGAACGCCGTCGCTTACGGGCTCGATCTCGACATCTGGTTCGTCAATCTCATCTGCGCGGCGATTTTTATCTGGGGGCTTTCACAATTCGCGAAGCGGCAGCCCAACCCGTGGTTGGCCTTCGTGGTTGCGGTGCCTTATCTCGTGATCGTCGTCGGCATGGGCTATACGCGTCAGGCCGTAGCCATCGGTCTCGTGATGGCGTCGATCGGCCGTTTCGAGGGTGGACGCTACGTCAGGTTCATCTTGCTGGTCATCCTCGCAGCGGCTTTCCACAAAAGCTCGATCATCGTTCTGCCGCTGATCGCGCTTTCGGCCGTTCGCCACCGGTTCGTCATCTACGCGACCGCGGCAGCGATGGCGGCGATCCTTTTCCTTCTGTTTCTCGACGTTTTTCTGGATGCGATCCTTTCCAGCTATTTCGAAACCGAAATGAGTTCGCAGGGCGCCGCGATCCGCGTTGCGATGAACATACCGCCCGCGCTGCTATTCTTGGCATTCCAAAAACGATTCGTGATTTCGGAGCAGGAGCGGCTGATCTGGCGCAATTTCTCGTTCGCCGTCATCGCGTCCATCGCGGGGCTCGCGGTTGCGTCCTCATCGACGGTGGTCGACCGCTTGGCGCTGTACCTCATTCCGCTGCAGATATTCGTTTTGTCGCGCCTGCCTTATGCGTTCCCGATCAAGCGGCGGGAGAACATTCAGCTGCTGATCGGCGTCTTTCTTTATTCGGCCGCCGTCCAAGTCGTCTGGCTGCTTCTGGCCGATCACGCCGAATATTGGCTGCCTTACCAGGTCAGCGCTTTGACCTAGCTGCGATTGCCTGCCAGTGACCGTCCAACCATGCCGCCCGGTTGCGGACTCCCTTTTTCAAGAGTTCAAGACATAAATGACTTTCTCTGGATCGAACTTCGCGCTCATCGGCGCAGCCGGTTATATCGCGCCGCGTCACATGCAGGCCATCAAGGCGACCGGCAACAGGGTCGTGGCCGCCATGGACCCCAATGATTCCGTCGGCGTGATCGACAGCTATTTCCCCGACAGCGCCTTCTTCGTCGAGTTCGAGCGGTTCGATCGCCATATCGACAAGCTGAAGCGACGGGGCGACGGGAGCGCCGTCGACTATGTCGCGATCTGCTCGCCCAATTACCTTCACGATTCGCACATTCGCTTCGCCCTGAAGGCCGGGGCGCATGCGATTTGCGAGAAGCCTCTTGTCGTCAATCCGTGGAACGCGGAGGCGCTCAAGGATATCGAGGCCGAAAGCGGGAAGAAGGTGAATACGATCCTGCAGCTTCGCCTCCACCCGAGCATCATCGCGCTTCGCGAGCGGGTCGCAGCGGCGGTTGCAGCCAATCCAACAGCGAAGTTTGCGGTCGATCTCACCTACATCACCAGCCGGGGCGCGTGGTATTTCGCGTCGTGGAAGGGCGCCGAGACGAAATCGGGCGGAATAGCCGCTAACATCGGCGTCCACTTCTTTGATATGCTGCTGTGGGTATTCGGCCCAGTGGTGTCCCAAGAAGTCGATCGGCTCGATTGGGATGCCGGAAGCGGCACCTTGGTTTTCGCCAATGCTGAGGTGCGCTGGTTCCTTTCGGTCAATGCGGATCATCTGCCGGATGGCGTAAAAGCGAAGGGTCAGCGGACGTATCGCAGCATCACGATGGATGGCGACGAGATCGAATTCTCAGATGGCTTCACCGATCTCCATACCGAGAGCTATCGTCATATCATGAAGGGCGAGGGCTTCGGCCTGGATGACGCCCTGCCGGCCATCCATCTCGTCCATGATATTCGCACGGCGCAACAATCCGGATCGACGTCGCCCTCCCATCCCTTCGCGGACGACCGGCAAACAGCGGCGGGATGAGCGTCTCGATCCATAGCAGCGCCATCGTCGACGAGGGCGCCACGATCGGAGACGGCTCGCGCGTCTGGCACTTTGTGCACATCTGCGCCGGCGCGGTGATCGGCAAGGCCGTCTCGCTTGGCCAGAACGTGTTCGTCGCCAACGATGTTGTGATCGGAGACGGCTGCAAGATCCAGAACAACGTGTCGGTCTATGATGGCGTTCGGCTCGACGAGGGCGTGTTCTGCGGCCCGAGCATGGTATTCACCAATGTCTACAATCCCCGCTCGCTCGTGGCGCGGCGGGACGAATATCGCCCGACGCACGTTCGCCGCGGAGCAACCTTGGGTGCGAATTGCACCATTGTGTGTGGCGTGACGATCGGAGAATATGCCTTCGTCGCAGCGGGGGCGGTCATCAACAAGGATGTCAAACCCTTCGCTTTGATGGCGGGCGTGCCTGCGCGGCAGATCGGCTGGATGAGCCGCCATGGCGAGCGCCTCGAACTGCCGATCCTGGGCTCAGGCAAAGCGGAGTGCCCCCATACCGGCGACCGCTATGTTCTCGATCCCGACGGTCTTCGATTGGATGACCGTTCAGCGTCCTAGCTGATCGAAGCGCCCTTCAGCACGCGTTCGCCGGTGCCGCCTTGGGCGATGATCTTCGCGGGAACGCCCGCAAGCGTTAGACCGGCCTCGGGAAACGACCTGGTCACCACCGCATTCGCTCCGATCGTGCAATTGTCGCCGATCCGGACGGGGCCATAGATCTTTGCGCCGGGGCCGATGTAGACATTGTCGCCTATACGCGGGGAGAATTTATGTTCCTCCCCCGGTTCGCAAAACTGCGCCGCGCCGCCGATATGGGCGCCCATGTGGATCCGGCAGTTTCGCCCGATCCGCGTGGTCGGATCGATCACCAGCAGACCATGATGGACGATCGCGACGCCGGGGCCGAAGATGTTGGGTCCGAGACTGAAGCCCAGCCGCACCGAAAGCCGCCGGAACCAGAAGAGGACCGGGAGCCGCAATAGCCGCGGTTTGCCCGTGTTGAGCAGATATTCGTTGCAGCGCATCAGGATGATAAGCCGGGCCACCGGGTCGAGAAACCATGTCTTGAGGCCAGCGCGGACGCCCATACTGGCAAGGTCCGCGCGGATATAAGCCTTCAATTCGGTCCAGTTGCTGATCAACCACCATTCCCTTCCGGCACTCAACGCGCCGGCTAGTGCCATAATATTCGCAAAGCTGATAGCGTAGCGCGCCTGGGCGTTGGGGCTGCCGTCGAAGCGGCCTTGACGTTGCCCTCACCCTTCGTCCAACGCCATCGCGAAGCGCCAGTCAGCGCCAATTTCCATTCTTTCGGTGTCTTATGGATGTAACGATCGTCGATTGCGGCATCGGCAATATCAAATCGGTCGAGCGGATGTTCCAGGCCGCCGACGCGACCGCGGAGATCGTGTCGGATCCGGCTAGTCTCAAGGACTGCCGGCGGCTGGCCCTGCCCGGCGTTGGGGCGTTCGATGCAGGGATGGCCGCGCTCAATGATGGCTGGCGCGCCGCGCTGGACCAAGTCGCGCTGGAGCGCCGGATCCCGGTGCTCGGCATTTGCCTTGGCATGCAGCTGCTGTGTCGTGGCAGCGAGGAAGGCGAGGCCGCGGGTCTGGGGTGGATCGCGGGGGATGTCGTCACACTCGATCTCGGCGGCAACGCCGCGCTTAGGCTGCCGCATATGGGCTGGTCGGTGGTCACCCCGGCGCGCAACAACCCGCTGATCCCTTCCGATGCGGGGGAGCAGCGCTTCTACCACGTTCACAAATATCGTGCCGTTTGTGATCGCGAGGAGGATGTGCTGGCCACCACCGAATATGGCACCCGCTTCGTTACCGCAGTCCAGCGCGACAATATCTTCGGGGTCCAATTCCATCCCGAGAAAAGCCATCGCTTCGGGCTTCAGCTCATGCGCAACTTCCTGGCGCTGCCATGCTGACCCATCGCGTATTGCCCTGCCTGTTGCTCAGCCCCAGCCGCGGCGGGCTGGTGAAGACGCTAAAGTTCGGCAAGCCGAAATATGTCGGCGATCCGATCAATGCGGTGAAGATCTTCAACGAGAAGGAGGTCGACGAGCTTCTGGTCGTCGATATCGACGCCACGCGCGAAGGTCGCGGCCCGGATTTCGAGCTTATCGAGCAGCTCGCGAGCGAATGCTTCATGCCGCTTTGCTACGGCGGCGGCATCCGCAGCGCGGAGGATGCGCGACAGTTGTTCAGCCTTGGCGTTGAGAAGGTCGCGTTGCAGAGCGCCGCGATGCGCGACCCCAACATCGTTCGCCAGATCGCCGAGCGGGCCGGGCAGCAGGCGGTCGTAGTGTCGATCGACGTCAAGCGGAACTGGCTGGGCAAGCCCGGGCTCTACAGCGCCTTCGGCGTGAAGAGCTCCTATTCAGACTGGCGTGACGCAATGCGCGGCGCGATCGCGAGCGGGGCGGGCGAAATCCTGCTCAACGCGGTGGATCGCGATGGCACCCTGACGGGGCCGGACCTCGATCTGATCCGCGAAGCCAGCGCGATCGCCGACGTGCCGCTCGTCGCGCTGGGCGGCATTTCCTCGCTTGCCGACATGAAGGCTGCGACCGATGCAGGCGCGAGTGCGGTTGCGGCCGGCGCCTATTTCGTGTTTCAGGGCCCCCACCGCGCCGTCCTCATCACCTATCCGCGCTATGAGGAGCTGCGCGCGCTGTGGAGTTCCGCCGAGTGATACCCAACGTCCGGACCTGTACGCGGTGCATCATGGACACCACCGCGCCCGACATCGTGTTCGACGATGAAGGCGTCTGCAATTATTGCACGGAATTCCTGCGCAAAAAGGAAAAGCATCTTCCGTTGAACGAAGAAGATCGCCTGCGCCGGCTCGACGCGCTGGTCGATATGGTCAAAGCCGCCGGCCGCGGGAAGCGCTACGATTGCATCGTCGGCCTCTCCGGCGGGGTGGATTCGAGCTGGTCGCTGGTGCAGGCGGTGCGGCTGGGGCTACGGCCGCTTGCCGTTCACATGGACAGCGGCTGGAACTCGGAACTTGCCCAGAACAATATCGCCAATCTGGTGCGCGGGCTTGGGGTCGATCTCTACACCCATGTCATCGACTGGCCGGAAATCCGCGGGCTCATGGAAGCGTTCTTCGCGTCGGACGTGATCGATGTGGAAGTGCTGTACGACAATGCGATGCTGGCGGTGAACTACCGGCAGGCGGCCAAGCACGGCCTCAAATACATCCTCGCGGGGACGAACATCGCGACCGAGGGCGTGGATATTCCCAAGACCTGGAATTGGCACAAGGCCGACAAGCGCAACATCGTCGGCATCTCCCGTCGTTTCGGCGGTCCGCGCCTGAAGACCTTCCCGGCGATCAGCACGCTGGACATGGCGCGCTACGTCGCGGTGAACGGCATCAAGTGGGTGTCGTTCCTAGACTATCTCGACTATCGCAAATCGCACGCGCTGGAGGTGCTGCAGAAGGATTTCGGCTACAAGCCCTATGCCTACAAGCATTATGAGTCCGTCTTCACGCGCTTCTATCAGGGCTATCTCCAACCTTACAAATTCGGCGTCGACAAACGCAAACCGCATCTTTCCAGTCTGATCATGACCGGCGAGATGACGCGCGACGAAGCCATGGAGCGCGCCGCCGGCATCGCCTATCCGAGCGAGAAGGATATGGAGGCGGACCGCCTTTACTTCATCAAGAAGATGGGATGGTCGGAAGAGAAGTTTCAGGACTACATGTCCCGTCCGGAACGCCCGCATACGGACTACCCGTCCGAAGCAGCCTTCTTTCACAAGCTGCTCGCCCTGTACCGGCGGATGAACCTCAAGATCGGGCGGATCACATGGAACTGATCATTCGAGGCGGCCGCGGATAGTTCTCGCAGGGTTTCCGCCGACGATCAAATTCGGCTCCGTGATGCTTTTGGTCACGACCGCCCCGGCTGCGATCACTGACCCGGGGGCTATCGAAATCCCCGCTAGGATCGTTACGTTGGCGCCGATCCAGACATTTGCCCCGATCGATACGGCTTTGCTTTCAACCGGTTGATATTTGATCGGGACCTTTTCGTCTCGGAAGCCATGGTTCGTCGTGACGATCGAGACACGATGGCCAATGGCCACGTTGTCGCCGATCTTCAGACCACCGGACGCGGAAAGGTTGCCGCTTCGGTTGATCGAAACATGATCGCCGATTTCAAGCCCCTCGAACCCCTCGATGAATACGTCCGGGAAGACAAATAGGTGGCGGTGCGCGCGCCCCAGCAATGCGTCGATGATCATCCGGCGAACGGGCATGAAGCGTTCGCTCTCGATGCGGATCGTCCCGCGATACAGGCGCACAAGCAACTTGTTCAGGATTTTGCGGCCAAAGTTCAGATGCCGTTGTCGCGGCTGGCTCATGGTTCCCGACGCTCCGCTCATTCTGTCGACGCCCATTATCGCGCCGCTGGTGCAGCCGAGCGTTTCGCCACGAGGATCAACGCGATCCCGAACAGGGCATATTCTAGCGACAATAGCCATGCCGCGGCGACCAGAAATTCTCGCGGCTGCAAATCACCGAGGTAGGCAAGAAGATAGGCCATGCCCAACACCGCAACATTGGCAACATTGTGAAGCAAGAGCCACTGGGGACGCCTCACCACGAAGACCGTCGTGCCGATCGACATGACGAGGCTGCGGATCGCGAGCATCGGCGCCAGGATGATCAGCATGTCCGCGGCCGGCTCCCAGGTCTTGCCGAGATAGAGGGTGATGAACGGACGCGCGAGCAGCCACATTCCCAGCAACACCGCTACCGACAGCGCGCCGGAAACGGCGAGGTTGAACTTCATCTCGTTCCAGAACCGGCCGGTCGCCTCGAAGGCCCGCGCCGCTTTCTGGAAAAACACCTGTCCTAGGGCGTCGTTGAAGAGTTGCAGCGGCACGATCGCGATGCGGCTCGCCAAGGCATAGAAGCCGACCACCCTGTCGTCGTAGAGGGCAAGCAGCGCGAAGGTCATGAGGTTGAGTGACACCGCGGCGATGAACGTGCTGGGGATGTCCACCGCGACTTGGGCGCGAAAACGGTTGAACATCGCGCGCATCCGGCGGCGATGCGGCCGGCCGGGCGGTATGTAGCGCGCGATGGCAAGCCCCAACGTCGCAGCCTGCAAAACCAGCCCCACGGTGAAGCCCAGGATCAGCGCCATCGGATCGCGCCAGACGAACGCAAGGCCGATCTGGACCAGCACCGTCGCACCGGTCCGTATGAGCAGCGAAACGGAGTTCAGCTTATAGGCGTCGTGCCGCATCAGATAGAGCGACGAGGCCGCACAGAAGCCCGTGAGGAAAACGCACAGCCCCAGCAAAAGCGAAAAGACGGGTCCGGCCTCGGTCGTCGCTAGGCGGCCGAAGACCATGAACCCGGCGGCCGCCAAGATGCCGACCAGGGCGCTCAAGGTATAGCAGAGCCAGAGGATCGCGAACCGCCCGTGGCGCGGCGCTATCGGCACCGCTAGATCGAAACGGAGACAAGCAATTGCCCCGGGGATCGCCGAGAGCGCGACGAACATCGCGAACACGCCGAAACCCGCTGGTTGATAGAGTCGGGCGAGAAACGGGTAGCTCACGAGGTTGGCCGCCTGCGCGGCAGCGGTCCCCGAGAAGAGGATCAGGAAGTGCCGGAAATATTGTTTCCGGTCCATGGGCGGGTCTACCTCGCGACCGGAGTGGGGTTTCAGGCCGCGATGCCGGCCGTCTCGCCTCGGCCGAGAAACGCATCGACGTCAGAAAGCGCCGTCCGCAACGTGCCCCAGAAATCCGCGACGAACTCGATCCCGAGCTGCTCGCGGATCTTTGCATTCGAAACGTCGAATTCCATGATGTCGCCGACCAGCGGCTCGCCATGTTCGATCATCAGCCGGCGCTCGGGATCGAGGATGTCGAGCATGCCTTGCGCGAGCTCGTTGATCGTCACGCGAATGCCCGAAGCGGCATTAAAAGCCTGGCCCGTCGCCGCGGGGTCTACGGCGGCGCGGATATTCGCCTCGACGAGATCTTTGACCCAGGTGAAGGATCGAACCTGATCGCCATGGCCGAATACGATCGGATTCTGCCCCTGCGTGATCCGGCGAAGGAAGATCGACACGACGCCGCCGAACTCGTTCGACTCCTGCCGCGGTCCATACACGTGGAAATAGCGCAGGATCGTGGTGTCCAGGCCGTAGAGCTTGTGGAACACGTCGACGTAGCGCTCTCCCGCAAGCTTCGAGACGCCGTAATAGGAAACCGGTTCGAACGGATGCGTCTCCGTGGTCGGAAAGATCTGCGGCTCGCCGTAAACCGAGCCGGTCGACGCCTGGACGAACTTCCTGACGCCGTGCTTCTTCGCCATCTGCAGCAGATTGAGCGCGCCGCCAGCATTGACTTCGAGATCGCGATGCGGGTCGATCAGGCAGACGTTCTTCTTGGACGCGGCGTTGTGGAAGACCGTGTCGACGCCTTCGAAGGCATCGTCCATCGCCGAACTGGAGTCGCAGATGTCGAGCTGCGCAAAGCGGAAGTTCGGACGGTTCGACTTGTTCTCGAGGTGCGCGACGTTGGTGCGCTTGCCTGCCGACAGGTCGTCCATGCACAGCACCTCGGCGCCGAGGTCAACGAGCGCTTCGCAAAGGTGGGAGCCGATGAACCCGGCACCGCCGGTCACGATCACCTTACGGCCCGCGAGCGCAGACGCCTTATTGTCCTGCATGAACTGGTCCTCTAATTAACTGGGATGTCGGCCATGGCCGGCCGGCGGCTGCTTAGCGCCGGGCGCCACGCGGGGCAATGCGCGTGCTTTGGTTGCAGAGCGAGGGCAGGGCGCCTATCGCTCCCGACCAGCGAGATGAAGACATGAACCGGGAGAGTGAAGGCAGCCGTTCCGGCGCCGTGTCGGACGGGCCGCGCCCGGGGCTGCTCGTGCTCGATGCGTCCTACACGCTCGAAATGATCCGGGAGCGCGGCCTGGAGCAATCGGTGACATGCCGCGATCTGGATGGTTTCTTCAGCCATGTCTGGAGCGTCCATCCCTTCGCGACCTTGCTGACCTCACCAGCATGGACGGTCCGGCACGGTGCGCCGGTCTGGCACGAGATCGCGCCGCGACACACGTTTGTTGAGGGCAAGGTCGGCCGTTTCACCTGGCTTTCCCGTATTTTCCCACTGAACTTTGCGATCGCCCAAATGGGGCTATTCATCACCTTGCTCCGCCTGATCCGGCGCGAAAATATCCGCGTGATCCGTGTCGGCGATCCACTCTATCTCGGCCTGTTCGGCCTCGCTCTCGCGCGGCTGACCGGCATCCCGATGCTGATCCGTGTAAACGGCAACAACGACAAGGTGCGAGAGAGCACGGGCCAGCCGCTCTATCCCAAGCTGTTCGGGACGGCTGCGCGCGAAAAGCGCATCGAGCGCTTCGTCTTTCCTCGCGCCGATCTCGTGGCAGCACCCAATCAGGATAATGTCGATTTCGCCGTCGCTAGCGGCGCGCGGCCGGACCGGGTGACGATCTTTCGCTACGGAAATCTTCTGGCGGACGCGCATCTGCGCCCCCCCTCCGAGCGTCCGCTCGATGCCCAATTCTTCGATCGGCTGGGTGTCCGGCCGGGCGGCTATTTGCTCTGCATCGGTCGGTTGCAGGCGGTGAAATTCCCAGACGATGCGGTGCGCGTTTCGGGCGAACTCGTACGGCGGGGGCACGATCTCAAGCTGGTGATGGCTGGGGACGGACCGATGCGTGATGAGCTTGCCGCGCTTGCCGCTTCGGAAGGCGTCGGCGACCGGGTGGTGTTCGCCGGCAATCAGAACCAGCATGCGCTTTCACAGCTTAACCCCCACGCCGCAGCGGTCATCTCGCCGCTTACGGGACGCGCCCTATCGGAATCAGCGCTCGGTGAGGCTCCGATCGCCGCCTATGATCTAGATTGGCAGGGCGATTTGATCCAGACCGGCCAAACCGGCGAGCTCGTCCCCTTCCGCGACGTCGGCGCACTTGCGGATGCCGCAGAACGTCTAATAGTGGATCGGAATTATGCCGCCGATATGGGCAAAGGCGCGCGCATCCGAGCGCTCGAATTACTCGATCCTGCGGCGCTCGATCAGCACGAACGCGACGAATATGCCAAATTGATGCGTATCGAAGGATCAGGCGCTGTCCGCCGCTAGCCTCCGCGGAAAAGTTTCTTTAAGCATGCCAGAGGCCGCATCTTAATGCCGCCCGCTCCGACACCCGGGCAAGCCGAGTTTTAGCCAGACTAAACTCGTAGTTGATTTGAAGCGCAGAGCGGCGTGACGCCGGCGCGCACAGGAGATGCGTTATGACGACTGTAGTCATCCAGGCCAGCATGTCGGGAGGCGATGATAGCGCTCGGATCAATGCCGCTTTGGCCGATCCAAACGTGACTACGGTGGTATTGGGCGCAGGCACCTTTTATGCCAGCGCGTCGATTTTCGTGCCGTCAGGCACCACTTTGATGGGGCAGGGTGCAGACGGTACGATGATCCGTGCCCTTCCGGATTTCGTGCGCGACGCTGGCTCATTCGGTGTCGTCGCGTCCGAGACGGGCGCGGTGGGCGTCACCGTTTCGGATCTCAGCATAGACGCGAGCAAATTGCTGGTGGACGGCGCACGACTCAACGGCTGCTATATGGATCAGGCAACCGGTTTCACCATCAGCAGCGTCAACACGTATAATGCGACCGGCTATGGCCATTTCGCGCAAGGAGATCTCAACGCGTTTGTTAGAGGCGATCCGAGCCCGATCTACGCGAGCGGCACCTACAATGATTGCTGGAGCTTCAACTCCAACGTCGGCTTCGAGCAGATGTTCTGTGATGGCATCACCCTGACCAACGTCCACGTCCGCGACGGCGACGGGGATATCAATACGGAATACAGCTTCCACCCGCTGTCCGGCTCCAAGAACATAACCTATGTCGGCGCGACGGCGATCGGCGCCAAAGGTGGGTTCGGGCTGGTTACGACCATCGCGCCTCTGGAGAACATTTCGATCATCGACAGCCGGGTCGAAGTCGGGACATCGCCGGCTATCACGTCAGACGGCTTCAACCCCGTGATCGGCCTGGAGATCACCAATTCGTCGTTCATTTCGGCATCGAACGCCGGCGCTCGCATCGGTGGGATCAGCGGTACTTTCCGCAATTCCTACTTCCAAGGCGCCGTGATCGGAGCCGAATTCGGCTATTCGTCGGATGGATCGATCTGCGAAATTCTGATCGTCGACACCTACTCGACCGGTATCTCGAAGCCGACCTCGCTCGCCGCTGCCTACGGCGTGAACGTGTTCGGCGATGGGATCACCTGGCAGGGCGGCAGGATTGAGGCCTGGGGGCCGCAGGGGTTGATGTACCCCGTTTCGGGCTCGCCCAGGGTCGACGCGGCGACACAGTTGGTTGCCAACGGCTATTACGGTCCGCCGCGCAACGCGGGCAGCTGGACTCTCGCCGATTTCGTCCTCGGCAAGGATACAGACGATCGCCTCACCGGAGGTGCCGGTAACGACGTTCTCGTCGGCCTCGCGGGCAATGACATCCTCGTCGGCGGCCGCGGCCGGGACGTCATGCAGGGCGGCTTGGGAGACGATCGCTATTATGTCGATGATCCGTTCGACGTGACGTTCGAGGCCGCGAACGAAGGCTTCGACATCGTTTATACCGGCACCAATTTTGCGCTTGTCCCCGGTTCGCACATCGAGGTGCTCGGCACGGTCGACTGGCGGCTGACTGATCCGCTTCAGCTCACCGGCAACGAGCTTAACAACAGGCTGATCGGCAACAGCGGCGCCAACCAGCTCTACGGTAGCGCCGGCGATGATACGCTGATGGGGATGGACGGTGACGATATCCTCGATGGGGGGCCTGGGCGCGACCTGATGATCGGCGGGGCGGGCAACGACAGCTACTATGTCGACAATCCCTTCGATGTGGTCCGCGAGGCGGCAAACGAAGGCTTCGATACGGTCTATACGAGCGTCAATTTCACGCTCGAGCGCGGTTCGCATGTCGAAGTGGTCGGAACGATCGACTGGCGGCTTACCGATCCGCTGAAGCTCGTCGGCAACGAACTTAACAACAAGCTGATCGGCAATTCCGGCGCGAACCAGCTTTATGGCGGTGACGGCAATGACAGTCTGGTCGGCCTGGACGGGGACGATCTCCTCGATGGTGGCGCAGGTAACGACATCATGGAGGGCGGCCGCGGGGACGACAGCTATTTCGTCACGCAGGGCGATCGTATCATCGAGCGCGCCGGTGAAGGGTTCGATTCGGTCTACGCCGCGGAATCCTTCACCCTCGGCGCAGACTGGTCGATCGAACTGCTTGCGACGATCAACCCGTATGCGAGGGACGCGATCAACCTTGCGGGAAACAATCTCAACAACGCCATCATCGGCAATGCCGGCAACAACCGGATCGACGGCGGCGCGGGCAGCGACACGTTGCGCGGTTTGGGTGGGGCCGACAGTTTCGTGTTCAGCACTGCGCTCGGACCG
Organism: Allosphingosinicella indica; assembly: GCF_900177405.1. Classification (NCBI taxonomy): domain Bacteria; kingdom Pseudomonadati; phylum Pseudomonadota; class Alphaproteobacteria; order Sphingomonadales; family Sphingomicrobiaceae; genus Allosphingosinicella; species Allosphingosinicella indica. The sequence continues at coordinate 954,759 of NZ_LT840185.1, read as the reverse complement.
GACAATATCGATCTGCTGCCCGATTTCGAACCGGGCATCGACAAGTTCCTGCTCGTCAGGAGTATCTTTTCGAACCTGGCCGTGGGCGCGCTTGAGCCGGGGGCTTTCGTAACCGGCGCGGCGGCCATGGACAGCAACGATCGGATCATTTTCGACCGCTCGACCGGGGCTTTGTTCTACGATGCGGACGGAAACGGCGCGGGTGCGGCGGTGCAATTCGCTACGCTGAACCCCGGGCTCAATCTATCGGCCGCCGATTTCATGATCATCTAGCCGGCCTGAGCGCCGGCGCGGACGTAGAGCGCCTCGTAAGCGGAAGCCATGCTGGCAGCACTGTGGTTCGAAAGAACATATGCGTGCTGCCGTTCGGCCAGCGCCGCCCGCGCGCCCGGATCGGACAGCAACTGCGCGGCTTCTTCGCCGACGCGCTTCGGGCTCGCGTCCGACCAAATCCAGTCGCGATCGGAGAGCCGGTGGTGCGGCAAGGTTTGAAGCGCGATGAGCGGAACGTGCGTGGCTGCGGCTTCCAGGCCGGCGATGCCGGTAATAGGGCCGACGTTGATGCTGACGTAGAGGTCCATCAGCCGCATCGCGATACGCGGCTCGATCACGAGGCCCGGAAGATGCAATCGATGGCCCAGCCCCGCCTCGTCACCCGCGGCGCGGACCTCCGCCAGCATCGGCCCGCTCCCACCCATGAGAAAGTGGACGCCGTCTCCGCAACGCTTCGCGATCTCGGCGAAGGCCTCTATGATCGCAAGCGGCTTGCGCTCCGCAAGCATCCGGCCGACCGTGCCAACGACCGCGCGGGCATCGCGGGGAATGCCCACCTCCTTGCGATAAGTAGCGACGTCTTCGTCGCTGGGCATCGCTGTGCCGATGGCGATCCCGTTCGGGATGATAGCAAGGGGAAGCGCGGGGTGACGCGTGGCGAACCGCGTCCAATGCGCGTCCTCCGCCATCAGGGCAAAACCGTCGCGCTGGCTCGCGAGCGCGGTGGCCAACCGGAGCTGCCACGGCTTGATCGGCATGCCGACGCCATGAAAGGTTTCAACGACCCGGGGTTTTGTCCCGCCATGCAGCCGCCGCAAGATGCGGATTGCCGTTCCGACCAGCGCGCCCAGCGTCAGGTGGCAATGGACGACATCCTGCTCACGCAGAAAATGCCAGTGCCGCGCAACCCATGCTGGCAAAAGCCCATAACGCCGGAAGCGCGAGCGGCGCGTTGCGATAAACTCCAGCCGGACGTCCTTGTGGAGCATCGCCTGGCCTTCGGCGGGGTCCACCGGACAGGCGGCAACGACCGTCACTTCATGCCCGCGCGCCGCTGCCTCGTTCGCAAGATCGATCAGGACGCGCTCGGCACCGCCCTTCGTCAGCGCCGGAATGATATGGGTGATCTTCATGGCGCTCGGCAGGCGCTCCCAATTATCGCTTGGCGCCGAGTATGGCCGTCAGAACTTCCTCGCAGACGACCATCGCCTCGACCGCCTCGTGCGCACCGGGATTTCCAGCCGCCGTCTCGCCCCGGCAGGAGGCGAGGAATGCTTGCAGCTCAAGCTGAAGGGCCTCGCGCGGCTGGACCTCGATCTTCTCTTCGATCGCACTGATCCGGTAAGGCTCGCCGGGCCGTTGCTCGACCTCGGACTGGCGGCTGATGGTGATCTCTTTACGGAGCAGCTCGCAGTCTACGAACATGTCCTTGCAGGTAGCCTGGATGCTGCGGATTTTCTTGTCGGTGATGCGGCTCGCCTGGATGCGCGAGAAGCGGCCGTTTTCGTGCGTCAGCAGCGCCGCGGCATAGTCGATCATCGGACCCTCGGCGACCCCATGCGCGGATATGGCCGTGGTGGGGCCGTTCAAGTGCAGCGCGAGATCGATGTCGTGGATCATGAGGTCGGTGACAACGTCCACGTCGGTGATGCGTGCGCTGATCTTGTTGGTGCGCACGAAATCGACGCTGACCACCTTCTGCGACCGGTCGAGCAACTCCTTCATCTGAACGACTGCGGGGTTGAACCGCTCGATGAAGCCGACCTGGAGGTTGAGGCTGTTCGTCGCGGCGTAGTCGCGCACCGCCACCGAGCTCTCCAGCCGGTCGGTGATCGGCTTTTCGACGAATATGTTCGAGACATGCGCGGCGGCGGCACGGATATACTCGTCGTGCGTCGTCGTCGGGCTGGCGATGACCACCGCATCCACATCCGCCAGTGCGGTTTCGAGGTCGTCAGCCACAACAATGTCGCGATCGCCGACATGACGTCTGGCGGAATCGCTGTCCTTGTCGAACACGAAGCGCAGGTCTGCATCGCCGAGAAGCGACAGCACGCGCATGTGGTTCTGCCCCATGCGCCCCAAGCCGATCAGCCCGACCCGGATGGGGGATCGAGTGCTCATGCCCGGTTCTCCACGCGATTGCCGGCCTCGTCGACCTCCCCGACCTGGCGGGCCGGGTTGCCCATCACGAGCGCGAACGGGGCGACATCGCGCGTTACGACCGATCCCGCCGCGATCATCGCATATTCACCCACCTCGATTCCGCAGACCAACGTTGCGTTCGCGCCGATCGACGCGCCGCGCCGGACGACGGTCGGCGTGACCGTCCATTCGGGATTGTTCGCGCGCGGCACCTTGTCGTTGGTGAAGCAGGCATTCGGCCCCACGAACACCTCGTCCTCCATCGTCACGCCATTATAGATCGACACCGAATTCTGGACCTTGCAGCGATCGCCGATCGTCACACCATGATCGACATAAACGTCTTTGGAGAGAATGCAGTCACGGCCGATCCGCACGCCTTCGCGCACCTGAACGTTGATCCATATCTTCGTCCCCGCGCCGATCTCGGCACGCGAATCGACGCTGGCGGTAGGATGGATGAAGGGTTCCGCCACGCGCTCAGCCCTTCATCGCCGCGACGATCTCGACGATCTGCTCGTCCGGCAAATAGGGATGCATCGGCAGGCTGAACACCTGGTCGCCGAGTTGCTCCGATACCGGGAAATCGCCCGACCGATAGCCGAGCGGCGCAAAGGCACCCTGCAGATGCAAGGGCTTCGGATAATAGATCATCGTCGGTATGCCCTTGTCGGCGAGGTTCGCCTGGCAGGCCGCCCGCGCCTCGGCATCCTTAGCCTTGACGGTATATTGTGCCCAAGCGCTGAGTTGACGATCGGGGATGGCGGGCGTGATGAGGTCCAGCCCCGCCGCTTCGATCTCGCGCGTGTAGGTACCGGCCACGCGTTGCCGCTGGTCGAGCTCGTCGTCGAAGATATCGAGCTTCACCTTGAGGATCGACGCCTGGATCGCATCGAGCCGGCCAGTGATGCCGAGCCGGACATTCTCATACTTGTCCGAACCCTGCCCGTGCACGCGGATCGAGCGCAGCAGTTCGGCAAGACCGTCATCATCGGTGAAGATCGCGCCGCCATCGCCATAGCAGCCGAGCGGCTTGGCCGGAAAGAAGGAGGTGCAGCCGATCTCCGCCAGGGCGCCGGCGCGCGCGTTATCGCGGCGGCCGCCGAAGCTCTGTGCCGCATCCTCGATAACGAAGAGATCGTGTTTCGCCGCCAGCGCGTTGATCGCTTCATAATCAGCGGGAAGGCCGAACAGATCGACGGCGATGATGCCACGCGGCCGGAGCTGGCCCAGCGCGCCGTCCGGGAGCCGCGGAAGCGGATGATCTGCGTCATCGCCCTGCGCAAGCGCCTCGACCGCCCGGGTCAGCGCGGCAACGTCGATGTTGAAGGTCAGCGGATCGACATCGACGAAGATCGGCGTGGCTCCTACCGTGGCGATCGCCTCCGCACTCGCCATGAAGGTGAAGGGTACGGTGAAAACGGCGTCACCGGGGCCGACGCCCTTGGCCATCAGCGACATGACGAGGGCGTCGGTGCCGGACGCGCAAGAGATCGTGTGCTTCGTTCCGACGTAAGCAGACAGGCGCGCTTCGAGGTCGTTCACCTCCGGGCCCATGATAAACTGGCCGCTACGCAGCGTGCGGAGCGTGGCCTCTTCGACCTTGTCCTGGATGCGCGCGTATTGCGCCTTCAAATCGATGAACTGGATCACGACGTCCTCAACGGGTCAGAAAATGGAGAATCTCGGGCGGAAATTTCCCGAATAGACCGGCTTTTTGTGGCCGCGGCGGGCCTTAGCATGACGCTTCTACAAGGCAAATAGCGCCGCGGAGTGCTGGTCACTTGTCCAGCACTCCGCTAACAGCACGACGACTTGAGGCCATGGAAATTGTAGGATGTGCGGAATAGCGGGCCTGATCGCGGCCGCACCGGTCGATCGGGGGACATTGCTTGGGATGAGCGGCAGTATCGCGCATCGCGGGCCGGATGACGAAAGCTGCTGGATCGGCCTGGAAGGTCGTGTGGGTCTGGCCCATCGCCGGCTTGCGATCGTCGATCTTTCGCCGGCGGGCCGCCAGCCGATGGCGAGCGCGGACGGGCGCTTCATCCTCGCCTACAATGGCGAAATCTACAATCACGGCGAGCTACGTAAGGCGCTGGAAGCGGATACTGGGCCGCGTGCGTGGCGCGGGCGCAGCGACACCGAAGTCCTGGTCGAATGCGTCGCTGCGTGGGGACTGGACGCAACGCTTGGCCGGGCCGTGGGTATGTTCGCGATCGCGTTGTGGGACGAGCGCGAGCGAAAACTCCACCTCGTGCGTGACCGCTTCGGCGAAAAGCCGCTCTATTTCGGCTGGGTCGGCGGCGATTTCGTTTTCGCGTCCGAGCTAAAAGCGATCCGGACGCTTCCGCGCTTCGAAAACCCGATCAGTAGGCGCGCGTTGAGCCTTTTCGCCGCCCGCGCCTACATCCCTGCCCCCTTCACGATCCACGAGCGGTTGTTCAAGCTGTTGCCCGGGCACATTCTCTCGATCGACGCGAGCCGGCCGATCGCTGCGCGTGACACTCTACCTGGCCCGGGCGAGGCAGGCGCGATGAACCTGCGCAATTACTGGTCGTATCGCGATGTCGTCGAGGAAGGTCTCGCGTCGCCGTTCGGCAGCGAAGCCGACGCCGATGCAGCGTTAGAAGCGGCACTGACCGATGCAATAGCCGGTCAGGCCGTAGCCGACGTTCCCGTCGGCGCTTTCCTGTCGGGCGGGATCGATTCCTCGACCGTCGTCGCGCTCTATCAGAAGCACTGGCCGGGGCAGGTGAAGACCTTCACGATCGGCTTCGAGGAAGAGGGCTTCGACGAAGCCGGTCACGCCAAGGCGGTGGCGCGCCATTTCGGCACCGAGCATCACGAGCGCTACGTGACGGTGCGCGAGGCGCAGGACGGGATCCGCCGCCTGCCCGCGATCTATGACGAGCCTTTTGCGGATCCGTCGCAGATCCCCACCCATATCGTCAGCGCTTTCGCGCGCGAGCATGTCACCGTCGCGCTGTCCGGCGATGGCGGGGACGAGCTGTTCGGCGGCTACAACCGCCATGTCACGGTTCCGCGCGCATGGGCGGTGGCACGGCGCATTCCGCGGCCATTACGTGCGGGCGTGGGCGGAGGTTTGGCCCGGGTATCACCCCGGGCGTGGGACGCGCTCGCCGGCGCAGTACCCGGCTGGCGCCGGCCCGATATCGGCACGAAGCTGCGCAAAGGCATGCGCCTGGTGAGTTCTGCGCGCGAGTTCCGCCACGTTTACGGCGCCTTCCTCGACGAATGGCATGTCGAAGGGACACCGGTGCTTGGCGCGGACGGCGGTCCAGGCGGTCTGCCGGGTAACGCCGCAATGCCGGACGCGGTCTGGGCGCTGTATTGCGACGCGATGACCTATTTGCCCGACGACATCATGTGCAAGGTCGATCGGGCGTCCATGGCGGTCAGCCTCGAAACCCGAGCGCCGTTCCTGGATCATCGCGTGGCCGAGGTGGCAGCGCGCATACCGCTGACGATGAAGATCGCCGGCGGGGAGGGCAAGCAGGTGCTCCGCCGTCTCCTCTTCCGCCACGCCCCGCGCGAGTTGTTCGAGCGGCCCAAGGCGGGCTTTTCGGTGCCGATCGGCGCCTGGCTGAAAGGCGACTTGCGTGACTGGGCAGAAGCATTGCTCGATCCCCGCCGCTTGGCCGCTCAGGGCCTGTTCGATCCGGCCCCAGTCGCCGATCGTTGGCGGCGGCACCTTTCGGGTGAACGCGAATCGTCGCAGGCGTTGTGGGCGGTCCTCATGTTCCAGGCGTGGCTCGACGACCAGCACGCGGGCAAGGCCGCGCCTGCTCTAACCGCCGCCTGACTAGCGACGAACTGTGGCGGGAAAACGGGTCGTGCGCCCGCGGCGCACGAGCGACCAGCCATCCTCTGCCTGACCGATCGTGACCTTCCCGTCCGCACCGCCAGGCAGGCCGCCGATCGTCCCGCCGTCCTCGACAAATCGGCATCCCTTGCTGCATCGCCCGTACACGATGAGCGAGCCGGCAGTCGCGCGGATCGTCGTACCTTCGAGCGTCATCTGGTCGAGGTTGCCGTTCCGCGAACTGACCGGCTGACCATTGCGGATCTCGCCACGGATGAAGCGGACGCCTCGCACCGCATCCTGGATGATGAACCCGCTGGGGCTGAACGGGGTCTGCCCCCGCGGCGCCTCGGCCGGATCGTTGGTCAGGAGGCAGTCTTCGAAGACCTCGCCCTGCTCTCCACCGATGAGATTGACGACAGCGCCGACGATCCGGGTGCGGACGAACCGGACCGACTTCGCGCCGGAGCTGTAATAACTCCAGGTGGTCGTCCCCAGCAGCAGCGAATCGACCACGGTGATGTTGCTGACCGGCCCGCCGCCGTGGAGAAAGGCGACGCCGACGTTATCGCTCATTTCGCAGCGCTCGAAGCGGATGTCTCGCACGACTCTCCCGCCTTCGGCTTCCAGATCAACGCCGGCCCCCGGGGCGCTCTGCACCGGAACACCATCGCGGCGTGTCCGGCGGAATTTGCTGGTGCGGAAGATGTGGCCGACTCCTCCGACGAGGCTGAGCCCCTGACGTCCGTTCTGGTCGAAATCGCAGCCTTCCGTGCCCGATCCCGATGGCGGGGTCGTAGCGTCGCCGGGGTCGTTGACATGAATGCCGTCCAGAGGATGGTGGTGAGCGCGGACGTTGACCACGCGCCACCGTCCGCTGTTATTGCGGAATTGGAGGCCGCTGCCGGGAAGCTGGTAGCCGGCGTCGCCCCAAGGTCCGCCGATCCGTGCGCGGCCGACGTTGCCGTCCAGCTCAAGGTTCTCGATGAGAACGGAGCCGCTGCAGCCTTCGACGAAGATCATCGCGCTATAGCCTGCGGCGATCTGCGGACCGTAATAGGGCAAGGCGTTGCGGGTCGGCGCGCCGTCGGACGAGAAGGTGCCGAAACGATAGCCGTCGACGGCGCGCAACGTCGCCCCATTGCCATGGACGACTACCGCGTTGCGACAGTCGGTGAAGCGCAGGATATCGGCGGGGGTGAAGGTGTAGCCGCCGCTCCGCTTCGGGTCAGCCGGCTTGCTCCCGCCCACGATATAGACCGCGCCCTTGCGTAACATGACGGTGCCGCCGCTGCGGGCGTTGATCGCGGCGGACAGCGCTTGGAAAGCAGCCGTGTCGTTGGTCCGTCCGTCGCCTTTCGCGCCGAACCCTTCCGGCGTGTAGGCCGCAGCCTGCTCCGCGGTGGCGCGCTCGTTTCCGCAGGCCGTAACGAGCACGGCGCCCGCGGCCCTAATGAATCCGCGACGCGTTACGTCCCATCTGCCTGGCTTTATCGATGTCATATCGGTCATGGCCACTCGCTTCGATTTCCGCTCGATTTCCTAGCAGCAGGACGCTGCAGGTCCAGCCATAGGACGCGGTGTCGGCTGCGCCGCCGCGGTAGGCATGGGGCGGGAGAGCGGTTAAGGCCAGCCAATGCCGCTACGTTGTGCAATGGTCGCGCTGCTCTTCATCGCATCGCCGCTATCCGCCGCGCCCGACCAGATCGCAGAGCTGCATGCGCTGCGCGATCTGGACAGGCGGGTCTCGGATGCCGGCTTCCGCCTGGCGGTATCCAACACAGCCTTGTGTGTACCCGGAGAGCAGTTGAGCGGCTTGTCGCTGCACGCACTCGATCAATATGGCGCGGGTTTTCGCGAGGCAGCGAAGACAGCATTCGGCCTCGGCGAGCATATGGCGGTTTTGACCGTGACCGCCGGCGGGCCGGCAGCACTGGCGGGCATTCGGCCGGACGATGCGATACTTGAGATCGACGGCGTTTCCACCGCCGCCCCGGCCGCGGGAAAGAGCGGCAGCTACGATCGCGTGGAAACCTTCACCGATCGCCTTAACGAGGCACTGTCGCACGGGCACGTAATACTCACTGCCGCTCGCGCCGGGCAGCGTTTGGTGATCACAATGACGGGCGCCAAGGGCTGCGGCAGTCGTTTTCAGGTGGTGCCGGGGAAGAAGCTGAACGCCGCGGCCGATGGTTCCTATGTCCAGTTGAGCAGCGCGCTGGTTCAATATGCGCGCGGTGACGACGAACTCGCGGCGATCCTCGCGCATGAACTGGCGCACAATATCCTGGGGCACAGAATACGTCTCGACAGCGCCGGTGTGCCGAGCGGGCTGTTGCGCAACTTCGGGAAAAACGCGCGCCGGGTCCGGGCTACCGAGGAAGAAGCAGATCGGCTGAGCGTTCGGCTGATGATCAATGCAGGCTATGACCCGGGCGCGGCCGTCCGTTTCTGGCAGCGCTTCGGGCCGGAGCACGGACATGGCATCCTCGCCAGCGCCACGCATCCCGGATGGCGCAAGCGCGTCGCGATTTTGCAGGCTGAGATCCAGGCCTTGGCGGACCCGGAGCCGACCTCCGAATAACGGGCGCCAGCAATCCTCGCGCGCTTGCAATCAGACATCTTACCCTGATCATGGGATGCGGCGCGGAAAGTGTCGGTCGTAGTCTCATGCAAGTGGCGGCGCACGGGGAGGCGTCGCCGCACGAAATTTACGGTGAGCCAGGGGCTTTTGCGACGAAGCGATTCGGCCTATGGTTTTCTAGTTAAGCCACGGCTCAACGAACGGGGTGGAAATGGGGGTTTGTTTGACTGGCCGGGCGTCCGGCCGCGTCCGCGCGGCTTGGGGCCTCAGCGGTGCCGCATCGCTATCTGCGGCTCTTTTGCTTTCATCGCAGGCTCTTGCGCAGGCCGCTCCTGCGGTCGGTCAGATTGCGCCGACGCGCGAGGAAGTCGAGCGCGTGCCGGTGCGGCCCGAGACGCCGCAGCCGCCGCGGCTGACGGTCGAGGGCGGCATCGAGCGCGCGCCCTGCGCGCTGGAAGGGCAGGACGTCAGCTTCCAGATCAACGCTGTCACATTCGAGGATCTACAGGGACTCGCGCCAGACGCGCTGCGCCCGGCCTACGAGCAATATATCGGCACCACCCAGCCGGTCTCGGTGATCTGCGAGATCCGCGACCGCGCCGCGACGATCCTCCGCGATGCCGGTTATATCGCCGCGGTCGAAGTGCCCGAGCAACGCATCGCTGACGGCAACGTCCGATTCCAGGTGTTGATGGCCAAGCTGGTCGGCGTTCGCGTCCGTGGCAATGCCGGCAATGCCGAGCAGACGATCGCCGCCTATCTCAACCGTCTTACCGAACAGCCGGTGTTCAACCGCTACCAGGCGGAGCGTTACCTGCTGCTGGCGGGCGACTTGCCCGGCTACGACGTGCGCCTCTCGCTGCGTTCGGCCGAAGGCGCGCGCGGCGAGGTGATCGGCGAGGTGGCGGTGATCCGCCAGCCCGGCCAGATCGACTTCAACGTCCAGAATTACGGATCGAAGGATCTCGGCCGCTTCGGCGCGCTGCTGCGTGGGCAGTTCTACGGGCTGACCGGTCTTGGCGACCGCACGACGGTCGCGCTCTTCAGCACGCTCGACTTCGACGAGCAGCAGACGCTGCAGCTCGGCCATGATTTCCGCGTCGGCGGCGAGGGGCTCACCGTCTCCGGTCAGTTCACCTACAGCTGGGCCGACCCGGACCTCGGGCTTCCCAACATCGACGTCAAGGCGCGGACGCTGCTCGCGACGCTCGAGACGAGCTATCCCTTTGTCCGCACGCAATCCGCTAACGTGCGCGGCGCGGTTGGGCTGGATCTGGTCAACCAGCGGGTGCGCTTTAACGCTTTCCCGCTAAGCCAGGATAAGCTGCGCGTCGCCTATCTCAAGGTCGACATGGACGCGGTGGACCGGCCGAGCCTCGATCGGTTCGGCGGCTTTTCGGGCGCGGAGCCGCGCTGGCGGCTCGCCGGCAACGTCCAGCTCCGCCAGGGGCTCGATATCTTCGACGCGACCGATCGCTGCTTCACCATTGCGGGCTGCACGGCGCGCGGCCAAATCTCGCCGAGCCGGCTCGGCGCCGATCCCACCGGGCTCGTCTATCGCGCCGAGGCGTTCGGCGAATATCGCCCGGTGCCCAACATCACCTTCGCGCTCAACGTGCGGGCGCAGTACAGCGGCGATCCGCTGCTGAGCTTCGAGGAATATTCGGTCGGCAACTATACTGTCGGCCGCGGCTACGATCCGGGCACCTTGCTCGGCGATCGCGGTGCCGGCTTCCAGGCGGAGCTGCGCTTCGGCAGCATCGTGCCGCAGGCGATGGATGCCTTCTCGTTCCAGCCCTACGTCTTCATGGACGCGGCCTGGGTGCGCAACAACGATCTTGTCCAGCCTTATGGGCCGGGCCGCCGCAACGCGACCTCGATCGGCGGCGGCGTCCGCGCGCTCTACGGCGACAAGGGGCAGTTCGACGTCCTGATCGCGGTGCCGCTCGAGCGCGCCGGGCTGCAGATCGATAAGCCCGATCCCCGCATCCTCCTCTCGTTCACCACCAAGCTTTGGCCATGGAGCTACTGATGACGGCTCAGCGTAACCAGACCGGCGTCACCCCCCAGCCGCGGCTCCGCCGCAAGCGGCAGGCGCTGCTCCTCTCCTGCGCGCTCGGCACCGCGCTTGCCGCCGCAAAGCCCGATACGGCGCTGGCCCAAGCCTTTGCGGGCACGCCGAACGTGACGTCGGGCTCGGTGAGCATCGATCGCAGTGTCTCCGGCGTCGACACCTTCACGATCGGCGGCGGCACGTCCGTCATCGACTGGATCCCGACCGACAACGCGACCGGCGGCGGGTCGATCAATTTCATGCCGTCCGGGACGACCGCGAACTATTACGGCACGGGCAGCAATTTCGCGGTTCTGAACCGCATTCTCCCGAGCGACGTCAACCGCGCGATCCAGCTCAACGGCACCATCATCAGTCGCCTGACACCCTCGGCGACGCAGGCCGGCGGCAACGTCGCTTTCTACAGCCCCAGCGGCATTCTCGTCGGATCGACCGGCGTGTTCGACATCGGCGGGCTGCTGCTGACGGCATCCGATCCCGTCAGCTACGGCCTCAACGCGTTCGACCTGCAATTCGACAGCGGCGCGAACGTCAACGCGCAGGTCAGCATCGCGGCTGGCGCGCAGATCAATGCGCTTTCGGAAGGCAGCTATGTGGCGATAGTCGCGCCGCAGGTGGTCCAGGGGGGCAACGTCCAGGTCAACGGCAGCGTCGCCTATGTCGCGGCGGAGAGCGCGACGCTCAGCATCAACGACGGCCTGTTCGACATCACGGTCAACGGCGGCACCGGCGTAGGCACGCCGATCAACCACTCCGGCACGACCGGCGGCCCCGCCAGCACCGGCGGCCTCGACAATCACGCGATCTACATGGTCGCGGTGCCCAAGAACCAGGCGATCCTCGCCCTGCTCAGCGGCTCGGTCGGCTTCGCCAGCCCGGTGAGCGCCTCGATCGAGAATGGCGAAGTGATCCTGTCGGCGGGTTACAACGTCCAGACGGTGGCCGGAATCCCGACCTTCACCGGCCCGGTGCTGCCGGCGCAGGATGCCAGCTTCACCATCACCAATGCGAACGTGACATCGGACGTGCGGGGCATCGCGACCGATCAGTTCCTCGTCACGACCAGCGGGTCGTCGATGAACTTCTCGGGCGATCTCGACATCCAGGGCGATGTGTCCGCTCAGGTCGGATCCAACGGCAACTTGCTGTCGGTGGCCGGCGATCTCACCATCAGTGCCGACAATCTCGGCGGCACCCTGGCGCCGGGTAGCGCCGCGACAGCAGGGCTCGCCTCCATCTTCACCGCGACCGGCGGCCAGGTGCAGGTCGGCGGCGATCTGGTGATCAGCGCGGTCGCGATCGGTCAGGACGGCAACAGCGGCGTCGCTGGCGGTGCGGCGACCGGCGGCCAGGCCCGGATCAATTCGCAATCGGGCGGAAGCGTGACGGTGTCCGGCACGACGCTCATCGACGCCAGCGCGCTCGGCGGTGATGGCTCCGCAGGCGGTGCGGCAACCGGCGGCTCGGCGCAGATCTTCGGTGCGGGCGGAGACGTTACCTTGGGCTCGCTTGCGATGGACACCAGCGCGGTGGGTGGCGATGCGCTGATCGGATCGACCGGCAACGGCGGAAGCGCGCGCGGCGGCCTCAACCAGATTTTCACGGATAACGGCGGCGATTTCGTCGCGACGACCATCACGCTCAATAGCGATGGTGAGGGCGGTATCGGCCTGAACGGTGGCGCGGGCGCGGGCGGCTTCAGCTCCAACCCCGTCGAACAGCCGCCGAACGGCGGCACGTTCGTCTCCACGCGGTCCGGGTCGATCAACGCAACATCGCTTCAGGTCAGCGCCATCGGCACCGGCGGCGCCGGTCGCGCAGGTGGCGGCAGCGGCGGGGCAGGTTCCGGCGGACAGGTCGAGCTTGCGGCGCTTAACGGCACCGCGACGAGCGTCGTACAGCTCAGCAGCTTTACTGTGGATGCGCGCGGTATCGGCGGATCGGGCGGCAACGGCGGCGGCGCGGGAGGCGCGGCGCGAGGGGGCTTCGGAAATATCGTCTCGCAATCACTGACCGGCGACATCGACGTCACGACAGTTTCGATCAACGGCAACGCAACCGGCGGCTTGGGTGGCGCAGGTGTCGGCAGCGGTGCGGGCGGACGGGGTGGCGACGCCTTCGGTGGAGGTTCCGTAAACGTAGGTACGGCCAGCGGCACGCAGACGGGCACGCCGAACGGCAGGGCGGACTTCGGCACAATCGCCATTTTCGGAAATGCGACGGGTGGCACCGGCGGCGCGGGCGGGACAGGCGGCGGGGCAGGTGGCGCAGGCGGCAATGCCGTCGGCGGCCGTGGGACGATGCTGGTGCGCGGCAGCACCGTCACGGCGAACAGTCTCGCCATAGACGTCAACGGTTCCGGCGGAACCGGCGGGCTCGGCGCTGGCGGTGTCCGCGGCGAAGGCGGTTTCGGACAAGGCGGCAGTGCGCTTCTGCTGGCAACCGAACGCTTCCAGACGCTCGAGCCGGGCAACGTTACGCTTGGCTCCTTCACTGCCAACGCAAATGGGTTCGGTGGCGGATCCGGCGACAGCCGTTATGGCTCGGCGCGGATCGAGGTCACTGGTGGGACGACGGCGACTATCGGCACAGTCGATCTATTTGCCGGTGGAGAGTTCGAAGGCTTTTTCGAAGACGGGGTCACACGGGTAGAGCCGAGTGGCGTCCGCGCGGCGAACAGCATCGTGAATATCACGAACAATGCCGATTTCGTCGGTAACGACCTTCAGTTCGGAGCAGACGGCACTGGCAAACTGGTGGTGGGTGGCACGCTCACGGCCCTGGCGTTCAGTAATGACAGCGACATTTCGTCGCAGATCGACGTCGAGCACCTGAACCGTCCAGCGGGCGCCAACACGATCGAGGCGCAGAACATCTTCTTCTCGACCGGCACGATTGACGCTGATAATGCCGACGCCGGTTTTTCGGGGATTTTCGCCTCCAACACGATCTCGCTGCTTGGCGATTCGATCCTGCTCGGCGATGTGACCGCGGCAACCGCGCTGTCGATCGGGCCGCGCGCCGATAATCTTCAAGAACTGGAAATCGAGGGGCAGCTTGCATCGCCTTCTATCACCATCGAATCCGACGAGATCAGCTTCCGGGAAGACGATGACGAACCGGTCACCGGCTCGATCCTCGCCGATCAGCTTAACCTGATCGTCGGCGAGGGGCGGCGCGCCTTCATCGGCGACGGCGCCCCTGGGGATTTTGACGGCTACATTCTCGATCAGGCGACGGCGACCCAGATCGAGGCGAATACCATCGTTTTGCTCTCGCAAGCGGTGAGCACAGACCCGGCGCGTGCGCCTGACGTCACGATCGGCAATCTGATCATCCAAGGGTCCGAGAACGACGACGGCGTCTCCAACGTCACGCTGTTCGCCGAGGGCATATTGCGCGTCTCGGGCGCGCTCACCTTCATCGATGCCGCGCCGAGCGATGTGCTCAGCCTCTACGGGTTCGAGCGGTTGGAGGTCATCACGCCGACCGGCAGCATCGCGATGCGCAACGGCGCCAACCAGCTTTCGGGCTTTCTGTCGCTGGGGTCGGACGGGCTTGTCACCATCGCTAATGCGTCGCTCGCCGCGCAGCTCGCCGCCGATCCTAATTTTGCAGGGCGGAACGATGCGCTGCGCACCAACACCGGCCAGGTTAATCCGGCCGGCTATGTGCAGGCTGGTGGCATCGCTTTCGTTAGTGGCAGCAATTATTTCATCCAGAACACCGGCACGGCCACCAACTTCGCGGGCGTCACCGTGGGCCAGAGCGGCCTGATCTTCGCCGGGGACGGGGAGGAGGTGACGCTTGTCGGCTTCGGGCGGAAGCAGAATCCGAACGGCAGTATCGTCACCGGCCGCGCCTTCTTCGACGAGGTGCAGTTCACGAACGTCGGCGAAGGCGCGACGGCTTATACTGACGATTCCGAGTTCAACACCGTCTCGATCAACAACCCGGGTGTGACGCCGCCCCCGCCACCACCACCACCTCCGCCGCCGCCGCCGCCTCCTCCTCCGCCGCCGCCGCCTCCTCCTCCGCCGCCGCCACCACCGCCTCCGCCCCCGCCGGTCGAGGAAAGTCCGCCGGGTGCGGGTTCGGAAGTGATCCTCGGGCCGGTCGAGGGCACGACCAACGATTCGCCGGCCGAGCGCGCGTCGGACGAGGCCGGCAACGGCGGCTTCGGATCGGGCTTCACCGGGCTGATCAACACATCGAGCCTGTCGTCCGAAGCGCTGATCGAGGAGCCGGTCGCGTCCGGCGGCGACAGCAGTTTCTGGACCGACGAGGGCAATTGCCCGCCGGACGAACGGCCCTGTCCGGCCAATGACGGGAACGAGCCATGATGAAGACCCGCCTTCTCGCCACCGCGATTTTCGCGGCGCCATTCGCCTTCGCAGGCGCCGCGCCCGCGCAGCAGATCAGCCTGCAGGACAGCTTCCGCATCGGCAGCGGCATGGGCGTGCTCTGCTCCGCGCAAACGGCGACACAGAGCCGTGCGCTGAAGGATATGTTCGACCGCGCTTATGCCGTCACTTGCCGCGACGCCGCGGTGCCGGTCGGCCAGCTCTATGCGCTGCGCGTCCGCGGTGATGATCCTGCTGCGCGGCTCGCCGCCATGCGCGCCGCGACGCAGTGCCAGCCGGCGCAGTCCGGCGGCATCGAGGGGCTGGGTTCGGCGCAGGTCGAGAATTGCACGATGACCGACGTCGCCGTGGGCTACCGGGTGTATTCGGTGCGCCAGGGTAATACGCTTTATGTCGCCGAAGGCTTGGCGGGTTACGACAGCGCGCTGCAACTCGGTCTCCGCACGCTCGTCTCCGACGCACCGGTGGACGGCGAGGTGTCGATCGCGACGACCGAGGCCGGTGACCCAGCGGCGTTCGCGCGCGTGCAGGCCGGCACGCTCGATCCCGAGCGCGCGCTCGCCGAGGCTTATCGCCGCAACAACAGCGGCAATTATGCCGAATCCGCCGAATTCTTCGGCGCACTGCTCGCCGGTGGTGCTGCGGGCCGCACCGAAGCGCTGGTAAACCAGGCGCTCCAGCAATCGAATCTCGGCAATTATGTCGAGGCCAACCGGATGTTCCGCGAGGCCGAGGCGCAGACCGGCGGCGATCCGGTGATGAGCCGGATGCTGCGCAACTATCAGGCGATCCACCTGCTCAACCAGGGGCGTCCGACGCAGGCGCTGGCGCGGCTCGATGCCGGGCTGCCGCAACAAGAGGCGCGCAGCGGCGCTGCCTTGTCGGAACTCGTGATCGACGCCGAGACCGCGTCGCGGCTCAACGCCGACAGCTCGGTCTCGCGACAGCTTTCCGCCGCGGGCTCGGGGCTGCTGCCGGAGGACAAGGCGCAGATCCTCGACGGTCAGGCGCAATATCTGCGCGGCACCGCGCTTCGCCTGCTCAACCGTCCTGTCGATGCGGCGCAGGCGCTGGAAAGCGCCGAGGCGCAGCTCGCCGCGGTGCGCGGCGGGCGGGTCGCTTCGACCGTGTGGCTCCGCGCTCAAATGATGATGGAGCTTGCCGCAATCGCTGAGGAACGCGGCGATACCGCTGGCGCGCAGCAGCGGCTCGAATCCGCCGCCGCGCTGATGGGCAATTATTATCCCAATTCGACGACGCTGCTGAATACGCAGGCGCGGCTCGCGTCCTTCTATCAGCGCACCGGCCAGACTGGCCCGGCGCTGGCGCTGTTCAAGCAGATCGTCGATGCCAATGCCGAATCGGGCAACAGCGCGCCGGCACTGCGCCGCACGCTCGCGCCCTATTTCGCCTTGCTCGCCGATCAGTCGAACGATCCGGCGGCGGTGGCCGACATGTTCAAGGCGAGCCAGGTGCTCGTCCGCCCCGGCGTCGCGCAGACGCAGGCGGTGCTGGCGCGCGAGCTTTCGGGCGGCAGCGACGAGGCGGCGCGGATGTTCCGCCAGTCGGTCAACCTAACCCGCGACATCGAGCGGTTGCGCGGCGAGAGCCTGCGCCTCGCCGCGCTCGCCCAGCCCACCGCGGCCGAGGTCGCGCGGCTGAACGAGGTGCGCACGCAGCTCGGCAATATGAAGCGCGACCAGACCGCGACGCAGGCGAAGCTGGCGGAATTCCCGCGCTATCGCGTGGTATCCGGCGGCGCGATGGCGCTGTCCGATCTCCAGTCGGTGCTCCGCGAGGGCGAGGCCTATTACAAGATGATGGTGGTGGGCGACGCGGCTTACGCCATCCTCGCGACGCCGAATTCGGCGCGCGCCTTCCGCATCGCCGCGCGGCCGGCCGATCTCGAGAAAGAGGTCGATGGCATCCGCAACACCATCTCGACCGTCGAGAATGGCCAGATGGTGACCTATCCGTTCGACGTCGCGCTTTCGCACAGGATGTACGGCCAGTTGTTCGGCCCGGTCGCGGGCGAGATGGCATCGGTGCGCCACCTGGTGTTCGAGCCGGACGGCGCGATGCTGCGGCTGCCCGCGAACCTTCTCGTCATGGAGCAGGCCGGGGTCGATGCCTATCTCGCCAAGGCGCGCCGCCCCGGCGACGACGGCTTCGATTTCACCGATGTCGCCTGGCTGGGCCGTGATCGCGACGTCAGCACCGCGGTGTCCGCGCGCGCCTTCCGCGACGTGCGGCAGGTGCGCCGCTCGGCTGCGTCCAACGACTATATCGGCTTCGGCCAGAATGCCGTGCCGAGCGGCGAGCGGGTGAGCCAGGCGGCGACGCGCAGCCTGCTCGGCGAATCCGATAGCTGCGACTGGTCGCTCGCCGAATGGGGCCGGCCGATCTCGTCGGAAGAGCTGGTCACCGCCAGTAACATCATTGGCCAGTCGCGCCGCGAGGGCGACGCGCAGGTGGTGACGGGCGATGCCTTCACCGACACCGCGATCAAGGAGCGCGGCGATCTGTCGCAATATCGCATCATGCATTTCGCGACGCACGGTCTCGTCACCGCGCCGCGCGCCGAATGCCCGGCGCGGCCGGCGCTGATGACCTCGTTCGGCGATCAGGATTCGGACGGCCTCCTCACTTTCGCAGAAATCTTCGATCTTAAGCTCGACGCCGATCTCGTCATCCTTTCGGCCTGCGACACTGCGGGCAAGGCGACGGTGGCGGCGACGCGCGAGGCGGGCGTAACGACGGGCGGCGATCAGGCGCTCGACGGGCTCGTGCGCGCCTTCGTGGGCGCGGGCGGCCGCTCGGTCGTCGCCAGCCACTGGCCGGTGCCAGACGATTATGATGCGACCAAGCGGCTGATCTCCGGCCTCTTCACCGCACCGGCCGGAACGCCGACTGCGACGGCGCTGCGCATGGCGCAGGACGAGTTGATGAAGACGCCGGAAACGTCGCATCCCTACTACTGGTCGGGCTTCGCGATCATCGGCGACGGCGCCGCGCCGGTCATCGCCGCGGGGGATACTGCTGTTGCCGATAGGTCGCACTCCGAAAGCCAGTCCGGCAACTAGGGGCGCTTAAGCCTTTCAATCCCGCGGCCTTTTGGCCAAGGCTGGTCCCGTCAGCAGGCGGGACCAGATTTTGGCGGGCAGAAAGTCGACATTGGCGATCGCGGTCAGCATGCTTGCGCTCGCCGCCAGCGCTGCCGCTGCCCTGCCTGCCGATCCGCCGGAAACCGACGCGCCGATCGTCTCGGACAGGGAGTTCGAGGCAGCGCTGCCGCCGCTCGACGCGGAGCTTGGCGCTCCGCTGGAGCCGATCGAGAATTTCGACGCCGGTCTGCCGCCCGCCACGGATGCCGCACCCGATGTCGCGCTGCCGCAGCCGCCCGTCGTCCCGCTCGATCCGGCGCTCGCCGAGCCGCTGCCGCCGCTCGCGACCTTCGACGTCACCACGCCCGAGGCGAGCCCCGAGGACAGCGAGGAAGCGCCGCCCGTCCGCTATACGCTCGCCATCGAGGGGCTGAAGGATGTCGGGCTTCAGGGCCGCTTCCGCGATCTTTCGGCGCTGGAGCAGGGTGACAACAAGGCAACCAACGGCGCGATGGTCGCCGCGCGCGCACGCGAGGACGAGGCGCTCGCCGTCCGGCTGCTGCGTTCCGAGGGCTATTATGACGGCACCGCCGTCGTCGCGATCGAGCAATTGCCCGATCAGCCCGGCCAGCTTCGCGTCACCGTCACCGCCGCGCCAGGCGAGCGATACAATCTCGGAGAGATTGCGGTCACCGGTCCGGAGACGGTGCCGCCCGGCCTGGCGCGCGAGGCGCTGCCGCTCAAGACCGGATCGCCGATCGTCGCCGCCGAGGTCGAAGGCGCCGAAGCGAATGTCGCGCTCAAGCTGCCGCAGCAGGGCTATCCCTTCACCCAGATCGGCCAGCGCGATGTGCTGCTCGATCCGGTCACCCACATCGGCGATTATACGCTGCCCGTCGATCCCGGCCCGCGCGCGCGCTTCGGCGGGTTCACGACGGAAGGCGATCTCGCGTTCGATGCCGAGCATGTCGGCGTCCTGTCCCGCTTCGAGCGCGGCGATCTCTACGACAGCCGCAAGGTCGACGATCTGCGCGAGGCGATGGTCGCGACCAGTCTCTTCAGCAGCGTCTCGGCCGAGCCGGTCCGCACCGGCGAGCAGGCCGAGGACGGCACCGAATATGTCAATATCCTCGTCCGCCAGGATGCCGGGCCGCCGCGCGCTCTGACCGCGACCGCCGGCTATGCCACGGGCGAGGGCTTCCGCGTCGAGGGCGCTTGGGAGCATCGCAATCTGTTTCCGCCCGAAGGCGCGCTCCGCTTCGGCGCGATCGCCGGCACCCAGGAGCAGTCCGCACGCGCCACCTTCCGCCGCTCGAACGCCGGCAAGCGCGACCGGACGGTGGTGGTCAATCTGGAAGCAGGCCGCCGCGATTATCCCGCCTACACCGGCTACACCGCGCGGCTGAATGGGCTCATCTCGCGCGAATCCACGCCGATCTGGCAGAAGCGCTGGACCTGGGCCTATGGCGCCGAGCTCATCGCGACCAACGAGAATGCGTTCGACACCGGCCTGCTGGCTCGCGAGCGGCAGACCTATTTCATCGGCGGCCTGACCGGCCAGCTCGGCTATGATGCGTCGGACAGCCTGCTCGATCCGACCAAGGGCTTCCGCCTGCTCGGCCGTGTCAATCCGGAAGTGTCGCTGAACGACGGCACGCGGCCCTATGTCCGCAACCTCATCGAGGGCAGCGCCTATTTCCCGGCGAGCGACAGCATCGTGTTGGCCGGGCGCGTCCGGTTCGGCTCGATCAGCGGCATCGACCGCGACGATCTCGCACCCTCGCGGCGCCTCTATGCGGGCGGCGGCGGATCGGTGCGCGGCTTCGGCTATCAGGAGCTCGGCCCCAAGGATCTCGACAACAATCCGATCGGCGGGCGCAGCCTCAACGAGTTCGCGCTCGAGGCGCGCTATCGCTTCGGCAATTACGGCGTGGTCGGCTTCGTCGATGCGGGCCAGGTCTATTCCAGCGCGCTGCCGCAATTCTCGAACCTGCGCTACGGCGTTGGCGTCGGCGGGCGTTTCTACACCAATTTCGGGCCGATGCGCCTCGACGTCGCGATGCCGATCGATCGCCAGCCGGGCGAATCGAAGTTCGCCGTCTACATCTCGATCGGGCAGGCCTTCTGATGGCCGACGAGGTCGAGCTGGCGGAGGAGGCGCCGCGCCGAGGCCGCGGGTGGACGATCGCCAAATGGGCGGGCATCGCCGTGCTCGGCGTGCTGCTTTTCCTCGCCGCGATCTTCGCTGGGCTCAACACCGATCCCGGCCGCCGCTTCGTGGTCGATCAGATCAACAAGCTGGAGCTGGCATCGGGCCTCGACATCCGGATCGGGCGGATCGACGGATCGGTCTACGGCAAGATGACGATCCGCGACCTGCGGCTGGCCGACAATCGCGGTGTGTTTTTCGAGGCGCCCGTCGCGGAAGTCGATTGGCGGCCGTTCGCCTATCTCTCCAACCATATCGACATCCGCTCGCTTGCCGTGCCGAGCGCGACGCTGGCGCGGCTGCCGGAACTCAACCCGAGCGAGGATCCCGACGCGCCGCTGCTCCCCGATATCGATGTCGACGTCGGGCGTCTGCAGGTCGGGCGGCTGCTGATCGGCCCCGCGGTCACCGGCCAGCGCCACCTGCTCACCATGGATGGTCGCGCGAAGATCGCCGACGGCCGCGCCGAGATCGCTGCCAATGCCGCGACCATCGCCGCGCCGGGGATGCCGGGCGGCGACCGCTTCGTGCTGCGGCTCGATGCGGTGCCCGAGCAGGACAGGCTGGCGATCGCCGCGCGGCTCGATGCGCCGGCGGGCGGCTTCGTCGCGCGCGTGGCCGGGTTCGATCAGCCCTTCGCCGCGCGCGTCGAGGGGCAGGGGCGCTGGTCCGACTGGCGCGGCCGCGCGCAGGCGACGCTGGGCGGCGCGGCGATGGCGAACCTCGCGATCGCCGCGCAGAACGGCACGTTCCGCGTCTCCGGTCCGCTGCGGCCGGGGCTGATGTTCGAAGAGGGGTCGGTCCGCCGCCTCGTCGAGCCGGTCGTCCGCCTCGATCTCACCAGCATATTCGATCAACGCCGCGCCGATACCAAGCTGCGCCTTCAGTCCGATGCTCTGGCGGTGGCGGCCGAGGGCATGGTCGATCTCGGCGAGAGCCGCTTCTCGGGCGTGCGCGTTGCCGCGCGCCTGCTGAAGCCCGGCGCGATCGCCCCAAATCTCAATGGCCGCGACGTGCGCATCGCGCTTTTGCTCGACGGGCCGTTCGGAACGCCGGTCGTCGCTTATGATCTCCAAGCGAGCGCGCTCGGCTTCGACACGACCATTGTCGAGGGGCTACGTGCACAGGGCCGCGCTCGCGTCGATGCCGACCGGATCACCATTCCGGTCTCGGCTCGCGCCCGCCGCATCACCGGCTTGAACCCGGCGGTCGGCAGCCTCGCCACCAATGTCGCGATCGATGGATCGTTCGCGATCAGCGGCACAACGGTTCTGTCGGACAATCTCAAGATCCGGTCGGACCGGATCAACGCCACGGCGGTGATCGTCGCCGATCTCGCGAAGGGCATGTACCGCGCCGGCATTCAGGGCCGGATCAACAATTATCTGGTCGAAGGCGTTGGCCTCCTCGATCTCGATTCGAACATCGACATCGTCACCGAGGGCGATGGTTTCGGGCTGAAGGGCCGCGTCGCCTTCCGCACGCGCCGGATCGATAATGCATCGGCGCGCGATTTCCTCGGCGGCAATGCGGTGGGTTCGGTCGGCATAAGGATGAACTCGGGCGGCACCTTCTTCATCGATTCGGTGCGGATGACGGCGCCGCGGTTCCGCATCCTCTCGGGCAGCGGTCGCTACAATCCCGACGGCCGCATTGCGCTCCGCGCCAGCGCGGTATCGGCGGAATACGGGCCGCTGTCGGTGGTCATCACCGGCACGGCGGAGCGTCCGCAGATCGATCTTCGCGCCGAGCGACCAGGCCTCGGCATCGGGTTGCGCGGCGTCCAGGCACGCGTGCGCGCCACTGCCGAAGGCTATGCGATCACCGCGACGGGCGAGTCCGACTACGGGCCGTTCTCGGCCGATGTGGTGGTGCTGTCGGGCCGCGGCCCGCTGACCGTGCAGGTCAATCGCGTAACGATCGCGGGCCTCAACTTCGCCGGACGCATCGTCCAGACGCCCGCCGGGCCGTTTTCGGGCACGCTGACGCTGAGCGGATCGGGGCTGAACGGCACCGTGCGGCTGAGCGCCGAAGGCGCCAACCAGCGCGCCGACATCGCCGCCACCGCCAATGGCGCCAGCATCCCGTCCGAGCCGCCGATCCTCATCCAGCGCGCGATCGTCCGCGCCACCGCCATCCTCTACCCGCAAGGCCCCGCGATCACGGGCGACGCGCAATTCGCCGGCGTGCGCCGCGATCAGACGCTGATCCGCACCGCACGCGCGAAGATCGACTATCGCGGCGGACGCGGGAAGCTTCAGCTCACCGCCGACGGCACCAGCGGCGTTCCGTTCCGCATCGCCGCCAATGCGGACATCACGCCCGATCATATTCGCGCTGCCATGCAGGGCAGCGTCAACAACCTCGCCTTCCGGCTCCAGCGTCCCGCCGACATCCGCCGCGACGGGCGCGATTGGGTGCTGTCGCCCACCGCGATCGTCTTCCCGCAGGGCCGCGTGCTGGTCGCCGGCCGCTACGGCGACGGGCTGACGCTGCGCAGCCGCATCGACAATCTCGATCTGTCGATCGTCAACGCCTTCTCGCCGGCACTCGGCATCGGCGGCAAGGCGAGCGGCACGCTCGATTTCGCGCAGGCCTCGTCCACCGCATTCCCGCGCGCCGACGCACGGCTCAACATCACCGGTTTCACCCGCGCGGGCGTCGCCACGCTCTCGGCGCCGGTCGACATCGCGCTCGCCGGACAGTTGAGCCCCGACGGTGGGCTCGCCAATGCCGTCATCCGGCGGCGCGGCGGCGCGGTGATCGGGCGGCTGCAGGCGCGGCTCCAGCCGCTTTCCGCGGCGGCGGGAAGCTGGAGCGAGCGGCTGCTCGCTTCGCCGCTGACTGGCGGCATCCGCTACAACGGTCCGGCGGAAGTACTGTGGTCGCTGAGCGGCATCGCCGGGCGCCAGCTCTCCGGCCCGATCGCCATCGCCGCCGATTTCGGCGGCCGCGTCCAGGCGCCGCAACTGAACGGCATCCTGCGCGCCAATGCGCTGACCTTCGTCGATGAAACCTATGGCACGCGCATCACCAATATCGCGCTCCAGGGTCGCTTCACCCAGTCGCGGTTCGAGATCACGCAATTCAACGGCCGCGCGGGCGAGGGGACGATCAGCGGGCGCGGCAGTGTCGGCCTTGCCGCCGATGCCGGCTTCCCGATCGACATCCGCGTGCAGCTCGATCGCGCGCGGCTGGCGCGGAGCGACGCGATCGGCGCCACCGCCACCGGCAATATCGCGATCAGCAACGGACCCAACCAGCCCGCGCTGATCAGCGGCGATCTGCAACTGCCTGAGGTCCGCTACGAGATCGTCCGCCAGGGTGCAGCGGAGATCGCCGAGCTGGAGGGGGTCCGCCGCAAGGGTGATCCGCTGCCACGGCCGGGTGAGCAGGCCAACGCCCGTCCGGCGGCGCCGAGCATCTGGAACCTGGATCTGCGCGTCCGCGCGGACAATGAGGTGTTCGTCAGCGGCATGGGGCTGGAATCGGAATGGTCGACCGATCTGCGCGTCCGCGGCACCAGCAATGCGCCCGTCGTGGTCGGCACCGCCGATCTCATCCGCGGCACCTATAGCTTCGCCGGCAACCGCTTCGAGCTGACGCAGGGCGAGGTTGCCTTCACCGGATCGACGCCGATCAACCCGCGGATCCGCATCGCGGCGACGACCGAGGTCGACAATGTCGCGATCACGATCAACATCACGGGCACCGGCACCAATCCGCAGATCGTGTTCAGCTCCTCGCCCGCGTTGCCGCAGGACGAGATCCTGTCGCGGCTGTTGTTCGGCGGGCCGGTCACGCAGCTCTCGGCGCTGCAGGTCGTCCAGCTCGGATCGTCGCTCAACGCGCTGCGCGGCGGCGGTGGCGGGCTCAACCCGCTCGGCAAGCTGCGCTCGGCCACCGGTGTCGATCGCCTGCGCGTGCTCGGCGCGGACGAGGCGACCGGCCGCGGCACCGCGGTCGCGGCGGGCTTTTACGTCAGCAACGACATCTATATCGAGGTCATCACCGACGCCCGCGGCTTCACCGCCACGCAGCTCGAGATCGCACTGTCCAAGTCGCTCAGCCTGCTCTCGCAGGCAGGATCGCAGGGCAGTTCGAGCGCGAGCATCCGCTACCGCAAGGAATATTAGGTTGCACGGCAACGCATGCCGCGCTTGATAGCGCCCCGGGTGGTTCGAAACAGGGGTTTGCAAACATCATGAAAGCCAAGTCGCTCGCCATCGCGGCCCTGCTCGCCACCGCCGCACCGGCCGCCGCCCAACAGGCAGCCTCCGCGGCGCCAGCCGTCACCGTCATCCATGCCGGCACCCTGCTCGACCGGCCCGGCCGCGCGCCCAAGCGCAACGCCAGCATCATCGTGCGCGGCGGCAAGATCGAGCGCGTCGCCGACGGCTTCGTCGATCCGCCGGCGGGCGCGACCGTCATCGACATGCGCGACAAGTTCGTGCTCCCCGGCCTCATCGACAGCCATGTCCATCTCTCTTCCGATCGCGCGGGCAACGAAGGGCTGCTCGCCAGCGTCACCGAGAATGTCGCGCTCGCCGCGCACGAGGCGCAGTGGAACGGCATGAAGACGCTGCGCGCGGGCTTCACCACCGTCCGCAATCTCGGCGACGAAGGCGTGACCCTGGGTCTGCGCGACGCCATCGCGCGCGGCTGGACGCAGGGGCCGCGCATCGTCGATGCGGCGATGTCGATCTCGACCACTTCGGGCCATATGGACGGCCGCCTGGGGCTGCGCGACGAGCTCCACGATATCGCCCCGCACGACAACCTGTGCGACGGCGCGGACGAATGCCGCAAGGCGGTGCGCCGCCAGGTCGGCCGCGGCGCCGACGTCATCAAGATTGCCACCACGGCGGGGGTCAACAGCCGGATCGGCGCCGGGCTCGGCAAGCAGATGTTCGACGACGAGGCGAAGGCGGTGGTCGAGACCGCGCACCTCTACGGCAAGAAGGTCGCGGTCCACGCGCATGGCGCCGACGGTATCGCCGTCGCGCTTCGCGCCGGTGCGGATTCGATCGAACACGGCACCTTGCTCGACGACGAGAGCATCCGACTCTTCAAGTCGAGCGGCGCCTATTACGTGCCGACGCTGTCCACTGTGAACGGCTATCTCGAGCGGCTGGCGAGCAACCCCGATGCCTATTCGCCGGAGGTGCGCGCCAAGATCGAATGGCGTATCGGCATCACCGGCAAGTCGCTGCAGAAGGCGGTGCCCGCCGGCGTCAAGATCGCCTTTGGCACCGATGCCGGCGTCTCCAAGCACGGCCGCAACGCCGACGAGTTCGAGCTGATGGTGAAGCACGGGATGACACCCGCGACCGCCATCCAGGCCGCGACCGTCAACGCCGCCGACCTGCTGGGCCTCGCCGATCAGATCGGCTCGCTGGAAGCGGGCAAGGCCGCGGACATTATCGCCGTCGCCGGCGATCCGCTTAGCGACGTCACCGTGCTTAAGAGCGTCGGCTTCGTGATGAAGGGCGGCGAAGTGGTAAAGGACGAAAGCTGAGGATTCACGCGTCCAGTCCATCCGCTCATCCTGAGGAGGGACTGAGCGAAGTCGAAAGCCCGTCTCGAAGGATCCTTCGAGACGCCATTTCTCCAAGCTCAATGGCTCCTCAGGATGAGCGGGAGTCGGACGCATTATGACCGGCTGGACCTTCGCCATCGATCGCGGCGGTACCTTCACCGATGTCGTCGCGCACGCGCCGGATGGGACACGGCACGTGATGAAGCTGCTGTCCGAAAATCCGGAAAGCTATGAGGATGCTGCGGTCGAGGCGATCCGGCGGCTTACCGCAGCGCATGGCGGCGGCGCGGTGACGTCGGTCAAAATGGGCACCACCGTCGCGACCAACGCTTTGCTCGAGCGCAAGGGCGAGCCGGTGGCGCTCGCGATCACCCGCGGCTTCGGCGATGCGCTGCGCATCGGCTATCAGGCGCGCCCCAACATCTTCGCGCGGCGGATCGTGCTGCCCCAGCCGCTCTACGAAGCGGTGCTCGAGATCGACGAGCGCGTGACGGCGGAGTGCGAGGTGCTGGAGCCGCTCGACCGGGAAGCGGCGCGTGCCGGGCTGCAGGCGCTGTTCGATCGGGGCTATCGCGCGCTGGCGATCGTGCTGATGCATGGCTGGCGCTGGACCGAGCATGAAGCCGCGCTCGCCGACATCGCCACCGCGATCGGCTTCACGCAGATTTCCGCCAGCCACCGCGTCGGGCCGCTCATCAAGCTGATCGGCCGCGGCGATACCAGCGTGGTCGACGCCTATCTGTCGCCGGTGCTGCGGCGATACGTCGACCGCGTGATTGGCGCGCTGGCACCGTCGACATCTGGCGACGAGACCGCGCCGCGCCTCTTTTTCATGCAATCTTCTGGCGGGCTCACCGACGCGTCCGCGTTTCAGGGCAAGGACGCGATCCTTTCCGGTCCGGCGGGGGGCATCGTCGGCATGGCACGCACTGCGGCGGAGGCCGGCTATGGCAAGGTGATCGGCTTCGACATGGGCGGCACCTCGACCGACGTCTCGCATTTCGCGGGGACCTACGAGCGCAGCGAGGAAAAGCCGGTCGCCGGTGTCCGCGTCCGCGCGCCGATGCTGGAGATCCACACCGTCGCCGCGGGCGGCGGATCGATCTGCCATTATGACGGCTCGCGCTTCCGCGTCGGGCCGGATTCCGCCGGCGCGGTTCCCGGCCCCGCCTGCTACCGGCGCGGCGGCCCGCTCACCATCACCGACTGCAACGTGCTGCTCGGCAAAATCCGCGCGGACCATTTCCCTGCCGTTTTCGGCCCCGGCGGCGATCAGCCGATCGACAGCGATATCGTCGCGGCCAAGTTTGCCGAACTTGCTGAGACAACCGGCATGGCGCCGCGCGACATCGCCGAAGGGTTCGTGCGCATCGCAGTCGAGAATATGGCCAATGCGATCAAGCAGATCTCGATCGCGCGCGGACATGACGTGACGCGCTACACGCTGCAATGCTTCGGGGGCGCGGGCGGGCAACATGCGTGCCTCGTCGCCGACGCGCTTGGCATGGAGCGCGTGATGATCCATCCGCTCGCCGGGGTGCTCTCCGCGCACGGCATGGGCCTCGCCGACATGATCGCGCTCCGCCAGCGCACGCTCGCGCCCGGAGAGGATCTGGATGCGGCGCTGGCCGATCTCGCCGACGACGCGCGCGGCGATCTGCTGGCGCAAGGCGTCGGCGCGGAAGGCGTCGCGGTCCATCGCCGCGCCGCGCTCCGCTACGAGGGCAGCGACACGACGATCGAGGTCGAGGCCGGCAACGCGGATGCGATGCGGGGCGCCTTCGCCGCGCTCCACCGTGCCCGCTTCGGCTTCGTGTCGGACAATGCGATCGTCATCGACAAGGCAGTGGTGGAAGCCATCGGCTCATCCCCGGTACGGGCAGGGGGACCGCCGGCGCAGCTGGTGGTGGAGGGGCTGGCGCAGGCGGCGGAGCAGCCCCTCCACCAGCCCGCGGCTGGTCCCCCATCCCGTGCCGGGGAGGATTTGTTCGATCGCGACTCGCTCGCTCCCGGCACCGTCATTCCCGGCCCCGCGCTGATCATCGACGCATCCGCGACGACGGTGGTCGAGCCCGGCTGGCAGGCAGAGGTCGATCCGCAGCTTAACCTCATCCTCACCCGCGCCGTGCCGCGCGCTTCGGCTCCGGCGGCGGGAACTGCGGTCGATCCGGTGATGCTCGAAGTGATGGGCAATCTCTTCATGGCGATCGCCGAAGAGATGGGCGTCGCGCTCCGCGCCACCGCATCGTCGGTGAACATCAAGGAGCGGCTCGATTTCTCCTGCGCGATCTTCGACGCCGAAGGCGCGCTGATCGCCAACGCGCCGCATATCCCCGTTCACCTGGGATCGATGGGCGACAGCATCCGTACGATCATCGCATCGCGCGGCGGCGGCGCGGACGGGCGCGGCATGAAGCCGGGCGACGCCTACGCGCTCAATGCGCCCTATCGCGGCGGCACGCACCTGCCCGACATCACCGTGATCGTGCCGGTGTTCGCCGGCGAGGGCGATGCGGCCCCCGCCTGGTATGTCGCGGCGCGCGGCCACCATGCCGATATCGGCGGCAGCGCACCGGGATCGATGCCGTCGGACAGCCGCAGCGTCGAGGAGGAGGGCGTT
This sequence comes from Allosphingosinicella indica, assembly GCF_900177405.1. Lineage (NCBI taxonomy): Bacteria > Pseudomonadati > Pseudomonadota > Alphaproteobacteria > Sphingomonadales > Sphingomicrobiaceae > Allosphingosinicella > Allosphingosinicella indica. The sequence goes on along the minus strand of NZ_LT840185.1, from coordinate 926,021 downwards.
CTGATCGACGACATGCTGCTCGTCGATGCGGGGCGCTTCTGCGAAGGAGAGATGCGCGCGCTCTTGGCTTCCGACCGCTGGCCGGCGCGCAGCCCGGATCGCAACATCGCGGATCTCAAGGCGCAGGTCGCCGCCTGCACGCGCGGCGCCAACGAGCTTTGCCGCGTCGCGGGCGAGTATGGGCGCGAGGTGATCGACGCCTATATGGGCCACGTCCAGGATTATGCCGAGGAAGCAGTGCGGCGGCTGATCGGCACGCTCTCCGACGGCAGTTTCACTTATGCGATGGACAATGGCGCCGAGATTTCCGCGCGCATCACCGTCGATCGCGCCGCGCGCTCGGCCGCCATCTCCTTCGCTGGCACCAGCGATCAGCGGCCCGACAATTTCAACGCGCCTTACTCGATCTGCCGTGCGGCGACGCTCTATGTGTTCCGGACTTTGGTCGACGACGCCATCCCGATGAATGACGGGTGCCTGAGGCCGATCACGCTCGACGTGCCGGACGGGTCGATGCTGCGGCCGCGCTATCCGGCGGCGGTGGTGGCGGGCAATGTCGAGACCAGCCAGGTCATTACCGATACGCTGTTCGCCGCGGTCGGCGCGCTGGCGCCGAGCCAGGGGACGATGAACAATTTCACCTTCGGCGACGGCACGCATCAATATTATGAGACGATCGCGGGCGGCGCCGGCGCCGGGCCGGATTTCGACGGGGCAAGCGCGGTGCAGACGCATATGACCAACAGCCGCCTCACCGATCCCGAAGTACTGGAGACGCGGCTGCCGGTGCTGCTCGAGCGGTTCGCGATCCGGCAGGGATCGGGCGGCGCGGGCGCGCACCGGGGCGGCGACGGTGTGGAGCGGCGCATCCGGTTCCTGAAGCCGATGCGCGCGAATATTCTCTCCAACCGCCGGAAGATCGCGCCAGCCGGACTGTGCGGCGGCGAAGCGGCGGCGCCCGGCGTCAATCGGGTGATCCGCGCGGATGGCACGGTCGCGCAGCTCGGCGCCACCGCCTCGGTCGATATGGCGCCGGGCGATGTCTTCGCCATCGAAACTCCGGGCGGCGGAGGATATGGAGCACCTCCTTCCGGCACGCCGGAGGAGGACCTGTGACCTATCTCCCGCTTCTCGGCATATTGGTTGTCATCATCGGCTTCCTGCTGCGGCTGAACCCGCTGCTGGTGGTCGCCACCGCTGCTTTCGTCACCGGCATCACGGCGGGGCTGGATCCGGTCGCGGTGGTCGCGGCGTTCGGCAAGGCGTTCAACGACAATCGCTACATCACCGTCGTCTATGTCGTGCTGCCGGTGATCGGGCTCATCGAGCGTTTCGGTCTCCAGCAGCGCGCGCGCGCCGTGATTCTCGATCTCCGGCGCGCAACCACCGGCCGCCTGCTCATCGTCTATCTGCTCATCCGCCAGGCGGCAGCCGCCGTCGGTCTAACGCACGTCGCGGGCCACGCCCAGACGGTGCGGCCGCTCGTCGCGCCGATGGCGGAGGCCGCGGCGGAGAAGCAGCACGGCGACCTCGACGAACCGACCCGCGAGAAGGTGAAGAGCTATGCCGCGGCGACCGACAATGTCGGGCTGTTCTTCGGTGAGGACATATTCATCGCAATCGCTTCGATCCTGCTGATTAAGGGCACGTTCGAAAGCTACGGCATCGTCCTTGCGCCGCTTGAGTTGTCGGTCTGGGCCATCCCAACGGCGATCCTCGCATTCATCATCCACGGCACGCGCCTGCTGATGCTCGATCGGCGCCTGGCCGCCGCCGGGCGGACGCGCGGCGTTGGCGATAGCCCGCCCGCGGCGGACGGGGAAGCGGACCGATGATCACCGTCTCCTGGCTCTACGCGCTCGGTGGCGCGATGTTTGCGGCCTTTGCGCTGCTGAGCGCACTCGATAGCAGCAATGCCAAGCGCTGGGGCAACGCTGCCTTCTGGGGATTGCTGGCGCTCAGCTTCTTCGCCGGCGACCGGCTCGGCGATCTCGGCAACGGTCTGCTGGTCGTGGCGCTCGTCGCGATCGCGGGATGCGGGCTGCTCGGGCGCGGCGATCCACCGACGACGACGGCGGAGCAGCGCACGGCCTTTGCCGCGCGGCTGGGCAACCGCCTGTTCCTGCCCGCGCTCATCATCCCCGCGACCGCCTTCCTCGGCACGATCGCCTACAATTACACGCCGTTCGGAGAGTCGGGCATTTTCGAGCAGCGCTGGGTGACCTTGATCCTGCTCGGCCTCGGCGCGGTGATCGCGATCGCGGTCATCATGGCGTGGCTGCGTCCGCCGCCGCTGGCGCCGCTGCAGGAAGGGCGGCGGCTGATGGATTCGATCGGCTGGGCGGCGGTGCTGCCGCAGATGCTCGCCGCGCTCGGTGCAGTCTTCGCGCTTGCCGGCATCGGGGATCTGGTCGGGGGCATCGCTGGTAACGTCATCCCTCAGGGAAATTTGTTCGCCGCAGTCGCGGTCTATGCGCTCGGCATGGCGCTGTTCACGATGATCATGGGCAATGCGTTCGCCGCCTTCCCGGTGATGGCGGCGGCGATCGGCATTCCACTGCTCGTCGTCGGCTATGGCGGCAATCCCGCCGTCATCGGCGCGGTCGGCATGCTCGCCGGCTTCTGCGGCACGCTGATGACGCCGATGGCGGCCAACTTCAACATCGTGCCCGCGGCATTGCTCGAGCTCAAGGATCGCAACGGCGTCATCAAGGCGCAGATCGGCACCGCATTGCCGCTACTCGTCTGCAACCTCCTTCTCATCTATTTCCTGGCGTTCCGATGACACTCACCCCCGATATCGCCGGCCGTTTCGCGCGGATCGCGCTCGGCCATGTCGCGCGCGAATATCCGCACAAGCTCGATCATGTGATGGATGGACCGGAAGACGTGCTCGGCCCGCGCGCGCTGCACCCGATCTTCTACGGCAGCTTCGATTGGCATAGCTGCGTCCACGGTCACTGGCTGCTGCTCCGGTTGCGGCGGCTGTTTCCCAATTTGCCCGAAGCGCGCGAGATCGAAGCGCTCGCCGATGCGAGCTTTACGGCAGCCAAGGTTGCGGGGGAGCGAGACTATCTCCTCCGCGCCTATTCCGGCGGGTTCGAGCGGCCTTACGGTTGGGCATGGCTGCTCGCGCTGCACGGTGAGGCGGCACTGCATGAGGATCGCGAATGGGCGGCAGAGCTGGAGCCGCTGGCGCGCGACTTCGCCGAGCGGTTCGCATCCTATCTCCCCAGGCTGACCTATCCGATCCGCACCGGCACCCATTTCAACACCGCCTTCGCGCTGGTGCTCGCGCACGAATGGGCGACTGCGCATGACCCTTCGCTCGCAGCGCTGATCGTCGAGCGCGCGCGCAACTATTATGACGCGGACCGCGATTGTCCGGGCTGGGAGCCCGGCGGTGACGACTTCCTGTCCGGGGCATTGATCGAGTCGCTGCTGATGCGGCGCGTGATGGATAGGGAGGCCTTCACACGCTGGTTCGCCGCCTTCCTCCCTCGGTTGGCGGAGGGCGAACCGGCCAGCCTCTTCACCCCGGCTCAGGTCTCGGACCGCAGCGACGGCAAGATCGCACATCTCGACGGTTTCAATCTCAGCCGCGCCTGGTGCTGGCACGGCATTGCCGATGCGCTCGATCCTTCGTTGCGGGATCGTGCGACCGCCACCGCCGACGCACATCTCGCCGCGAGCCTGCCGCACGTCGCCGGGGATTATATGGGCGAGCATTGGCTCGCCACCTTCGCGCTGCTCGCGCTGGAGGCTTAACCCTTCACCACCTGCCGCAGCGTCCGGTCGAGCCAGTCCATCCGCGCGCGTAGCGATCCGACCGCATTGTCGTGGACGAATTCCTTGAACGGCACGGTCACGCCCTCGCCATAATCCTCGACCTCGGCGAGCTTCTCGGTGAGCTGCGCCTTGGCCTCGACGAGCCATTCGATCTGCTCGTCACGCGACAGGAGGTCGAACGACTGCACCTTGGTGCGCAAAGGGTCTTCGAGCAGCAGGTGGGTCGGGCGAATCTGCCGCAGCCAGCTCTTGATCGTCTCGCGTCCGGCATCGGTGCACACCAACCGCTCGGTGCCGCGCGCATCGCCCTCCACCGCTTCGGCGGACAACAGGCCGCGATCACGCAGCCGGCGGATCAGCGGATAGATCTTGCCCTTGCTGGTGTTGAAATTGCTGACCGGCGATTCTTCGTAGATCTTGGCGATCTGATAGGCGGTGATGGGCTGCTGGCGCAGCACCAGGGCCAGCAACGTCCCTTCGTTGTCGGTGAGATCATTGCCTTTGCTCGCCAAAATCCGCCTCGCGCCCCTTGCGGTGAGGCCCAAGCAATGACGACGCTGCCCCCCCTGTCAATAGCGCAGGAACCGTCAACTCGTTGCGCCACCTCCCGATGCGCGCACACCGATGATCAAACCTCTTGATAAAGTGGTACGAAACGCACTAGAAGGATGACGATCTTTTGGAGGGCGTCGTTCGTGGCAAGTCAGGCACAGCGGGAAGAGAACCGGTTGCGGCTGGTCAATGGCGCGCTCGATCTGATCGCGGAAAAGCCCTTCGCCAGCGTGACGGTGGAGGAGCTCGCCGAGCGCTCCGGGGTCTCCTACTGGTCGACCTATCGCAATCTGCCGACCCGCGAGCAGATCTTCCGGATGGCCGCAACGCATCTCGCCCGCCGTATCCTCGATGCGATGCGGGCAGGCGGCGAGCCGACCTCCGGCGTCTTGGCTGCCACGCAAGACTTCGCGCGTCGGCTGATGGCGGTGATGCAGGGGGAAGACTATTTTCGCCTGCTCGCGATCGTGATCCGCGAAGGCCGGGGCTCGGACTGGTTGGCGGACGTCTATTCGGAGCAGGTCGCGACGCCGCTCGTCCGGTTGCTCGAGCACATCGTCCGCGCCGCGGGCGAGAGCCTGGGCGCCGTCGTGCTGATCCGCGATGGCGCAGCGCAGCGTTTCCTGATGCAGATGGAATCGGCGCTTGTGCTACCGCGGCTCCATCCAATGTCGCATGGGCCGGACCACGGGGCTGCGACCGGCCTGGTCGATGCTGCTGCGCGCGCGCTCGTCGCTGCGACCTATGCCCATGATTGGCAGAGCGCGGCCTGACGCTGCGCGAGGCTTCAGTAGAGGCCCGGCTTCAACTTACGATTCACCGTCGCGGCTTTAGGCGCTGGACGGCCGCGCTTCGAGGGCTTTCTCAGCACGGGCGCGTCGTCGTGCGATTCGGTGTGGACGAAAGACTGTTCCATCGCATCCTCCGGCCTTCTTTCCTCTCTCTTTACGCGCGATCCCGGCATCGTTCCTCCTCCGGGGTAAGCGTTCGTTCGCTTAGGACCACTGTCCCATCCGAGCAATACACCTTGGCGATCCGCAATGCCGATTGGCGCGCGCGTTTCGACAAGCGGCAGGTCTGCTTCGACGGATGACATGCCGAACCAAGCAAGACGTACGAATGTGACCACTTTGTCACACTGTCTGTCGGAAGTGCGGCCTCCGGGTCGCCCCGCGTTGACCAGCTCTGCGCGACTATTTAGTCCGTCAAGCACCAAAAACAGCCTGCGCGCGCCGCGTGCAGGGCCAGGAGGAATTATGAAGCCCTATCTCAACTATCTGCTGGCGACGACGATCATCGGGGGGATGGCCGCTCCGGCGCTTGCGCAGCGGGCCGACACGACCGAGCCCGCCGCCGGTCCGGTCGAAGCCCTTCCCGCCAACGCGCCCGACGCCGCCGGCGATACGGGGAGCCCGATCGTCGTCACCGGTTCGCGCATTCCGCAGCCGAACCTGACCGCGGTTTCGCCAGTCACGGTGCTCAACAGCCAGGAAGTGAAGCTTCAGGGCACGACCCGCACCGAGGATCTCGTCAATTCGCTGCCGCAGGCCTTCGCTTCGGTCGGCGGCAACCTCGCCAACGGCGCGACTGGCACCGCCACCGTCAACCTGCGCGGCCTCGGTTCGGCCCGGACGCTGGTTCTCGTCAACGGCCGCCGCCTGCTCCCGGGCGATCCAACCTTCCCGGCGCCGGATATCAACACGATCCCGACCGCGATCGTCGAGCGCGTCGACGTGCTCACCGGCGGCGCCTCGTCGGTCTACGGTTCGGACGCCGTCGCCGGCGTCGTGAACTTCGTGATGAACACGAATTTCGAAGGTCTGCGCCTCGACGGCCAGTACAGCTTCTATCAGCACGACAATCGCAGCAAGACGGGCATCGTCGAAGCGCTGCAGGGCCGCGGTTTTGCCTATCCGAAGGGCAGCGTGACCGACGGTGGCGCGATCGACATTAACGCCGTCTTCGGTGCCGGTTTCGATGACGGCCGCGGTCACATCACCGCTTATGCCGGCTATCGCAAGCTCGACCCGGTCACCCAGAACCGCCGCGACTATTCGGCCTGCGCCAGCCAGGCGCGCACGCCTGCGCAGGTTGCCGCCTATCCAGGCGCGGGTTCGGGCATTCCCGGTTCGCCGCTGATCTTCTGCGGCGGTTCGGCGACGTCGCCGGAAGGCACCTTCTTCACCAACGTCGGCACGTTCCAGACCTCCCCGACCGGTCGTGGCTTCATACCCGGCTCGACGCCGTACAACTTCGCACCGACCAACTTCTACCAGCGCGCCGACGAGCGTTACACGTTCGGCGCCTTCGCGGAGTATGAGATCAGCCCGGCTGTAAAGCCGTATCTCGAAGTCATGTTCATGGACGATCGCACGATCGCCCAGATCGCGGAATCGGGCGCGTTCGGCCAGACCACGAACATCAACTGCGACAACCCCCTGCTGTCGCCGGCGCAACTCGCGCTGGTCTGTCAGGATGCCAACTTGGTTCGTCCGTTCGACGATCCTGCGACGCCGGAGGATGAATCCGACGCGCCGCCCATCGACTTTGTCGATCCGGTCACCGGCAATACGTACAACCGCGGTGTCTTCCAGATTCTGCGGCGCAACGTCGAAGGCGGTCCGCGTCAGGACGATCTGCAGCACACCAACTTCCGCACGCTGATCGGCGTGAAGGGCGACATCAGCCCGGCGTGGTCATACGACGCTTACTATCTCTACGGCCGCGTGAATTTCGCTCAGACTTATCTGAACGAGTTCTCCGCAACCCGCCTGACCCGCGCCGTTGATGTCGTTACCAACCCGGCGACCGGCGCTCCCGTCTGCCGCTCGGTGCTCGACGGCACCGATCCCAATTGCATCCCCTACGACGTGTTCGCCCGTAATTCGGTTTCCGACGCGGCGCTCAACTATCTGTCGATCCCAGGTTTCGCCCGTGCGGTTGTCGATCAGTCGGTTGCGTCTGCCTCGATCACCGGTCTTCTCGGCGAATATGGCCTGCAGTTCCCGTGGGCGAACGAGGGTCTGGGCATCAACGTCGGCCTCGAATATCGTAAGGACTCGGTCGATTATCGCAATGACGCCGCGTTCCAAACCGGCGATCTGACCGGGCAAGGCGCGCCGCAGCTCGACGTGCAGGGATCGTTCGACGTTCGCGAGCTTTATGCCGAAGCGCGTCTCCCGATCGTGACCGACGGCTTCTTCCACTACCTCGCAGTCGAGGGTGGCTATCGCTACTCGAAGTATGAGATTGGTGGCGGCGGCAGCTTCTCGACCGACTCGTTCAAGCTCGGTCTGGACTTCTCGCCGATCCGCGATATCCGCCTGCGCGCTTCGTACAACCGCGCGGTCCGTGCGCCGAACATCCAGGAGCTCTTCGCCCCGCAGCGCGTAGCCAATAACGGCAATTCCGATCCGTGCGCGGGTGACTTCAACCCCGACACGCCGCAGGAAGCGCCCACCGCAACGGCCGCGCAGTGCGCCCTCACCGGCGTCACGGCTGCCCAGTACGGCAACATCGTAGGCAACCCGGCGGGCCAGTATAGCGGCCTGATCGGCGGCAATCCCAACCTGACGCCGGAGAAGTCGGACACCTACTCGGTCGGTGTCGTCCTCCAGCCGCGCTTCCTTCCGGGCTTCGCGGCGACGGTCGACTACTTCAACATCAAGGTGAAGAACACGATCTCGACGATCGGTCAGGATACCATCATCCAGACCTGCATCGACACCGCCAATCCGGAGTTCTGCGATCTCATCAACCGCGATCCGCGTGGATCGCTGTGGCTGACGCCGGCGGGCTTCGTGCAGGATCTCAACACCAACATCGGCAGCCTCAAGACTTCGGGCATCGACGTCGGCGTGTCCTACACGACGGACATCGGCGATTGGGGCAACATCGGCCTCAACTTCCAGGGCACCTGGCTGGACAAGCTCGTCACCGACAACGGCGTGTCGACGCCGTATGACTGCACCGGATATTACGGCATCCAGTGCGGCACGCCGAGCCCCGAGTGGCGGCACAAGGCGCGCCTGACCTATACCTCGCCCGAAGGTATCGGTCTGTCGCTCCAGTGGCGCTATTTCGACAGCGTGACGGTCGATCGCCTGAGCCCGAACCCGACGCTGAACGCCACGCCGACGGCGCCGTTCAACGAGAAGATCAAGGCGCAGAGCTACTTCGATCTGACCTCGACCTTCCGCATCGGCGAGAATTACAGCTTCCGGCTTGGCGTGAACAACATCCTCGACAGGGCGCCGCCGATCATCGGCTCGAACGGCACCTCGGGCGTGATCAACGCCTGCCCGGGCGTGTTCTGCTCGGGCAATACCTTCCCGCAGGTCTATGACGCGATGGGCCGGTACATCTTCGCCGGCGTCACCCTCGACTTCTAAGTCGAAGGCCAAAGGCAAACTCGAACGGCGGGCCCGGTGCCCGCCGTTTTCTTTTGGGGCGCGGGAAAGCCCCGGAGCAATCTTTACGCGGCCTTAGCCATCTCTGATTACCCTATGCGGCGCAGACTGCCGAAGATCACAGGGACGATGGGCGCCGAACAGATTCCCCCGCATGACGCCGAGACAGGGCAACGCCGCGCCAAGCGCGCGCGCGTGCTGCTGTCCGCCGTCCTGCGTACGGGCCTCGGCGACACCCAGGTCCGCCTCCGCGACATGTCGAGCACCGGCGCGCTCATCGAGAGCGGCAAGCCCATGCCGGTGGGAAGCGAAGTGATCTTCATCCGCGGTGCGACCGCCGTTCCCGCCCGCGTCGCCTGGGCCGGCCATGGCAAGCTCGGCATCGAATTCGCAGAACCGATCGACGAGGCGGAATTGCTCGTCCACATCGGCCGCCGTCCCCCGCCACCGCCGCCGCCCGAGCCGGTGGTATTGCCGCCCCAACGCCCCATGCCGCCGCCTCCCAGCGCCGAGGACTGGAAGCCCGTGCGCGTCTGGGATGCCAAGACGGCGAGCTGGCGCAATCGCGGAGATGCGGGATGAGCTTCCATGCGCCGATTTCGATCCCCGGCAAGCTCGCCACCAACCCGTTCCTCGGCCGCAAGGCGGAGCGGATGGGGGTGCGGATGCACGCAGGCCTCCGCCAGCGCGGCGCCGGCGCGGTCGACGTCCGCGTGATCGATCTCTCCACCCACGGCTTCCGAGCCGAATGCCATCTCGACCTGACGGTCGGCAGCGACATCTGGCTGCGCTTGCCGGGCCTCGAGGCCTGGCACGCGACCGTGGCGTGGCAGGAAGAGTACATCATCGGTTGCGCATTCGAGCGTCCTTTGCACGCTGCCGTGCTGAGCACGCTCTTGCGGCGGACATAGCCGCTCGAGCGCCCTAGGCGCTTCATCTGGGCTATCGGGCGTCGAACGCGGCCCGTGGCGCGGGAAAAATGGTGCTGCCGGTGAGGATTGAACTCACGACCTCAGCCTTACCAAGGATGCGCTCTACCACTGAGCTACGGCAGCATCGCCCGACCGCGCAAAGGCTCGCGCGGGGAGAAGTCGCGGCGCTATGGCCGTTCGCCCGCCACCCTGTCAAGGCGGCTTGCGGCCTGGTGCGGCGCCCGGTAGCGATCCAAGCGATGAGCAAGCAGGATGCCGAGCGCGAAAAGCGGCTGGCCGAGGCGCTACGCGAGAATCTGCGCCGCCGGAAGGCGCAGGCCCGCGACGCGGCCGACGGTGGCAACACGCCCCCGCGCGAAGACTGATCGCTCAGCCGCGCTCGGGCGGCGTCGTCTCGTACGCCAGGATCTGATCGACGAAGCGCGGCGGCAGCGGTACGCCCTTGCGCGCCACAGGATCGGCATTCACGTAGACCATCCGGACGTCGGCGATCCGCTCCGCATCGCGCAGCATCGCGATCAGGACGGTGAAGCTCGACCGGCCGATCCGCTCGGTGCGCGTCGCGAGGGTCAATACGTCGTCGAACCGCGCGGAGGCGCGGAAATCGACCTCCGATCGCACCGCATACATGTTCGCGGTGTCGCCCGACATCGGATCGGTCACCGGCTGGCCGATCGCGCGCAGATATTCGGTCAGCGCGATATCGGCGTAGATCAGATAATTGGGGTTGAAGACCACCTGCTGCGTATCGACTTCGGAGAAGCGGACGCGAAGTTCGGTGGCGAAGCGGAAACCGTCGGGCAAGGTCACAGTGGCGCGCACTCCGCCTCGAGCCAGGCGCGGTCCTCCCCCTCCAGCTCCGGCCCGATCACCGCGACCACCCTGGCGTGATAGTCGTTAAGCCAGCGTCGCTCGGCACCGGTGAGCAGATCCGTATCGATCAGCCGCCGGTCGATCGGCGCGAAGGTCAGCGTCTCGAAGCCCAGCATCTCTTTCTCCGCCCCCGCGATCTCGCGCGGCACGACCAGGATCAGATTCTCGATCCGGATGCCGTAGTCACCCGTCTTGTAATAGCCGGGCTCGTTGGAAAGGATCATGCCGGGCTTCAACGGCTCGTCGCCGCCCGCCTGGCTCGATCCGGCGGGCGAGATGCGCTGCGGCCCCTCGTGCACCGACAGATAGGCGCCGACGCCATGGCCGGTGCCATGCGCATAATCGACCCCTGCGGCCCACAGGAACTGGCGGGCGAGCGTATCGAGCTGCACGCCGCGCGTGCCGGCGGGGAAGAGCGCGGTGTCGATCGCGATATTGCCCTTGAGCACGCGGGTGAAGCGGTCCTTCATCTCCGCGGTCGGCGTGCCTACGATGACCGTGCGGGTGATGTCGGTGGTGCCGTCGCGATACTGGCCGCCCGAATCGACGAGGTAGATCGAATCCATCTCGAGCGGACGGTTGCTCTCCTCGCTTACGCGATAATGCGGCAGCGCGGCATTGGGCCCGGCGCCCGATATGGTGTCGAACGAGAGATCGGCGAGCAGGCCGGTCGCGGCGCGGAAGTCCTGGAGCTTGGCTGCTGCCGAAAGCTCGGTCACCCCGCCCTTGGGCGCCTCGATCGAAAGCCAGCGCAGGAAGCGGACGATCGCCGCGCCGTCGCGCACCTGCGCCGCCACGTGGCCGGCGATCTCGGTCTCGTTCTTGATCGCACGGGGGAGGACGGACGGGTCGCGCGCCGCGATCACCTTTGCGCCGGCGCCTTCCAGCGTCTCGAAGATCGCCGCGACGGCAAGCTGCGGATCGACGACGACCGACTTGCCCCTGAGCGTTTTCAGGAACGGTTCGAAATCGGCGCGTTCGTGCACGCGGACGCCGTTGCCGAGATGCTGACGGACATCGTCGCCGAGCTTTTCCGAAGCGACGAAGAGGTCCGCCGTACCGTCGTCGCTGACCAGCGCGAAGGCGAGTGCCACCGGCGTGTGGCTGACGTCGGTGCCGCGCACGTTGAACGTCCAGGCGATCGATTCCAGCGCGGAGAGCACCGCGGCGTCGGCTTTCTTTTCCTTGAGCCAGTCCGCCATCTCCTGCCGCTTGGCGGCGGACGAGCGGCCGGCATGCGCATCGCCTTGCACCGAGAGCCGGGCCGTCGAAGGCTGCGGCCGGTCCGCCCAGACCGCATCGATCGGGTTGCGCGTCACCGCGATCAGCTCGGCGCCTTTCTCGGCAAGCGCCTTCTTCGCGCGCTTCACCCAATCGGCGGTGTGCAGCCAGGGGTCATAACCGATGCGCGCGCCGTCCGCGGCATTGGCCTGGAGCCATTCGGCGACGCTGGTGTCGGGGATCGACTGATAGGACCAGTGATCGCCATCCACTTGCGCGCGGACCTGCACGGTGTAGCGGCCGTCGGTGAAGATCGCGGCTTCCTCGGGAAGCACCACCGCGGTCCCGGCCGAGCCTTCGAACCCGGTCAGCCAGGCGAGGCGCTGCGCGTAGCTGCCGACATATTCGCTCATATGCTCGTCGGTCAGCGGCACGACGAAGCCGTCGAGCCGGTCGGACTGAAGTTGCGCGCGGAGAGCGGCGAGGCGGTCGGCGTGGGAGGACATGGACGGTCTTTCTGAAGATTATGCGTTCAGGATGAAGGGCAGGCGGCACCATAAGCAAATCATCCGTCATTGCGAGCGCAGCGAAGCAATCCAGCTCTGGATTGCCGCGCCGCTGCGCGGCTCGCAACGACGGGCCATTATACGACAGCGGGCTCGAGGATGCGGATCGTGCCGGCATCGGCGTCGATCTCGGCCTCGCAGCCGACGGGGAGGCTGAACTGGTTGGCGACATGGCCGAACAGCGCGCCTTGGAACACCGGCACGCCGAGCGGCGCCAGATGCTGCTGCAGCACTTCGTTCACGGTGAACCCCCCATAGGATGCGCCCGATGCGCGGCAATCGGTGCATTGGCCGAAAACCAAGCCCGCAACACGCCCGAGGATGCCGGCGAGGGCAAGCTGGGTCAGCATCCGGTCGATCCGGTACGGCGCCTCGTCGACATCCTCCAGAAACAGGATCGCGCCGGAAAAGTCAGGCAGATAGGGTGTGCCGACCAGCGCGGCGAGGACGGTGAGATTGCCGCCGAGCAGCCGCCCGCGCGCCTTGCCGGGCCGGATGGCGCGCGTCCGCCACTGGCGCTGCACCAGCCGGTCCTCGCTCGCCTCCGGGTTTGCGTAGACCGGCGTCGCGCCGTCGAAGGTGAGTGCGCGGAAGCTGTCCCACGAGAGCTTGCCCCACGAACTCGCCGCGTTCGGCCCGTGGATGGTAGTGAAGCCGGCGCGTGCGGCAAAGGCCAGGTGCAGCGCGGTGATATCGCTGAACCCGATCAGCAGCTTCGGGTTGGCACGGATCGCGGCGAAATCGAGGTGCGGCAGGATGCGCGCGCAGCCCCAACCGCCGCGCACCGCGAAGACGGCGCGAACGTCTTTGTCGCGATACATGGCGTTGAGATCGGCGGCGCGCGCCTTGTCCTCCCCCGCGAGATAACCGTAGCGCTGCGCGAGATGCGGCGCGGGCTTGGGCACCAGCCCCATCGCGCGCACCGTCTCCATCACCGTGGCAAGATCGAAGGCATCGTCGGTGAAGCCCGCAGGCTCGACCAGCCCGACGGTGTCGCCCGGCCGGAGACGCGGCGGCTTCACCGTGCCGCGTCGCGCGGCAGCGACCGAAATCGGAAGCGCGAGGGCTGCGGCGGTGGCGCCGAGGCCGGCAAGCGCAGTGCGTCTGTTGAGCATGACGCGCATTGCAGCACGGCGATGCGGGAAAAGGCAAGGCCGCCCCCGTTGCAGCAGGCCGCACGAGCCCCCACTATCGGCTTGACCCCACGCACAGGAGACCCGCCGATGCAGACGCAAGCTTATGGCACCGAGGCTGCCGACCGCCCGCTGGAGCCGATGACCATCGAGCGCCGCGAGCCCGGCCCGCGCGATGTCGCGATCGACATCGCCTTCTGCGGCGTCTGCCACTCCGATCTCCACACCGCGCGCAATGAATGGGGCGGCACGGTCTATCCGTGCGTGCCGGGGCACGAGATCGTCGGTCGCGTCACCGCCGTCGGCGGCGAGGTGGACGGCTTCAAGGTCGGTGATGCGGTCGGCGTCGGCTGCATGGTCGATAGCTGCCGCACCTGCCCGTCGTGCCAGGACGGCGAGGAGCAATATTGCACCGGCAGCGGCTTCGTCGGCACCTATGGCGGCACCGATCCGGTGCTCGGCGGGCCGACGCACGGCGGCTACACCCGGCACATCGTCGTCGATCAGGATTTCGTGCTGCGCATCGGCCATGACGAAAAGGATCTGGCCGCGGTTGCTCCGCTGCTCTGCGCAGGCATCACCACCTATTCACCGCTCGCCCACTGGAAGGTCGGGCCGGGGCAGAAGGTGGGCGTCGTCGGGCTGGGCGGGCTCGGCCATATGGGCGTCAAGATCGCCGCGGCGATGGGCGCGGACGTCACCGTCTTCTCCACCTCGCCCGACAAGCGCGACGATGCGCTGAAGCTCGGCGCGAAGGACGTGATCGTCTCCCGCGACAAGGACCAGATGCGGGCGGCCGCGGGGACGTTCGACTTCATCCTCAATACCGTGGCCGCGCCGCACGATCTCGATCCCTTCGTCGCCGCGCTGAAGCGCGACGGCACGATGGTGCTGGTCGGCGTTCCGGCCGAGCCGCACCCGTCGCCTGCGGTGTTCAATCTGGTGATGAAGCGCCGCTCGATCGCCGGCTCGCTGATCGGCGGCATCCGCGAGACGCAGGAGATGCTCGATTTCTGCCACAAGCACGGCATCACCTCGGACATCGAGATGATCGACATGGACGAGATCAACCACGCCTATGAGCGGATGCTGAAGAGCGACGTCAAATATCGCTTCGTCATCGATATGAACTCGCTGAAGGTCGCATGATCAAGCCGCCCGTCGCCGCCCGTCGCCCGCATAGCTACGAACGCCACGGCGTCACCATCGACGATCCGTATCACTGGCTGCGCGATCCGGGCTATCCGAAGGTCGAGGACGAGGAAGTCCTCGCCTATCTCCGCGAGGAGAATGCCTATTTCGATGCGGTGATGGCGCCGCATGCCGCGCTCGTCGAAACGCTGTTCGAGGAGATGAAGGGGCGGATCAAGGAGGATGATTCCTCCGTCCCCGTCCGTGACGGCGAATATTTCTACTGGTGGGCGTTCGATGCCGGCGCGCAATATCGCAAATGGTATCGCCGGCCGGTGGCGGGCGGCGCCGATCAACTGATCTTCGACGAGCCGGCCGAAGCGGCGGCGGCGGACTATTTCCGCCTCGGCGCGCTGGAGGTGAGCCCCGACGGACGGCTCGCCGCAACGATGATCGACGACGACGGATCGGAGCGGTTCAAGCTCCGCATCCGCGATCTCGCGTCGGGCGAGGATATCGAGACGGTCACCGAAGTCGGCATCGGCGCGCCGGTGTGGGCGGGCGACTCCGCTGCGATAGTCTTCACCGAGGTGAACGAGCAGTGGCGCAGCTACCGCGCGCGGCTGCACCGCATCGGCGATGCGCCCGGTGCCGCGACGACGCTATACGAAGAGAGTGAGGACAAGGGCTTTTCGGTCGGCGTATCGCGCAGCCACGACCGCAGCCTCATCTTCATCGGCACCGGCGACAATGCCTCGACCGAACTGCGTTTCGTGCCGGCCGACGATCCCGCCGCGCCGCCGGTGCTCGTCCGCCGCCGCGCCGCCGACGTCACCTATTCGGCCGATGCCGCGCACGGGAAGCTGTGGATCGTCGCCAATGACGATCACATCAACTTCCGCCTCGCCGAAGCCGAGGTTGCCGATCCCGGCGCATGGCGGACGGTGATCGCGGGATCGGACGACGTCTATATCCGCGGCGTTTCGGCCTTCCGCGACCATCTGGTGATCCAGGAGCGGCTGCACGGCCTCGATCAGATCCGGCTGCGCGGATATGACGGCGGCGATCGGCGCGTGACCTTTCCGGAAGCGAGCTACACCGCCTTCCTCGGCAGCAACCCGGAGTTCGCGCCCGCCGCCTATCGCATCGGCTATTCGTCGATGGTGACGCCGCTGACCGTCTACGATTACCACCCGGCGGACGACCGGCTGGAGGTGCTCAAGGTCCAGGAGGTGCCGTCGGGCTACGATCCCGACGGCTATGCGACCGAGCGGCTGATGCTGCCGACCCGCGACGGCAAGCAGGTGCCGGTCTCGATCGTCTATCCGAAGGGCTTCGCGCGTGACGGGACGGGCAAGCTCTACCTCTACGCCTATGGCGCCTACGGCTATGCCATCCCGCCGAGCTTCTCGACGGCGCGGCTCAGCCTGCTCGATCGCGGCTATGCCTGCGCCATCGCGCACATCCGCGGCGGCGACGATCTCGGCTACGGCTGGTTCCTCGAAGGCAAGGCCGAGAAGCGCACCAACACGTTCCGTGATTTCGTCGATGCGGCGAACGGGCTGGTGGCCGCGGGCTATGCCGCGCCGGGCCGCATCGCGATCCAGGGCGGCAGCGCGGGCGGCAAGCTGATGGGCGTCGTTTCCAATTCCGATCCGCACCTCTGGGGCGCAGTGGTCGCCGACGTGCCCTTCGTCGACGTGCTCGCGACGATGCTCGACGACACGCTGCCGCTGACGCCGGGCGAATGGCCCGAATGGGGCAACCCGATCCTCGACAAGGCGGCGTTCGATCTCATCCGGTCATACAGCCCGTACGACAATGTGAAGGCGCAGGATTATCCACCGATGCTGATCACCGGCGGCCTCAACGATCCGCGCGTCACTTATTGGGAGCCGGCGAAGTGGGCGGCGAAGCTCCGCGCCGCCAAGACCGACGACAATCTGCTGCTCCTCAAGATCAACATGGGCGCCGGCCACGGCGGCAAGTCGGGCCGCTGGGAGAGCCTGCGCGAAGTCGCCGAAGCCTATGCTTTCATCCTGACGCAGATCGGATAAATCCTCCCCCGGCCTGCCGGGGGAGGGGGACCGCGCGGAGCGCGGTGGAGGGGCCATGCTGAGCACGACGAAGCCTGCCGTCGCCAACGCCCGCAAGCTGCGGCGCAAGATGACCTTGCCCGAGGTGCTGCTCTGGCAGCGATTGCGGCTGCGGCCCGGCGGATGGAAGTTCCGGCGCCAGCATCCTTGTGGCCGCTTCGTACTGGACTTCTATTGTGATGCGGCGCGGCTGGCGATCGAGGTGGATGGGATGGCACATGACGGCGTGACGGCTCGGGAGCGGGACGCGGCACGGGACGTTTGGCTTGCGGAACAGGGCATCGCGACGGTTCGCGTGACCGCCGCTGAGGTGCTGGCGGATGCCGACGCGGTCACGGTGGAGATCGTGGCGCGTTGCGGCGGCCGCTCTACCCCTCCACCGCGCTGCGCGCGGTCCCCCTCCCCTTCAGGGAGGATTTCTTGACCCCCTTCGAGCTTTCCATCACGGCGCAGCCGGGCGACATCGACGAGCTGGGGCATGTCAACAATGCCGCGTGGGTGCGGTGGATCCAGGATGTGGCGACGGCGCATTGGTATGCGATCGCGCCGGCGGAATATGCCGATGCCCATGTCTGGGTCGTGACGCGGCACGAGATCGATTATCTGCGCGCCGCGCTGCCCGGCGAGACGGTGACGGGGCGGACGTGGGTGGCGGACCCGCCGAAGGGCGCGCGGTTCGACCGGCTGATGGAATTCACCGGCGCCGACGGCAAGGTGAAGGTCCGTGCGCGGACGACTTGGGCGATCCTCGACAAGACGACCGGCCGGCCGCTGCGCGTGCCGCCCGAAGTCGCAGCCGCCTTCCTCGCCTAGAAGCTGCGCAGCGCGGCGACGATCGCCGGATAGGCGCGGGCGCTGACGCCGAAGCCCATGTGGCTGCACGAGAGCTCAACCTGGCGATCGCTTTCCTCGGCAGTGCCGCGCGCGCAGGCGGGCGCGACCACGCCATCCATCCGCGACCAGAGCGCGAGCGTCGGCACGGGCGGCTTGTCGCCGAGCGTGACGGCCAGTGGCGGGTGATCGACCGGATGGCCGGCGACGCGCTCGTAGATCCGCCAGGCGTTGTTGGCGCGTGGATCGCCGGAGAAGGGCGATCCCATCGTGACGACCTTGGCGACGAGATCGGGGCGGAGCTTCGCCACTTCGCGCGCGAAGACGCCGCCGAGGCTCCAGCCGACGAGGACGACGGGAGCGCCGCCGCCGAAGGCCTCGAGCCGCGCGACAATCCGATCGAGCATGTCGGCGGTCGCGCCGCGGTTCATGCCGAGGCCCCAGCCGGTGACGCGATAGCCCGCGCCTGCCAGCGCGCGTTGCAGGCCGAGCGTGGTGTGATCGTTGGCGAGGAAGCCTGGGAGCACCATCAGCCGTGGACCGTCGGTCGGCCCGCGTTCGCCCAGCGGCCCCACCGCGCGCCACAGCCGCGCGGCGATCGCAAGCCCTTCGCGCAGCAACAGCCGCAGCGGCGGCGCGCGATGATCGGGATCGAGGGGCAGGGTTGCCATGTCGCCTAATATGACATTTTGGTTTCAGGATTCAAAAGGGGGTGGCGGTTTTCCC
The DNA here is from genome assembly GCF_900177405.1 of Allosphingosinicella indica. Lineage (NCBI taxonomy): Bacteria > Pseudomonadati > Pseudomonadota > Alphaproteobacteria > Sphingomonadales > Sphingomicrobiaceae > Allosphingosinicella > Allosphingosinicella indica. The sequence continues at coordinate 907,762 of NZ_LT840185.1, read as the reverse complement.
CGTTGATCCGAGGCGTCAAACGCAGCGGCGGGGCGCGAATGTTCCCAATGTTCGCAGTGACCATGGGGGTTCTCGGGACGAGGCCATCGTTGGACGGACAGCGGACGATGCGAAAGAGCCGGACGCGCGGACTATCGCAGAAATTCGCGGTGTAGGACATCGTCGAGTCAAAGCCCTCCGCCTCGATGGGGGAGGGTTGGGTGGGGGTGGTATCAATGCAGTCCGTGACTTTCCGGATACGCCACCCCACCCCAACCCCTCCCCATCAAGGGGAGGGGCTTTAGGCGACCATCGTCATTGCGAGGCGCGTAGTGCCGCGGCAATCCAGAACTCGCGCGGGATTTTTTGGTATTGCTGGATTGCTTCGCTGCGCTCGCAAGGACGGAGAGATTACAGAAACTCGCCGCCCATCAGGCCTTGCAGGGCCTTGGGCAGTTTCACCCGGCCGTCCGCCTGCTGATGGTTTTCGAGCAGCGGCACCAGGATGCGGGGGCTCGCCAGAGCGGTGTTGTTGAGGGTGTGGACGAAGCGGACCTTGCGGTCGCCGTCGCGCCAGCGGAGGTTGGCGCGGCGCGCCTGCCAGTCGTGCAGCGTCGAGCAGCTATGCGTCTCGCGATATTTGCCAAGGCTCGGCACCCAGCTCTCGATGTCGTTCATGCGGAACTTGCCGAGGCCCATGTCGCCGGTCGAGGCTTCGATCACCTGATAGGGGATTTCGAGCGCCTTCAGCAGCATCTCGGCATTGGCGAGCAGCCTGGCGTGCCATTCGGCGGAGACGGCATCGTCGTCTTCGCAGATCACATATTGTTCGAGCTTGTAGAATTGGTGGACGCGGAGAAGCCCGCGCACGTCGCGCCCGGCACTGCCCGCCTCGCGGCGGAAGCAGGGGGAATAGCCGGCGTAGAGGATTGGCAGCTTGTCGGATTCGAGAATCTCGCCCGAATGGAGGCTGGTCAGCGCGATCTCGCCGGTGCCGGCGAGGTAGAGATCGTCGGCGGGGACGGCATAGGCCTCTTCCTCATGGCCGGGGAAATGGCCGGTCGCGACGAAGGCTTGCGGGCGGGCTAGCGCCGGCACCGTCATCGTCGTGAAACCTTCCGCGGCGAGCTGCTGCTGCGCCCAGAACATCAGCGCCTGCTCGAGCATCGCGAGCCGGCCCTTGAGGGCATACATGCGGCTGCCGGCGACGTTGACGATGCGCGACAGGTCCGCCCAGTCGTTCATTTCGAGCAAGGCGACATGATCGCGCGGCTCGAAATCGAACGACGGGATCGCGCCTTCCTGGCGGACGATCGTGTTGGCGCTTTCGTCCGGGCCGACCGGCGCACCCTCCCACGGAATGCCGGGCAGGCGCAGCATCAGCGCATCGAGCGCGGCCTGCTTGTCGGCGAGCACCGCCTCGATCTCCGAGGTCTTCGCGCCCATTTCCTTGGCCTTCGCGCCCAGCGCGGGGCGCTCGGCGGGGTCGGCGGTCTTGAAGCTGTCGCTGATCGCATTGCGCTGACGGCGGAGCTCGTCGATCTCGGTCTTGAGGCCGCGCACTTCGCCATCGAGCGCTAGCAAGGCGTCGAGGTCCAGCGAGACATTCTTGTCGGCGATCGCCTTCTCGACGACGGCGCGGTTGTCGCGGATGAACGGCAGGCTGAGCACGAGCGGACCTTTGCGTTGGGATCGGGCGCCCGGTTACGGCGCGGTGTCACAGGGTGCAAGCACTTGCGCGGCGGTGGCGCAGCGGCGAAAGCATGCGCCATGCATGTCGGCATCCTCGTTACCGGCGATCCGCCGCCCGCGCTCGCGGAGCGCTTCGGCCGCTACGACGCGATGATCGCCGCGCTGCTCGGTGCCGGGTTCACGACGACCGCCTATCGCGTTGCGGAAGGCGACTGGCCGGCCGCGCCCGATGCGCATCCGGCTTATGTCATCACCGGATCGTCCGCCGGCGTGTACGACGATCTGCCGTGGATCGCGCCGCTGAAGCAGTTCCTGCGCGATGCGCGCGGGGTCGCGAAGCTGGTCGGCATCTGTTTCGGCCATCAGATCATGGCCGAGGCGTTCGGCGGCCGGGTCGAGAAATCGGACAAGGGCTGGGGCGTCGGCCTTCACCGCTACGACATGCTGGCCGAGCGGCCGTGGATGGACGGCACAGCGCCGATCGCCATAGCGGTGTCGCATCAGGACCAAGTCGTCGCGCCGCCGCCCGATGCCGAGGTGCTCGCGTCGTGCGAATTCACGCCTTACGCAATGCTCGGCTGGGGCGACGAGGCGCTGTCGATGCAATGCCACCCCGAGTTCGCGCCGGGGTTTGCCGCCGCGCTCTACGACAGCCGGCGCGAGCGCATTCCCGATGCCGACGGCGCGATCGCCAGCCTTGCCGCGCCTAACGACGAGACGCGCGTCGCGGGCTGGATCCGCCGCTTCCTAACGGAGCCGGGCACCCGATAATCGCGCTTGCTCCGGCGCGGACGCTCGCGCAGGAACGGCCGCATGAACGACGATTTCTACCGCATCCGCCGCATGCCGCCCTATGTGTTCGCCGAGGTGAACGCGATGAAGGCGGCGGCGCGGGCACGCGGCGAAGACATCGTCGATCTCGGCATGGGCAACCCCGACGGGGCGCCGCCGGCGCACGTCGTCGAGAAGCTCGCCGAAGTCGCCCGCGATCCGCGCGCGCACCGCTATTCGGCCTCCAAGGGCATCGCCGGGCTGCGTCGCGCGCAGGCGGCTTATTATCAGCGCCGTTTCGACGTCGCGCTCGATCCCGACAGCGAAGTGATCGTGACGCTGGGATCGAAGGAGGGGCTGGCCAATCTCGCGCAGGCGATCACCGCGCCCGGCGACGTGGTGCTGGCGCCCAACCCATCCTATCCGATCCACCAGTTCGGCTTCATCATCGCGGGCGCGGCGATCCGATCGATCCCCGCCGCGCCGGGGCCGGATTTCTTCACCCGGCTGGAGTTCGCGATCCGCTACACGGTGCCCAAGCCCACGGTGCTGGTGATCGGCTATCCGTCCAACCCCACAGCTTATGTCGCCGATCTCGATTTCTACCGGAAGGTGGTCGATTTCGCGCGCGAACATAAGCTCTGGGTGATCAGCGACCTCGCTTATGCCGAAATCTACTTCGGCGACACACCGACGCCCTCGATCCTGGAAGTGCTGGGGGCGAAGGAGGTGGCGGTCGAGTTCACCTCGATGTCCAAGACCTATTCGATGGCGGGTTGGCGGATCGGCTTCGCGGTCGGCAATCCGACGCTGATCGCGGCGCTCGCGCGGGTCAAATCCTATCTCGATTATGGCGCGTTCACGCCGGTGCAGGCGGCGGCGGTGGCGGCGCTCAACGGGCCGCAGGACATCGTCGCACACAACCGCGCACTCTACAAAGGGCGGCGCGACTGCCTGATCGAAAGCTTCGGCCGCGCCGGGTGGGAGATCCAGAAGCCCGAAGCCAGCATGTTCGCCTGGACGCCGATCCCAGAGCCGTTCCGCCATCTGGGGTCGATGGAGTTCGCCAAGCGGCTGCTCGCCGAGGCGGGGGTTGCGGTCGCGCCGGGCGTGGGATTCGGCGAGGAAGGTGAGGGGTTTGTCCGCATCGCGCTCGTCGAGAACGAGCATCGGCTGCGCCAGGCGGCGCGCGCCGTGAAGAAGTTCCTCGCCAGCGCCGACTAGGCGGGCTGCGCACTTGCGGTTTACTCGATACGGTCCTGCGCCCGTCTTGCCGGTGACGCGCTGCGGGAAATAATGGCGGCGCATCTTCTTTCGGCTTCCTATCCGCGCGGCATCGTTTATCAGAGGGCCGACTGGCTTGCATAAGAGTGCCGGCAAAAGGGGGCGGGTCTGTCCGGGGCGGCGAAGAGTGAGAGTGCGGGGATCGCAGCCAATTCGGCGCGGCGCGCGCTCAATATCGTGGGCGATCGCTGGGCGCTGATGATCCTGCACCTGGCGTTCCAGCGGGTGCGCCGGTTCGAGGATTTCCAGGGCCGCACCGGCATGGCGCGCTCGATGCTGACCGATCGGCTGCGGCGGCTCGAGGCGGGCGGCGTGCTCGAGCGGCGGCGCTACCAGAACCGACCGCCGCGCGAGGAATACCGGCTGACCGAGCGCGGCGCCGACCTGTTCGGCGCGGCGATGATGATCACCCGCTGGGAGAAGCGCTGGTTCCTCGATCTCGACATTCCGGCGCACCGGCTGGTGCACAGTTGCGGCAAACTCTGCACGCCCGAATTGCGCTGCCGCACCTGCAACGCCGAAGTCGATGCGCGCGAGGTGAGCGCCGAGCCGGGGCCGGGGGCGGGCTGGGATCCGCCGCAGCCGCCGCGGGTGCAGCGCCGCTCGGTCGTCGATCGCGGCGACCTTACCGCCAACCAGAAGATGCTGGAGCGCGCGATCGAGGTGCTCGGTGATCGCTGGACCGCGCACACCATCGCCGCTGCTTTCACTGGCCTCAAGCGTTTCAACGCATTGCAGGAGAGCCTGCGCGTCGCGCCCAACATCCTCTCCGAGCGGCTGGCCCGGCTCGTCGATCTCGGCGTGCTCGACCGGCGTCCCTACCAGCAGCGGCCCGAGCGGTTCGAATATGGGCTGACGGCACAGGGCCGCGATCTCTTTCCGATCATCCTCGAGCTGGTGCGCTGGGGCGATCGCTGGCTGGCCAAAGCGGGGCCGCCGGAAGTGCACCGGCACAAGCCGTGCGGCGCGATTCTCGAAACGAAGATCACCTGCGATCAGTGCGGCGAAGAGATCGTGCCGGAGTCGACCGGGCTGGTCTGAGCCTCAGCCGGCCAGCATCTCGATCACCGTCTCGCGCAGGTGGCGGCGCGAGACCTTGTTCATCGCGTTGCGCGGCAGCGCGTCGACGATGACGATCTGCTCGGGCAGCTTGAAGACGGCGACGCCTTGGTCAGCGAGGAAGCTGGTGATTGCATCGAGCGTCGGTGCGGCGCCCTCCTGCGGCACGGCGGCGACGCACATCCGCTCGCCCAGCCGCTCGTCGGGGAGGCCGACGACGGCGGCTTCCTTGAGCTCCGGGTGGCCGGCGAGGAGATCGTCGATCTCGGCCGGCGAAATGTTCACGCCGCCGCGCACGATGATGTCCTTGCAGCGGCCGACGAAGCGGTAGAAGCGCGGGTCCGGCCCGTCGCCCGCGATCTCGAACAGATCGCCGGTGCGGTAGAAGCCGTCGGCGTCGAACGCATTGGCGGTGACTTCCGGATTTTCCCAATAGCCGCCGAAGGTCGCAGCGCCCTGGAAGCGCAGCTCGCCGGGGCGGCCGGGCTCGGTGATTTCCGTCTCGCTGTCGAGATCGATCAGCCGGGTCTGGATCATTGCGCTCGACCGACTGCCCGGCCAGTCGATCCCTTTGACCCCCATGCGCGGGAAGAAGCGCGCGCGGTCGTGATGATCGGGCACCTGCCGCGCGTCGCTGAACAGCGAGGCGCCTTCGTTCGAGCCGTAGATGTTGCACACCTCGATTCCATAGCGATCGGCGAACCCCTCGATCATCCACGGGCTGAGCGGTGCCGAGCCCGAACCGATCGCGCGCAGCGAGGAGAGATCGACGCTGTCGAGCAGGCCGGGCGTCTTGAGCAGCGCATTGAGGATCGCGGGGGCGGCGATGGTGTAATTGACCTTCTCGGCGGCGATCTGGCCGAGAAACACCGGCAGGTCGAACGGATGGTGGAGGACAAGCGTGCCGCGGTTGAGCAGCCAGGGCGTCACCAGCCCGAAGGAGCCGATGTTGACGAGCGGGAAGGGGTTGAGCAGCACCTCGCCTTCGCGGATGTCGGCCGCCTCGGTGACCATCTCGGCATTGACGATCCAGTGGTTCTGGTCGCGCGGCACACCCTTGGGCCGCGCTTCGGTGCCCGACGTCCAGAAGATCGTGTAGACTTCGCCGGGCTGCGTCGGTTGCGCGTCGTGATAGGCGGCGGCAACCGCGGGATCGGCCTTGGCGATCGCAGCTTCTAGGTCGACCGCGCCCGCCGGGGCGTCGCCGCCCAGCACCAGCACCTTGCAATCGCGCGCGGCGCACAGCTCCAGCGCCATCGCCGCATGATCGTGGCCGGCGAAGCGGGCGACGGTAACGAGGGCCTTGGGCCGGACGGTATCGAGCACATAGCCGAGTTCATGCGCGCGATAGGGCATGACGACGGGGCTGATGATGAGGCCGATGCGCGAGCAGGCGAGGGCCAGCACCACGGTGTCGACGAAGTTGGGCGTCTGGTAAGTGAGGATGTCGTCCTTGACGAGGCCGAGGCCAAGCAGCGCGGCGCCGACGCGATCGACCTCTTCGCCCAGCTCCGCCCAGGTCAGCCGCCGCGGCGCATGGCCATCGAGCGCCGTGCGGTTCATCGGGTCGACCAGCGCCAGCCGTTCGCCGACTTCCGCGCGGTTGCGCTGGAGCAGATGGTCGAGCGTCAGATCACCCCACCAGCCGCGCGCGGTGAAATCGTCGATCCTCTGCTGCGGCGTCAGCTGCACCTTATCCTCCCGTCACACGCGCTTCGGCGGCCAAGGCACGAAGCCCGATGTCGTCTCGATATAGCGGACGTAATCAGGCTTCGTCTTGCGCATCCGAAATTCCAGCGTCGGCGCGCCGCTCCACTTCATCAGCGTCCAGGTCAGCAGCACCGGCCCCGGCAACGCCCACCAGCCGAGCGCAGTCTCCGCGCCGATCAGGAAGATGCCCCACCAGACCATCGCATCGCCGAAATAATTGGGGTGGCGGGTGTAGCGCCACAGGCCCGTGCTCAGCACCTTGCCTTCGTTCGCCGGGTTCTTGCGGAAACGGGTGAGCTGCCAGTCGCCGATCGTCTCGAACAGGATACCGGCGACGGCGACGGCGGCGCCGACATAAGCGAGCGTGCCGAGCGCGGCGGGTTCCGCGGGGATCTGGCCGAGCTGTGCTGGCAGCGCGACGATGAATTGCAGCGGCGCCTGCGTCGCGAAGACGAGCAGGAACGAGGCCTTGGCAAAGCCCCAGCCCTTGTTCGCCTCGGCCTTGGCGAGCAGCTTGACGTAGCGCCGGTCCGGCCCGTGATCGCGCCAGCGCCAGAAGAGGAAGCCGCCCAGGCGGAACGCCCAGATGGCGGTGAGCAGCAGAATCAGCGTCGCGCGCTCGCCCGGCGCATCGAGCTGGAGCCAGGTGGTAAGCGCGAGCAGTGCCATGCCGACCGCCCACCAGGCATCGACCATCGTCACGTCGCGGATCGCGGTGCAGACGATCCACAGCAGGATGAAGGCGGCGACCACCACCGCAAAGTTCACCGCCAGCAGGCCCGCGACATCCATCATTGCCATTCCCCCTTCGCTCCAGCGGCTCAGCGGCCGGTGGAAATCACATCCATGTCGAGCATCCGCGCGAGCGCGCGCTCTTGCGCCTTCGGGTCGCGCGCCTTGTGGGCGCGGACCTCGATCGCCATCCGGTCGGTATCGACCTCGTCGAGCCCGCGGCGGATCGCGGCGAGGCCGACCTTGGCGATATCCTCGGGCTTCTCCTTGGCGCCCGCGACATGCGAGGCCATGCGGGTATCGACCGACCCGACGATGAGCGCGCTGACGCTGGTGCCCTGGCCCGCCAGTTCGGCGCGAATCGAAGTGCTCGCGGCGCGGGCGGCGAATTTGGAGGGGCTGTAGCCGCCCATCGCCGGCACGGCGACGAGGCCCCCGGACGAGAGGATGTTGACGATCGCGCCGCCGCCATTGGCCTTCAGGATCGGCGCGAAGGCGCGGCACATGCCGAGCAGGCCGAAATAATTGACCTCCATCTCCTCGCGCGCGGCAGCGATGCTGTCGGCGGCGATGAGGCGCTGGTTGAGGAACGCGCCGGCGTTGTTGACGACGATCGAGACGTCGGTCGCGGCTTTGGCGGCCGCTTCGATCTCTTCGGGCTTGGCGACGTCCAGGCGCATCGCGACTGCTTTGCCCGGAAACTCGCCTTCCAGATGCGCCGCATTAGCGGGATCGCGGGTGCCGACATAGACCTTGGCAGCACCCGCGCCGATCAACGCGCGCACGAACGCTTCGCCGATGCCGCGATTGCCGCCGGTGACGACCGCCGTGGCGCCGCTGATCTCGGTCGCCATCAGGCCGCCTTCATCTCATAAAGGACGTCTGCGGGCTTCTTGCCCCCGCGCACCAGTTCGGTGCCTTCGGGGAACATCATCCCGCGGCCCCAGCTCTCGGTGAAGGGCATTTCGTGATTCCATTCCCAGGCGAGGCGGCGGAGCGCGATCTTCCACTTGCCGTCGCGCCGCTCGAACCGGTCGACGACGCGCGCCAGGGTGAGCGTGTCGAACTTCTCGCCCTCCTTCTTCATCCGCGCGAAGGCGAGGATGTAGGATTCGACGATGGCGCTGTCGCCGTCGAGCTCGATCAGCACGTTGGTGTTGAGGTGGTTCATGATGCCGCCCTTGGGCAGCACCTTCGCCATGATGGCGACATAGTCCGACGCCGGGCCGTTGTAGACGCCGCCATGATCCTCGATCGCGTCGGGATGATAGGCGTCGGCGATCAACTCCACGTCGGCGCGGTCGGCGCCGCGCAGGTAGCGGTTGAGGACTTCGGTGATCTCCTGCTTGTCGAGAAGCGCGCGGATCTCGGGGGCCATGTCGGTCATCGCATTACGCTCCGTCAGACCGTCGGGCGGGCGAGCATCGCCTCGACATGCTCGCTCACCGGCTCGCCGGCCACATGCATCTCCTGGAGGCGGCCGTCGAAATATTCGCGCCAATGCTTGATGAGCCCGTCCTCATATTCGAGGATCCCGCAATAGGGGATGGCGACGCGCTTGCCGTCGGCGGTGTCGAACTCGTCGACGCCTTCCATCCAGACCTTGCCGTCGGAATCGGCGACATCGAACAGCCGCCAGCGGTTGTTGCGGATGCGCCCCTTCATCGCTTCCAGCGTCTTGCGCATCACTGCCTTGCCGCGGATCGGCGCGCGGATGCCGCCCGAATTGTTCCAGATGATGTCGTCGTGCAGGTTGGCGAGCACGCCCTCGACGTCGGCGTCATGCCAGGCGGCGATCACGCGGCGGAGCGTTTCGATATTCTTCGACATGCCTGTCCTCTCCTTGGCCATCGCCGGCAAAGCGGCGAGAAATCCGGTGGCGACGGCGCCGGCCATTACCGTGCGCCGGCCCGCGATCATCGCGCGGGCTCCGAGTCAGTCTCTTTAAACAAGTGTGTGCCCATCGCTGGGCCGGCGTCAAGCCCGTTGATCTCGGCGAGGACGCTCTTGAACGGCTTGATCGAAAGCAGGACGAGCGTTCCGGCGAGTGGCGCGACGACTAGCGCGGTCAGCGCCAGCGCCGGGCCGAGCGCGTTGGGATCGCCGAACACATAATCGGTGAACAAAGCGACGGTCAGCGGGCCGACGGTGAGCCCAACGACGCCGAGCACGAAATAATAAAGCGCTGCGACTCGCCCGCGGAGGCGCCCGGGCGCCGCTTCCTGCAATGCCGCGACCGCGATCCCTCCGGAGGCGGTGAAGAACAGCATCGCGGGCGCAAGGATCGCGACGGCCATCCAGCCCGTCGAGGCGAGCCCGGCGGCGATCAGCAGCGGCGTCACCAGCAGGATCGACAGGCCGGTGATCTTGAGGCTCGCCGCCTCGACGCCCTTGCGGCTGAGATGCGAGGAGAGCCAGCCAGCGAAGCTGAGGCCGGCGCCGCCGAAGATCATCACGACGAGCCCGTAGCGCATCCCCACCTCGCCCGGCGTCCAGGCGAAGGTGCGCATGAAGAAGGCGGGCATCCAGGAAAGGACGCCGTAGATCAGCATGGTGTAGCAGGCCATGCCGCCGAGGTGGAGCAGGTGGAAGGCCGGATAGCGCTTGAGGTGGCCGACCAGCCCCTCGCCGGGCGCCTCCTTGACCACCGCGTCGCGCCGCGCGGGCTCGGAGACGAAGGCGAGCAGCAGCACGACGATGAGGCCGGCGAGGCCGACGATGACGAAGGTCGCCTGCCACGGCGCGACCACGCCGATCAGCGGCAGCGCGACCGGCGGCCCGCGCGAGACCATGTCGATGACGACGCCGCCGACCATCAGCGCGAGGCCTGCGCCGATCGCGCTCGCCATCGAATAGACGCTGATCGGAAAGGCGCGGCGTTCTGGCGGGAAATAATCGCCGATCATCGAGATCGCGCCGGGCGATAGGCAGGCCTCGCCCGCGCCGACGCCCATCCGTGCCAGGAACAGATGCCAGAAATTCTGGGCGAGCCCGCAGGCGGCGGTCATCAGGCACCAGAAGGTGACGCCGATGCCGATCACCCGGCGCCGCGAAGTGCGATCGACCAGCCAGCCGAGCGGCATGCCCATTACCGTGTAGAAAAGCCCGAAGGCGAGGCCCTGCAGCAAGGCGATCTGGGTGTCGCTGAGCAGCAGGTCCGCCTTGATCGGGTCGATCAGCAGGCTGAGAATCGTCCGGTCGATGAACGAGACGGTGTAGCCGAGCGTCAGCACGCCGACCGCGAACCAGCCGCGGCCGGGGCTCGGCCAATCGGCGGGGCGGGTGGAGACGGGCGGGACGGCCGCGGTGGTCATCGCTGCCGCCTCAGCGGGTTTCGTGGTCGAAATCCTTGGTCAGCCCCATTTCGCTCAGGAGCTGATTGCGATCGTAATATTCGGTCCAGACCTTGATCTTGCCGTCGTCGATATCGAGCACGCCGACGACCGGCACGGCGCCCGTCTTGCCCTGATAGACGAACCCGTCGACGCGCTCGGCGAACACCTTGCCGTTGACCACGCCGATATTCTTGATCTGCAGGTTGATCTCGCTCGCGCCCGCGCCGAGGCCCGAAATGCGCTGGTGGATCGCGTCGCGGCCGTGGATCGGCTCGACCATGACCGAGTGAAGAATCGCATCCTCGGCGAACATCGCCGCAGCCGCCTCCCAGTCCTTGCGGTTCCACGCGGCGATCTGGGCTTCGACCAGCGCGATCTTCTCGGCGTCCGACACGATTGCTCTCCCGGTTTGGTCTGTTTATGCAAGTAGGATGGCAGTGCGGACGAAGCGCTGTCAACCGGTAAGTCTTGACAAGCTAGTGACGTTGGCGCGAGTTTGAGGCGCTTGCACAATGCGACCGAGTGGCCGGAAGAGCCGCCGTGCGCGAGGATTGTCCGAAGGGGAGCCATCAGATGGGTTTTCAGTCTTCCGCGCGGGTCGTCAAAGCCGCGCTTCTCACCGCCAGCGTCGCCGCTCTCTCTAGCGGCAGCGCAGTTTACGCTCAGGTTCCCAACGATCCGCAGGAACCAAGCACACAGACCGAAGCCGAAGCACGCACCGCGCCCGGCGGGCTTCAGGACATCGTCGTCACGGCGCGCAAGCGCGAGGAGAGCCTGCAGGACGTGCCGATCGCCGTCACCGCGTTCAGCGGTGATGCGCTGCGCGAGGCACAGATCACCGATCTCTCCCAGATCGCGGGCCGCACGCCGAGCTTCACCTTCCAGACGCAGGGGCTGATCGAGCAGGAGGCGTTCATCCGCGGCGTCGGCTCGGTGCGCCTCACCAGCGCCACCGCCGATCCGTCGATCGGCCTGTTCGTCAACGAAGTCTATATCGGCCGCCGCGGCGCCGCATCGCCGCCGATCTTCGATCTCGAGCGCGTCGAGGTGCTGCGCGGGCCGCAGGGCACGATCTTCGGCAAGAACGTGGTCGGAGGCGCGGTCAGCCTGATCACCGCGCGGCCGACCTACGAGCCGTCGGCCGGCGCGCAGATATCGGTCGGCAATTACGGCGCGATCGCGTCCGAGGGCCATGTCTCGGGCCAGATCGGCGAGGGCATCGCCGCGCGCCTGGCGCTCTACCAGAATGCGCATGACGGCTATGCCAAGAATATCGTCAACGGGCAGGAGCTGGAGGATCTCAAATCCTTCGCCGGCCGCTTCTCGCTGATCGCCGAGCCGACCGAGAATCTGACGCTCTCGCTGATCTTCGACGGCAGCAAGGATCGCGGCGGCGGCCAGTCGCGCCATGCGGTCGACGATCCGACGCGGCCCGGCTTCGGCCCGATCACGCCCAACCTCATCTCGGACGATCCGCGCACCACCGAGACGCCCTATTTCCAGTACAACCGCCGCGGCACCTACGGCATCACCGGCCGGGCGGATTATGATTTCGGCGGCATGACGCTCACCTATCTCGCCGCGCTCCGCCACGGCGATGCGCGCCAGCGCTTCGCGCAGGCGGGCGCGGGGTCGCCGCCGTCGTTCACCGATTCGGTGCTCACCCAGCGCGAGGAATATCAGGGACTGACGCAGGAGCTGCGCCTCGCCTCCGATCAGGCGCAGCGCTTCCGCTGGCTGGGCGGCCTCTATTACCTGCGCGAAGAGACCGACCGCAGCTCGCAGAATACCGCGACGTCGTTCCTGCCCGGCGGCCCGGGCAGCACGCGCGACAGCCTCGATGGCGACAATGTCTTTACGCAGAACGGCGTCGCGCAGAATTATGCCGTGTTCGGCGAGGCGGAGTTCGACATCCTCGAAAATCTCACCGTGTCGGTCGGCGGCCGCTACACGGTCGACAAGAAGACGATGGACGCCCGCGCCGAGGTTCTGAGTTTCGGCCTGCCCGGCGACATCCTGTCGCCCGCGCCGCTGCAGGCGCCGTATAACATCTCCGTCCGCAAGACGTGGAAGGAGTTCACGCCCAAGGTGGCGCTGGAATGGCGGGCGACCGACAATGTGCTCGTCTATGCCTCGGCCGCGAAGGGCTTCAAGGGCGGCGGCTGGCAGAGCGCGACCGCCAACGCGGCGGCCGCCTCGCTCGCCTACGATCCCGAGACGGCGTGGAACTATGAGGTCGGCGTCAAGAGCGACCTGTTCGACCGGCGCCTACGCCTCAACGTCGCCGCCTTCCGGCTCGACTTCAAGGATCTGCAGGTCGAGCAGCTCGACGACGTCCGGCTGACCACCGTCGTCGCCAACGCGGCCGATGCGAAGATCCAAGGCATCGAGCTTGAGACGCAGCTCGTCGTCACCGAAGGCCTGTCGCTGTTCGCGTCCGGATCGGTGCTCGACGCCAAGTATAAGGAATATATCGACCGCGCGCGCAATCTGAACTTCACCGGCAACCAGCTGCTGCGCACGCCCGATTATCAGTACACCGTCGGCGCCGATTACCGCGTCGAGGTGGGCGAGAATTACGCCATCAAGGCGCATGTCGATTACACCTATCAGGACAATTTCTTCTACGGCCCGGACAATACCAATTTCGAGCCGGGCTACGGCCTGCTCGATGCACGGATCGGCTTCGGCGATTCCGAGGATCGCTGGTCGGTAACGCTCTACGGCAAGAACCTCACCAACAAGCTGTATCGCGTCAGCGTGATCCCGTTCCTGGGCGACGAATCGTCGCTCTACGGGCCGCCGCGAACCTACGGCGTACGGTTCGCGTCGAAATTCTAGCCAGTCGCCGGCGCGCCTTGCCGGGCGCTCCGGCCGAGAGGACCGCATACGCATGAAGATCACCCGCCTGCCTCCCATCGTCTCCGACTTCGGCGGCTCCAACCATCCCTATCTCTCGGGGGCCTGGACGCCGCTGCACGAGGAGGTCGATGCGGAGGATCTGGAGGTGATCGAGGGCACGATCCCCGACGACATCGACGGCGTCTACATCCGCAACACCGAGAATCAGGTGCACAATCCGCTCGGCCGGCACCATCCGTTCGACGGCGATGCAATGATCCACCAGATCAGTTTCTCGGGCGGACGGGCGAGTTACCGCAACCGTTTCGTCCGCACCCGCTGCTTCGTCGCCGAGCAGACCGCGGGCCGCTCGCTATGGGGCGGGCTCGCCGATCCGCCGGGCACCTCGCTGCGCCCGGGCTACGGCGCGCATGGCTCGCTCAAGGACAATGCCAGCACCGATGTCGTCGTCCACGCCGGCAAGCTGCTCGCCACCTTCTATCAGTGCGGCGAAGCCTATGCGCTCGATCCCGAGACGCTGGAGGACTTGGGCGTCGCACCTTGGGCGCCGATCGACGGTGTCTCGGCGCACCCCAAGGTCGACGAGCGCACCGGCGAACTCTTGTTCTTCAACTATTCCAAGCACGCGCCCTACATGCATTATGGCGTCGTCGGCGCGGACGGGCGGCTGAAACATTATGTGCCGGTGCCGCTCCCCGGCCCGCGGCTGCCGCACGACATGGCGTTCACCGAGAATTTCTCGATCCTCAACGACTTCCCGGTCTTCTGGGACGAGGGGCTGCTCAAGCGCGGCATCCACGCGGTGCGGCTGCACCCGGACGTCAAGTCGCGCTTCGCCATCCTGCCGCGCTACGGCCGGAGCGACGAGGTGCGCTGGTTCGAGGCCGATCCCTGCTACGTCCTCCACTTCAACAACGCCTATGAGGACGGCGACGAGATCGTCCTCGACGGCTATTTCCAGGAAGATCCGACCCCGCCGCCGCTGGCCGAAGGCGGGGTCGAAGGGCACGAGCATCTGATGGGTCTGCTCGACATGCACAGCTTCAAGAGCCGCCTCCACCGCTGGCGCTTCAACCTGAAGGACGGCTCCACGCGCGAGGAGCGGCTGGACGACCGGATCGTCGAGTTCGGCATGATCAACCAGCGCTTCGCCGGCCGGCCCTATCGCTATGCCTATTCGGTGACCTCGCGGCCCGGCTGGTTCCTGTTCAACGGCTTCGTAAAACACGATCTGGAAACCGGCACCGCGGAGGAACTGCGGCTGGAGGATGGCCGCTACGCCAGCGAAGCCCCCTTCGCCCCGCGCACCGGCGGGCGCGAAGAGGACGACGGCTATCTCGTCAGCTTCGTCATCGACGAGAACAAGGGCACGTCGGAATGCATCCTGATCGACGCCAGACGCTTCTCCGACGGCCCCGTCTGCCGCATCGCCCTGCCCCACAAGATCAGCAGTGGTACGCATTCCGTGTGGGCGGATCGGGCAACGTTTAGCGATTTTTGAGATTGTATCTGCAAGTCAAATCTTATTAAGATGTCTGATAAGGCCTACGATTATAACCGATATGACAGTAGCAAGCCCTAAAATCAGAAGGTAGGATAACTTACCGCTATAGAAATTATTGTATATATGATATGACAAGGCTGTTACGGCGACGGCCAGTAATGTAAGAAGGACGCGCAATATCTGCATTTTTCATCCTACTCTGATCTATCAAACCGGCTGAAATGCGGTTGCAGCGCAACCAGAAGAAATTTGGATGAAGCTCAGCCTATCTCTACGCTGTAGGTCAATTCACCCCTAGGCAGCCACCCCGCAACCGGCGCGAGCGAAGAGGACGACGGCTATCTCGTCAGCTTCATCACCGATGAAAACCGGGGTACGTCGGAATGCATCCTGATCGATGCCAGGCGCTTCTCCGACGGCCCCGTCTGCCGCATCGCCCTACCCCACAAGATCAGCAGCGGCACGCATTCGGTGTGGGCGGATCGGGGCTTTATCCAGCAGACTTGATCCGATCACCAACGGCAATACCGGGAATTGGCACCGGATAGTTCAAAAGCCGCCATCACGATGGCCCACTTGTTGTCGCCTAAGTATCATCAATGAGCCTAATAAGCAGATCGCTGCGTTTAAAAGCAGGTGTAAATTAGTAACGTCCTTAAAAATCATTATGCTCAATGTTGATGCGAAAAGACATCCCGATATTATTCGAAGGGGATGTTTATCCGGCGATCTAGCTATGTAGTAAACACATGTTATCATGCCGGCGATATATACAAAAACTGTTATGATGTACGAAACATGACTAAAGGGTGGTGTGTCATCTAATATCCAGGCACACATTCCGAGCATCGCGCATATAAAGAGAAATATCGCGCAGCCCCTTCTGGCGTCGATCATCGGCGTCGCTCCCGCGGCCAAATTAGGCCACGCTTAGCAATCCAATCAAGCCTCCAGCGCCGCGGTCGCCTCGATCTCGACGAGGAAATAGGGGAGGGCTAGCGCGGCGACGCCGATGAAGGTGTTGGGGGCGGGGGTGCCGCCGTCATAGAATGCGCCGATCTCGCCGAGCACGGGACCGAGCTTTTCGGGATTGTGATCGACGACATAGGTGCGCAGCCGCACGATGTCCGCCGGGGTCGCGCCGGCTTCGGCGAGCACCGCTTTGAGATTGGCGAGCGCCTGGCGGGTCTGCGCAGCGAGGTCGCCGCCGCCGACGACGTTGCAATCCTTGTCCCACGCCACCTGCCCAGCGAGGTGGAGCGTCCGCCCGCCTTCCTGCACCGCAGCGTGCGAAAAGCCGTAGCCGACGGCGTCGTACAGGCCGGCGGGGTTGATCTTGCTGTTGGCCATGTGCGCCTCCGTATTGGCTATTTAGGTCAGTCGACGATCTCGAGCTGATGCCCGAAGGGATCGAGCATGTAGACGTTCTTCTTGCCGGCCAGCGGGCCTTCGGAGATGTGGATCGTCTCCAGCGCGGTGCAGCCGTGCGCTGTGAGATAGGCGATCGCCTTATCGACGTCGTCGACCTTGAGGCCGAGATGATGGCCGCCGCGATCGCAATTGCGCGGCAGCTCCTGGCGGCGATCGTCGGGCTTGTCATACTGGACGAGCTGGAAGTTCATATTGTCGGTGAGCTTGAGCATGGCGAGCGTCAGCTTCGCGCCCTTCACGCCAACATGCGCCTCCATCCAGTCGCGGCCGTCGGCCTCGGCGGGCATGTCCGCGGCATCGAGCGGGCCCATGCGGAACAGCTCTTCCGCACCGATCACACCGCAATAGAAGCCGAGCGCTTCCTCCAGATCAGGCACCGTCCACGAGATGTGATCGACGGCGAGGAATGCGGGCTTCTCGGGGGCGGCGGACATCGGGGCTCTCCTTTGGCGCAAAGTGTGTCGGCGGGGTGAGCGGAGGGCAACGGGCAGCATCGAAAAGATCGTTGCCGCTTGTGCAATCAGCCAATGGGCAATCCGCCGGGCGGCGCGGCGAGATCGCCGATCGGGACCGGACGTGCGGGGAATCGCTGCGCGAAGCCGGGATCTTCGGGGCGGCCTGCATCCGCAAGCCGACGCAGCAAAGTCGGTTCGCAATTGCGCCCCTGGCACGGGCCCATGCCGCAGCGGGTGGCGAGCTTCACGGCGTTGGCGGTGCCGCCGTCGGCGATGGCGGCGTCGATCGCCCCAAACGTCACATTCTCGCAGCGGCAGGCGATGAGGTTGGTATCGGCAGCGGGCCAATAGCCACGGGGGTCGGCGACCGCATCGAGCAGCCGTGCGAAGCCGAGGCGTTTCGCATGGTCGCGCCGGGCGGACGCTGCGCCGCGCTCGGCGGTCTGTGCGTCGATCGTACCACTGTCGCGCGCGATGCCGATACCGGCGATGCGTCCCGCCGCCATCGCTGCGGGCGCGCCGGCGACGCCGGTCGTCTCGCCCGCGACCCACAAGCCTGGCACGCTGGAGCGCATCCAATAATCATGCTCCGCGGCCCAGCCCCCGGCGCGACCGGCGGGCCGCATGCGCGCACCAGCCATGCGCGGCAGCGCCGATTGCGGGACGAAGCCGTAGCAAAGCCCCACGCTGTCGCAGGCGATGGTTTGCGTATCGGTCGTCACCGCTCCCACGCGGCCTTCCCCGGTGATCGCATCGAGCGAGTGTCCATACAGGAGCGGAACCCCGGCACGGCGCAGCGCGCGTTCCGCATGCGCGGCGGCGAGGAGGTTGCGCGGGTGGGCAAGCGCGGCGCCAGGGTGTGCGAGCGAAGTGCGGAGCATCACGGCTCGCGGCTGGGCGAAAAGCACCGCCGCCAGTGTGCCGCCTGCCGCGACGATCTGCTCGGCAATGACGAGCTGCAACGGGTGCGTCCCGGCGAGCAGAATCCGCTCACCCGGCACAATCTGCTGGCTCTTGAGCAAGGTCTGGAGCCCGCCCGCGGTATAGACGCCGGGCAGCGTCCAGCCGGGAACCGGGACGGCGAGATCCTGGCAGCCGGCGGCGATCAGCACGCGCGGAGCGGTGAGGCGCGAGGCGCCCTCCGGACCGGACAGGCTGAGCGCGAACCCGCCGTCCTCGCGCGCCAAGCCCAGCACCGAGCGGCCGCCCAGCCATTCGACGTTGCGCAGCGCCTCGAAGGCGGCGAGCTGTTTCTTCAGCGGACCATATTCGTGGCCTTGCAGCCAGTCGCGGACCCGGAAGGCCGCGGGCGGCCGGCGGAGGATCTGGCCGCCGGGGCGCGGCTGCTCATCGACGACCGCGATGCGGACGCCCGATCCGTCGAGCGCCAGCGCGGCGGCCTGCCCGGCCGGCCCGCCGCCGACGATGACGAGATCATAGGCCTCAGCCATCCGTCACGACCTGCATGCCGCCTTGCACCGCGGTCACGCACGCGCGCACGCGCCGGCCGTCGGGCGCGAGGGTCACCATACATTCGCCGCAGGTGCCCATGTTGCAGAACATGCCGCGTGGACCCCCGTCGTCGCGGAAGCGATCGCGACCGGCGGCGAGCATCGCCGCGGCGATCGTCTCGCCCTCGAACGCGGTCATCGCGACGCCGTCGATGGTGAGCGTCACCTCGGCACCGCGTTGCACGCCCTTCTCGATCCGCGCGCCGCTCATCCCATGAACCCGTTCAGATGCTCGAACCGCGCGGGCGACAGGATGTCGAGCGGTTCGGCGCGCCCGCCCGTCATCGCCTCGGCGAGCAGCCGCGCGATGGTGAGGCCGAGGGTGA
The DNA here is from genome assembly GCF_900177405.1 of Allosphingosinicella indica. Taxonomy (NCBI): domain Bacteria; kingdom Pseudomonadati; phylum Pseudomonadota; class Alphaproteobacteria; order Sphingomonadales; family Sphingomicrobiaceae; genus Allosphingosinicella; species Allosphingosinicella indica. The sequence continues at coordinate 889,111 of NZ_LT840185.1, read as the reverse complement.
AGGCCGATCCGCCGCCCGCGACGTAGAAGCCGGGGAGCCGCGGCACTTCGCCGGCGATGGGTAGCTGGTCGGCGCTGACGGCGGTCATCCCCGTCCAACTCCGGATGAGGTTGAGCCGTGCCACCATCGGCACCGTGTCGATCGCCGCGCGGAGGTTGCCGGCGAGCGAGGCCTCGAGGATCTCTGGACGCGCCGAAAGATCGAACCCGCCTTCCGCCCGCTGGCGCATCCGCGACGGCCAGCCGCCGCCGATCAGGATGTTGCCGGCGTGCGCCTGCTTCATCGACAGCCGCCGCCCGGCATGCTGGATGAGGTGCGGAACTGCCGGCGCGGTGCGCTCGGTCGCGTTCATCAATAGCGCAACAGGAAACAGCGGCATGTGCAGATTGGCGAGCGCGCAAACGTGCTGCGTCCACACGCCGCACGCGACGAGGATGCGGTCGGCGGCATAGCTTTCCGCTTCCGTGCGCACGGTGAAGCCGGACGCGGCCTTATCGATGCTGCGCACGGGGGCGTGCGTCACGATTTCGGCGCCCGACTGCCGGGCGGCTGCGACGAGCGCGGGCGTCAGCGCGCGCGGATTGGCATGGCCTTCGTCGGGGGCATGGCAGGCGGCGAGAATGTGGGGGGCGAGATAGGGCGCGATGCGGCGCGCTTCGTCACCATCGATCAGGCGGCTGTCGAGCCCTTCGGCCGCTTCGCGTCGCGCCTTGGCTTCCAGCAATGCGACATCGGCCGGCGTCTCGGCGACCATCAGCCCGCCGTTCATCGCGACATGCAGGTCGGCGCCGAGCTCCGCCTCGATCCCGCGCCAATCGTCAACTGCAAGGCGGTTGAGCACGACGATCCGCGCCGCCTGGTCGGCCAGCGCATCGCCATGTTCGATGAAGCGCCGCTCGATCTGGAAATGCAGCGATCCCGCATTCTGGCCAGACGCGCCGGCATTGATGTCGCCGGCCTCGATCAGCGTCACCCGCGCGCCCGCCGCGGCGAGCCGCCATGCGGTGGCGCAGCCGATCAGCCCGCCGCCGATGACCAGCACGTCGCTTCGTTTCATGGCACCCTAGATGCGCTGCAGCGCGACCAATGTCTCCCGGATTCGCGCAGCGTCCTGCGCGGTGACGTCGCGCAGCGGCGGGCGGACGTGCCCGCCGGGTAGGCCCTGCGCATTGAGCGCGGCCTTGAGGATCGCGGGGCCGGAGCCGAAACGGCCGACCAGCTCGGGCGTGTACCATTCGTCGAGAATGACGCGATCACGCCGGCCGCATTCGCGCGCCGCGTCGATGTCGCCGGCCCACAGGTGGTTGTAGAAATCGGGGTGCGTCCGGCCGAGCACCGCGCCCGCGCCCATCGTGCCGTCGCCGCCGCGCGACTCGAGCAGCGCTATGCCGTGCTCGTCCATCGCATGGCCGAAGATGCGGACCTGATCGTTCAGGGCGAAGAAGGTCTCGACGAAGCGGCGGAGCTCGCCGGTCGATTGCTTGATCGCAACGACATTCTCCAGTTCGGCGATCCGCTTGAGCAGCTCCAGTGGCATGTCGATGCCGGTGCCCGGCGGCCAGTTGTAGACGCAGATCGGCAGCGGCGTTTCGGCGGAAATGTCGGAATAGAAGCCGACGATCTCGTCTGCGCTCGGCCGGAAATAGGGAGGTGGGGTGACCAGGATGCCGTCCATCCGGCTGTCCGCGGCGTGGCGCGCGAAGTCCAAGACTTCGGCGGCGGTGAAGGCCGTGCAGCCCGCGAGCAGCGGAAGCTTGCCGCCGAGCTGATCGCCGACGGCGGAGAAGAGCCGCTTGCGATCGTCCGCCGAGAGGCTCGGCCATTCACCCGTGGTCCCGGCGATGACGAGGCCGTGCATGCCCTCGCCGTGAAGCCATTCGAGCAGGGTGCCGAGCGCCTTCAGATCCAGCGCGCGATCGGCGTCGAACGGAGTGGTGATGGCCGGAATATAGCCGCGCCAATCGATGCGCGATCGCTTGTTCGTCAAACGCTTGAACCCCCTCCGAGGACGATGCGCCGCGGCGCTCGCCGGTGTGGACGCAAGTGTTGCGACGATCCGGGCCGAGCGGCAAGGGCAACAAAAGACGAATCTCATTGCGTAATCTGCAAACATCGCGCAGCATCGATCCGGGAAGGGGGCGCGGGGTGCGCCGGGGAGACAGAAAGTCAGCGGAGCGCGCGATGTGGGACAATGCCCTGCACTATTTCTATGAGGCCGCGAACCTGGGGTCGATGCGGCTCGCGAGCGACAAGATCGGCGTCGCCGTCTCGTCGATCAGCCGCCAGATCGCACAGCTGGAGGCCGACATGGGCGTCGCGCTCATCGAGCGCGGGCGGCGCTCGATCCGGCTGACCGAGGCGGGCAAGCTGGCATTCGACTATCATCGCGGCCAGCTCGCCGACCGCGAAGCGCTGATGAACCAGCTCCAGGAGCTGCGCGAGGTGCGCACCGGGCGGATCGACCTGGCGGTAGGCGAGGGCTTTCTCGGCGGCTCGTTCACCCAGATCATCGACAGCTTCCAGCGTCGCAATCCGGGCATCTCGGTGACGGTGACGGGCGGCACGACCGCCGATCTCGTCCGCATGGTGCTTGAGGACGAAGCGCACATCGGCATGATCCTCCACACCACCAGCGAGCCCAAGATCCGCACGCGCGCCTCGGTGGCGCAGCCGCTGATGGTGATCTGCGCGCCGACGCATCCCGTCGCCTCGCGCGATGTGCTGACGCTGGCCGACCTTGCTGGCTACGAGCTTTGCCTGCCGCCCAAGGGCTTTCGCATTCGCACGATCCTCAACGATGCGGAAAAGCAGGCGCAGACCTGGCTTTCGCCCAAGCTGGTGACCACCTCACTGCAGATGATGCGGGACGTCGCCAAGGCCGGCCGCGTTGTGACGGTGCTGCCCCGCATCTCGGTGCTGTCCGAGATCGAGCAGGGGACGCTGGTCGCGCGGCCGATCCACGAGGCGGCGCTCGAGCATACGACGATCAGCCTCATCCACCGGCTCGGCCGCCAGCTCGATGGCGCGCCGGCGCGGCTGCTCGGCATCCTCGAAGCGAAGCTCAAGACGTGGACGGAAAGCGATCAGATGGCCGAAGCCGCCTGATCACGCCGCAGCGGGCACCGCGGGCTTGCGCATCCCGAACAGAAGGCAGGCGACGACCGCGACGATCGCATCGACGCCCATCGCGACGAGGCCGTGATCCCATTCGGGGAGGATCGTGTTCCACAGTTCCTGCGCCTGGGGCAGCAGCAGCGCGACATAGCCCGCGACGATCCCGGCGAAGATGCCCGGAGCATTGGCTTTCGGCCACAGGAAGGCAAGGAACACGCCCGGCGCGAGCATGCCGATCGCGGCGTAGGCGGAAAGGCCGATCTCGACGAGCGATCGTGATCCGCCGAGCGTCAGCCACACCGCGATGCCTGCGAAGACGATCATCGACGCGCGCGAGATGAGCAGGGTCGCTCGCTCCGACAGGCCGGGGCGGAACGGCAGCACGACGTTGCGGCTGAAGATCGATCCCGCGGTCAGCAGCAGCACCGATCCGGGCACCAGCGCCAGCAGGCATGCGGTGCCTGCGAACAGGCCGACCGCCCAGGCGGGATAGCTGTCGGAGACGAATTGCAGCAGCACCGCATTGGTGTCGCCGCCCTCGGGCTGCGTCCCGGCGAGCAGCGCGCCGAAACCCAGCAGGATGATGAAGAAGTAGGACAGCGAATAGATCGGCTGCCAGATCGCGTTGCGGCGGATCGTCGTACGGCTCCCCGCGGCGAAGCAGAGCTGGAAGAGGTGCGGCAATATCCAGTTGCCGAGCGCGACGTTGAGCGCCGCGGTCATCAGCCAGACGGTCGAGAGGCCTGCCTCGGGCTTCATCCCCGGGAAGCTGCCGATGCCGGGATGCGTGTCCTGCGCGAGCCGGTAGACGTCGAGCATCGACGAGGCGCCGACCTTGGAGGCGACGGTGGTGCAGAGGCCGACGACGATCAGCACCATCAGCACGTCCTTCACCGCCGCGGCGAAGGCGGCGGAGCGAAGGCCTGCGACATAGACGAAGGCGAGCATGACCGCAGCGGCGATGATCGCGGCGAGCGTCGGCGACACTTCCGGCCCGAGCGTCAGGCGGACGATCAGGCTCAAGGCAACGATCTGGATCTGCACATAGACGATGAGCGCGGCGATGCCCGACACGCCGACGACCACGCCCAGCCACGTCGCCTTGTAGTGATGCGCGAAGAAATCGGCTTGGGTGACGAGATCGTGCTTGCGCCCGGCTTCCCAGATGCGCGGCATCAGCCAATAGCCGATCGTCGCCGACAGCGAGACCGAGGTGAAGGCGAGATAAGCGGGCGCGCCATAGGCCCAGGCGAAGCCCGAGATGCCGAGCACCGCGAAAGTGGTGTAGATTTCGCCCGCGTTCAGAAACCAGAAGATGATGACGCCGAAGCGCCGTCCGCCGACCGCCCATTCGGTCATGCTCTGCGCGCGCGTCTTGCGGTGGCCGTAGAGCATCGCGCCGGCCATCGTGCCGAGGACGATGGCGAGGGTCAGGACGATGACGGTCAATGGAGGTCGCCCGCGGTGCCGGCCGCTTCATCGCGATCGGCGGGCTCCTGCTTCTTGTCGATCAGGAAGACGATGGCGATCACGATCGAGGTGACGATGATCCCCGCCATCTGCCAGACCATCGGGAATGGCAGCGAGAAGGGCCGCCAGGCGACATCGTTGACGAAGGGAACCATCCCGACCTGCCACAGGAAGGGAATGACCAGCAGCCATCGGTGCATCAGGCTGCGCGGGCGCGCGTCTTCACTCATGCCATTGCCCTTCGTTCGCCGCCGGCGATCGCCGCGGCCAGTGTCGTCCCTTGATCGTCGGCCAGCGCCGCGGCGCGCAACCGCGCGACGGCATCGGCGTCCAACGCCGGCGCCGCGGCCATCACGATCTCGAAATTCTTCAGGCCGCGCTCGAACGTGTCGCCATAGCCTTTGACCAGCCCTTGCGTCCGCGCGATCTCGGTGGCGAGCGCGGTGTCGCGCGCGGCGGCATCGCGGATCGCGCCCAGCCAAGCCTCGATCCGCGCTTGCTCCTCGGCATAACGCAGGCTCGCGCGTCGGAAGCGGCGCATGCCGGCGAGGATGCGCAGCATGAGGAACCAGCGCAAGCTGGTTGTTTCGACATGCCGCCCCTTGCGGAACAGCGGCTCGAGGATGCGGGTCAGCCGCGGGCTGTGGAGGATCGCGCGACCGAGGGCTGCGGGCAGCGTCTCGCACACTTCGCGGAGGCGCGGGTGCATGAATTCGGTAACGGCGACGACCTGATCGTCGCTGACGCGCACCTCATCGCGTACGCGCGCGAAGCGGCTTGCGCGGATCTTGAGATCGGCGACGCGGATCGTGTCCTCGTAGCTCATCCAGAGCGCCAGATGCCGCGCCGTCTCCGTCGTCAGCAGTGGATCGCCGAAGCCTGCCACGAGGGTCAGCCGGTCGAGATAGAGGCCGGCATAATCGGCGTCCTGATAATCGGTCAGCCGTGCGGCGCCGTGAAGCGCATTGGGCTGTGCGTCCTGCGGCAACGCGGTGACCCGATCCGCCAACGCGCGGCCTGCCGCCGTCGTCGGTCGCGGCGGCGGCGCCACGGCCTCGCCGGGAAGCGCCGCCTCGGACGTTTTCGCAGCAGCAAGCCCCGCGGAAAAACCGCGCAAGTTCGCGTCGATCGCGATGCCGCCCGCGCGAATCGCTTGCTCATAATCTGCGCGTGCGAACGGCAGCGCGCCGCTCCCCGCCAGCGCGCCGAACATGATCGAGCTGATTACGCTACCCGCACGCGCGGCCTCCGCGTCCATGTCGAAGCCGATGAAGCGCTTGGCCCGCTCGCCGCAGGCAGCGAGGATGCGTTCGCTGGAAGCACGGCCGTCGGCCATCGCCGATTTCTCTGCGATCGCGAAGATGCGGTGCGTGGAGCCGATCAGCGTCGTCTGGTCGCGCGTCACGAAACCGCGCAGGATCGCGCGGCCCGCTTCCATCAATTCGGAGGCGATGACAATGTCGACATCGCCCGGCACCGGCATCAGCGCCAGCACGGGATCGGCGGCCGCATCGTCGGGCACCAACTCGATATAATAGATGGTCGATCCGGTGCGCTGCGCGACGCCCGGCACCGATGTGCCCTGCGCGCGCCAGCCTTTCGCCTCGGCCAGCGCCAATATCCAGTCGGCAAGAACGCCTCCGCCCTGGCCGCCGAGCGCCAGGATCGCGATGGTGATCCGCCGCCGCTCCATCAGAAGGCGCGCGCCGCACGGGCGGCGTCCATCCGCCGCTGCATCCAGCCGATCAGCGCGCCGCGCACGCGTTGCTTGATGCGATCCCAGCGATCGGGGTTGGTAACGATCCGTGCGCGGTAGAAGCTCGGGCAGAGCACCGCCGCGTGGCTCGCCTCGCCGCAAAGGCCGCAGCCGACGCAGCTATTGTCGACGTGCGCGATCGGGTCGCGGCGCAGCGGATCGGGATTGGGTTTGATCGTCAGCGAGGGGCATCCCGAAAGGCGGATGCAGCTATGATCGCCGGTGCAGGTGTCTGGATCGACCCCGAACCGATCACGCACGACGCGGCGCCCAGCCTTGATCGCTTTCGCCTTCGCCGGCTTCTCGCGGCGCTGGCGGTTGAGCATGCACTCGGACGAAGCGACGATGACCTTGGGGCCCTTTTCCTTCGCGGTCAGTGCTTCCTTCAGCGTGTCGCGCATCGCCTTCACATCATAGGTGCGGTCGATCGTCCGCACCCAATCCGCGCCGACGCCGCGCACCGCGCGGGCGATGGGGTGGTTGGTCGCGCGCACCGGATTGGTTGCGCGCGAAGAGAGGATGTCCTGCCCGCCGGTCGCCGCCGAATAGCCGTTGTCGACGATCAGGGTGACGGTGTCGTCCTTGTTGAAGACCGCGTTGCCGATGCCGGAGGTGAGGCCGTTGTGCCAGAAGCCGCCGTCGCCCATCACCGCGATCGCGCGCTTGCCTTCGGGGCGGAAGGCGGAGGCGCCTGCGGAGCCCAGGCCATAGCCCATCGTCGTGTTGCCGATGTGGAAGGGCGGCAGGATCGAGAAGAGGTGGCAGCCGATGTCGGCGGAGACGTGGCTCGGCCCCAGCTCGCGCTCGACCAGCTTCATCGCGGTGAAGATCGGCCGCTCGGGGCAGCCGGTGCAGAAGCCGGCGGGGCGCTGCGGCACGTCCTTGGGCGTGACGGCGGGCGGCGTTGCGGACTCTTCGGGCGGCGCGATCGTGGGCGCCCAGGCGCGGAGGAATTTGGCGACGCCGTCGCGCAGAACCGCGCCCGAATATTCGCCGGCGCGCGGCAGCACGTCCTTGCCGACGATGCGCGTCTGCAGGTCGGCGCGGCGGAGCAGGGTGTTGAGCTCATGCTCGATGAATTCGGGCTGGCCTTCCTCGACGATCAGCACCGCCGATTTGCCGCGGCAGAAATCGGCGACCTCGTCGGGCACCAGCGGATAGGTGACGTTGAGGCAATAGATGGGGAGCCTGGCGTTGCCCTCGATATCCGACAGGCCGACCAGCTCGAGCGCGCGGTTCAGCGTGTTGAACAGGCCACCCTGGACGATGATGCCGACATCGCCCTCCGCCGGCCCGAACCGTTCGTTGAGCCTCTCGCGCGCCACGAAATCCACCGCCGCCGGCCAGCGCTTCTCGATCTTCTCGACCTCGTGGAGAAAATTGGCGGGCGGCAGCACGATCCGCTCGGTATCGCGCGTCGGCCGGTTGGCCGCGTCGGCGACCGTCATCAGCGGCGGCACATTGTCCTTGGCGGTAAAGCGGCCGGTGACGTGGCAGGCACGCACGCGCAGCTCCAGCATCACCGGCGTGTTCGAGGCTTCGGAAAGCTCGAACCCCTTCGCCACCATGTCGACGATGCTGCGAAGGTTCGGCCGCGGATCGAGCAGCCACATCTGCGATTTCATCGCGAAGGCGTGGGTGCGCTCCTGCATGATCGAGGAGCCTTCGCCATAATCCTCGCCGACGATGATCAGCGCGCCGCCCGTGACACCGCCCGATGCGACGTTGGACAGCGCGTCCGATGCGACGTTGGTGCCGACCACCGATTTCCACGCGACCGCGCCGCGCAGCGGATAGTTGACCGACGCCGCGAGCATCGCCGCAGCCGTCGCCTCGCTCGCGCTCGCCTCGAAGTGGACGCCGAGTTCCTTCAGCAGCGGATCGGCGTCGGCAAAGACGTCCATCAAATGGCTGATCGGCGATCCCTGATAGCCGCCGACATAAGCGACGCCGGCTTCGAGCAGTCCCTTGGTGACGGCGAGAATGCCTTCGCCCTCGAAGGTCTCGCCCGCGCCGAGGCGCAGGCGCTCGACCTCTTTCTTGAAGGACCGCTCGGCCATCCGTGCGTCAGTCGGCGACGAGCGCGAGGACGCGGAGCGGGCTGCCCGATCCGCCCTGGATCTTGAGCGGCGCGGCGACGATCACTGCGCCCGTCGGCGGCAGCTTGTCCAGATTCTCAAGGCACTGGAGGCCGTACCGTCCCGCCGCGTGAAACAGCGTGTGCGCGGGATAGGCCGGCTTCAGCAGATGCGCCTGGCCAGCATCGGTGCCGATCGTCTCGACGCCGAAGCCGTGCGCGTCGCGCTCGTCGACCAGAAACTTCACCGCCTCGGTCGACGGCCCCGGTGTATGCGCGCCGTCGTCGCGGCGGTTGACGTAATCCTCGACCGACCGCTTCGACCAATCCGTGCGCAGCAGCACCCAGTGACGCGGCGGGATGCGGCCATGCTCCGCCTCCCACGCTTCGATGTCCGCAACCGTCAGCAGATAGTCGGGATCGGCAGCGCATTGCTTGGATACGTCGATCACCACCGCGGGCGCGACGAAGTCGGCGGGCGGCGCGGTGTCGACGCAATTGTTGTCGAGATCCTTGCCCGTCACCCAGTGGACCGGCGCGTCGAAATGCGTGCCGGTATGCTCGCTGACGGTGAAATTGTTCCAATACCAGGCAACGCCGCGCTCGTCGTAGCGGCTGATCTCCTCGACCTTGAACGGCGAGCATTGGCCGAACTCGGGCGGCAGGACGAGCGTCGGCGTGTCGGGCGACAGCGTCTGCGTCAGATCGACGGTGCGGATCGACCCGCCGGCAATGCCTTGAGCGAGCGATTGCAGGGTCTGGCTGGCTTGGCTGGTCATGCGGATCTCCTTGTGCCCGGACTCGCGCCGGTTGATCGAAAGACTGGCATATTCACTTGCATATGCAACTATTATATCGTTGCCTGCGTGACAACGGGGGCGGGTGATGAGTGAAGGCGAACCGATGATGGACAGCCGCCGGCTGGGCGATCCCGGCACCGCGCTCTTCCATCTCGACAAATACCCCTTCTACCTGCTCAATCGCGCGGCAAGCCGCTACAACCGGATCATCGAAGCGCGGCTGCGGCGGATCGGCGTGGACGTTCCGACCTGGCGGGTGCTGATGATCCTGGGCGAAGCGGAGCCGCGCAGCATCGGCCGCATCGCCGACAGCGCGGTGATCAATCTTTCCACGATGATGCGCATTGTCGAGCGAATGGAGAAGGGCGGGCTCGTCGTCACCGCCGCCAATCCGGACGACGCGCGCGTCACCGACGTCCGGCTAGCCTCTGCTGGGCGCGAGCAGCTCGCCGCGGCGCGGCAGGTGACGGCGCCGGTCTACGCCAAGCTGATCCGCGGCTTTTCGGCGCGCGAGTTCGATCGGCTGCTCGCGCTGATCGGCAAGCTGCAGGCCAATCTCGACGCGATCAACGCGCCGGAGTGAACCCGCCGCCGCCGGCCTTGATCCAGCCGTCGATCTTCGCGTCCAGCACCGCCATCGGCAGCGCACCGGTGCCGAGCGCCTGATGGTGGTAATCGCGCACGTCGAAGCGCTTCCCAAGCGCCTTGGCCGAGCGTTCGCGCAGCTCGCGGAACTTCAGCTCGCCGATCTTGTAGGCGCAGGCCTGGCCCGGATAGGCGATGTAGCGATCGATCTCGACCGCGACGTCGCGCGGCGCCATCGACGTATTGTCGAGCATGTAATCGATCGCCTGCTGCCGCTCCCACTTCTTGGCGTGGAGCCCGGTATCGACCACCAGCCGCACCGCGCGCAGCATCTCCATGTCGAGGTGGCCGAAGAGCTGCATCGGATCGCCGAACATGCCGAGTTCGCGGCCCAGAGATTCCGCGTAAAGCCCCCAGCCTTCCGAATAGGCCGTCGACGATCCGTAGCGCAGCAGCGGCGGCAGCGCCTCGTTCTCGCGCGCCAGGGTGATCTGGAAATGGTGGCCGGGGATGCCCTCGTGCAGCGTCAGCGTCTCCAGCGTCGGGATCGGCCGCGTGTTCAGCATCGACATGTTGAAGAAGAGGATGCCGGGCGAGACGCCGTCGGGCGGGCCGGGGCGGTAATAGCCGGTGCCGCGCTGATCGCCGAGCGCGGGGAGCGGGCGCACCTCGAACGGCGCCTTCGGCCGCTCGTGGAACAGCTTGGGGATCGCCGGCCAGATCTTCGCCTCGATCGCCTCGAACCGCGCGATCAGATCCTCGGGCTTGGTATAATAATATTTGGGATCGGTTCGGACATGCTCGAAGAAGGCCTTGAGGTCGCCCTGGAAGCCGACCTGCTTGCGAACCGCCTCCATGCCGGCGCGGATGCGCTTCACTTCGGCGAGGCCGAGCGTGTGGATGTCGTCGGCGGAGCGGGTCGTCGTGGTGTGGCGCTTGAGCTCCCATGCATAGAGCTTGCCACCATCCTTCATCGCCCAGCGACCGGGCGCCGCCGACGTGGCGGGGAGATAATCGTCGCGCAAATAGGTCTGCCACAGGCGGTAGCCAGGATAGACCTTGGTTTCGATCGCCTGGCGATAGGCGGCGGTCAACCGCGTCCGGTCCGCGGCAGCAATGCCCTCGGGCATCCGCTTGATCGCGGCGTAGAAGGGGCTCTCCTCCACCGGCAGCTTGAGCATCGCATCGACTTGCGCGAGCACATTCTCGACGACGATGCGCGGCTGGACGTAGCCCGCCGCGCGCCCGGCCTTGAGCTGGCCGATCGCGTTGGTCAGATAGCCGGCGAAGCCATCGAGGCGCACGAGCCCGGCCTCGTAATCGGCGACGGTGGCGAAGGGCGCCGCGCCGCTGGAAACGAAGTCGGGAAACTCGACCTGCAGCCCGAAGGAGGGGTTGAGATTGGCCTTGCGCTGGACCTCGAAGAGGCCGTCGTCGAACAATTCGAGCGTCTGACGAGTACGATAGTCGAACACGTCATAGGCAATGCGGTCGACGGCGCTCAGCGCGTTGCGGTTGATCGCCTTCAACGCAGCAAGCTCGCGCCGCTTGTTCGCCTCCAGCGCGCGGGCATAGGCATCGCCGAGCGGATCGACGAACGGCTCGGCGGCGGCATCGCCCTTGCGCACGGCGCCAAGTGGATCAAGCCGCGCGTCAGCCGCTTCGCTCTCTTCCAGCAGAGCACGCAGCCGTGCATCGGGACCACCCTGCGCCAGCGCCGGAGCGAAGGGCAGCGCCGCCCCGGCCATGAGCAGCGCCACCGCGCTCCGCCTCGAAATGCCGTGCCGCATTACCATCCCCTTCGTTTGCCGATGCCGCATTCCTGCGTCGGGGCGGCGGGAATGCAAGAGGCGGCCATCGCCCCGCGCCACTGGGCGGGACGACCGGTCGCGCCCGGAAAGCGCGCTCTTCCTTGCTTTGTGCGAAACGCAAATCGCGGCATGTTGCGCTCACTGCAATGAACTAGGGTCGCGCGGCGCATTGTGCGATCGCGCATCGATCCCGCAATCTGCCGGGCAACAAGAGGGGCCACACCATGATCTTCAAGACAATCGCCGCCATCGCCGCTGCCGCGTCGCTCGTCGCCGCGCCTGTCGCGGCGCAGGCGCCCGCCAAGCTGGTGACCGCGCTCGTCGGCGGCAATGTCGTCGCGATCGACGGCGGCGCGCCGATCCGCGACGCCACCGTGCTGATCGAAGGAGATCGCATCGCGCAGGTCGGCCCGTCTTCATCGATCACCGTTCCTGCCGGCGCCAAGGTCGTGCCCATGCAGGGCAAGTGGCTGGTCCCCGGCCTCATGAACATGCACGTCCATTTCGGGCTCAAGCTGCCGGGCGCCGCGGGCAATGCGCTCGTCAACGAGACCGACGCGGAGCAGGCGCTGCGCATGGCGGACAATGCCCGCCGCTCGCTGCTCGCCGGCGTCACCACCGTGCGCCTCACCGCCGAAGATCACGGCAACGACTTTGCGCTGAAGCGCGCGATCGAGGCGGGCCAGACCGACGGCCCGCGGATCGAAAGCGCGGGCGAGCTGATCGTGCCGACCGGCGGTCACGGCTTCCTGGAAGCCGACGGGCCGGCGGAATTCTCCAAGGCGGCGCGCACCCAGATCAAGCGCGGCGCGAGCTGGATCAAGATCGCGATCTCGGGCGGCATTTCCGACACCCACGGCAGCATCTCCGCCGCGCCGATGACCGATGCGGAGCTGTCGACGCTGATCGAGGTCGCGCACCGAAACGGCGTCAAGGTCACCGCGCACAATGGATCGACCGAAGCGGCGAAGCAGGCACTCAAATATGGCATCGACTGTTTCGAGCACGGCTATCATCTCGATCAGGACATCTTGAAGGAGATGAAGGCGAAGGGTGTGTGGCTGGTGCCGACGATCGTCGTCAGCCAGCCCGGCGCCTATGAATTCTACAGGAAGATCGGATCGCCCGACTGGTATCTCGACCGCGTCGCATCGACCGGCAAGGATCATTGGGCGATGCTGCAGAACGCGATCCGTATGGGCGTGAACATCGCGCTCGGCACCGATCAATTCCCGTTCGAGCCGAATGGCGGCACCACCGCCACGGTCGCCGAAGCCGAGCTGTACGTGAAGGCGGGAATGACGCCGCTGCAGGCGCTGCAGGCGGCGACCATCCAGCCCGCGAAGATGCTGGGGCTCGACAAGGATGTCGGCCGCATCAAGCCCGGCCAATATGCCGACATCGTCGCCGTCGCCGCCGATCCCACCGCCGACATCGCGGCGCTGCGTGGCATCTCCTTCGTGATGAAGGGTGGCACCGTCTATCGCGACGACTCCGATCCCGCGCTCGTCGCGCAGTGATTTCAAGGAAACTGCCATGAAGCGTTTCGCAAGCGCGGCGCTCGCCGCCGCCCTCGTTGCCGCGCATCCCGCCGCGGCGCAGGTCACCGCGCTCGTCGGCGGCAATGTCGTCGATCTCGACGGCAAGGCGCCGGTGCGCGATGCGGTGGTGCTGGTCGAAGGCGGCAAGATCACCGCGATCGGCCCGGCCGCTTCGACCCCGGTTCCGGCGGGCGCGACGGTGGTGCCGATGCAGGGCAAGTGGCTCGCGCCCGGCCTCATGAACATGCACGTCCACCTGGCGCTCAACCTGCCGGGCTCGGCGCGCATCTATAACGAGAAGCCGGAAGCCAAGGCGCTCCGCATGCTGGAAAATGCGAAGAAGTCGCTGCACGCCGGCGTGACCACCATCCGCTCGACCGGCGAGGACGGCGGCATCGAATTCTCGGTGAAGTCGGCGATCGACAGCGGCCGCTTCCAGGGGCCGCGATGGCACACCGCCGGAGAGTCGATCGTGCCGACCGGCGGCCACGGCAAGCTGGAGGCGGACGGGCCCTATGCGATGGCCAAGGCGGTGCGCGAGCAGATCAAGCGCGGCGCCACGTGGATCAAGCTCGGCATCTCGGGCGGCATCTCCGACGAGCGCGGCGCGATCGCCGCCTCGCCCTTCACCGACGAGGAGATGAAGACCGCGATCGAGGTCGCGCATCGCAACGGCGTCAAGGTGACCGGCCATACCGGATCGCCGCAGGCGTCCGAATATGCGCTGGAGCAGGGCATCGACGCCTTCGAGCACGGCTATTTCTTCACGCCCGAGCTTTTGAAGAAGATGAAGGCGAAGGGCACCTGGTACATCCCGACGATCGTCGTCAGCCAGAAGGGCGCGCTGGAATTCTACCGCAAGATCGGATCGCCCGACTGGTATCTCGCGCGTCAGGCCTCGGTGGGCAAAGTGCATTGGGAAACGCTGAAGGCGGCGATCGCGGCGGGCGTGAACATCGCGCTGGGATCGGACCAGTATCCGTATGAGCCCAACGAAGGCACCAACGCCACGGTGCGCGAGGCAGAGCTTTATCAAAAAGCGGGGATGACTTCGCTGCAAGCGCTGCGCGCCGCGACGATCGAGCCGGCGCGCATGCTCGGCGTCGACAAGGAAGTGGGCGCGCTGAAGCCAGGCTATCTCGCCGATATCGTCGCGGTCGATGCTGATCCTGCCGCCGACATCCGCGCCCTGCGCACGATCAGCTTCGTGATGAAGGGCGGCGAAATCGTCCGCAACGACGCGCCGTAATAGTTTGCGCCATACGCAACGAACATCGCTTTGCAATGCCGTTGCAACAACACTGATACTGACGGACAGTGTGAACAAGACGGTGGCCGCGAGAGCCCCGCGAACCACAGAAGGGGTAAGGGGTCATGAAGCCATTCGCCATTCTTGCGTGTGCCGCGGCGCTTGCGATCGGCGGCGCAGCTCCGGCCGCGGCGGAAATGCCGGCGACCGACGCGCTGTCCAAGATGTTCATCTGGTGGAACCAGGCGTTCAAGACGCCGGGCGCCTACACCGCCGAGAATTTCTCGAAGCATTTCACGCCCGACGCGACGCTTGTGCTGGAAGGCCGCACCGTGATCGACGGTGTCGACCAGTGGGCGACGCACTTCCAGAAGATCCAGTCCGGCGGCGGCGACGTCGAGATCGTCGTGCCGTTCAAGCAGGTCTTCGAGAAGGACGGCCTCATCTACAATTATCACGTCATCCGCGCACGGCGGGACGGTAAGACGAGCTGCTCGCTCGCCGCGGGCCATGCGGTGCTGCGCGACGGCAAGATCGCTTCGATCGTGCTCGTCCGCCACACGCTGGATCCGGCGAAAGATACGCTCGATCCGCAGTGCTGGAAGGAATGATCGCGTAAAGCGCCGAGCCGGCAAACGACCGGCGCACCGGAGGGAATTTCCAAAAGATCGATGTCGGCGAGCGAAAGGCTCCCGGCAGCAAGAGGGGGTTTGACATGACGACGGCACGAGCGGTTCGGAACAAGGCGGCGCGGTTTGCGGGGCAGGCGGCAGTGGCCGCGCTCGTGGCGGGGCTCGCGGCGCCAGCGCTGGCGCAGGACGTTCCGCCCGAAGAGCCGACCGCGGCAGCCGAGCCTTCGGCGACGCCGCGGGCGCCGTCGGGCTTCGGCGACGAGATCATCGTCACCGCGCAGCGTCGTACGGAGTCGATCCAGGACGTGCCGATCGCCATAACCGCCATCGGTAGCGAGCTGCTGAAGGCGCAGAACGTCCAGAGCGTCGAGGATTATTTCGCGCTGACGCCGAACGTCAGCTTCCAGTCGAACGGTTCGCGCGATCGCCGTGATCTTTCGATCCGCGGCATCTCCAACCAGCTCAACCCGCTGTCGGACGTCCGGCAGGGCAGCTACGCCTTCTACATCGACGAGTTCAACGTCGCCGCCGGCACCAGCAACCCGCAGATCGTCGATCTCGAGCGGATCGAGGTTCTGCGCGGCCCGCAGGGTACCTATTTCGGCCGCAACTCCGTAGGCGGCGCGATCAACGTCATCACCAACAAGCCGGTGGACGAATGGGAAGGCGAGGTCGAACTAGGCTATTCGAGCTACGACACGTGGCGCGCGCAGGGCGTGCTCAACGTACCCGTCGCGCCGGGCATTCTCGCGATCCGCGCCTCGGGCCAGTACGAAGAATCCGACGGCTACATCAAGAACATCAACCCGATCGGCGGCGGCAACGACAGCCGCTATTATACCGGCCGCGTCCAGGCGCGCTTCACGCCGCTTGAGAACCTCACCTGGGACTTCACCTACAGCGCATCCGACGAGCGTGTCGGCATGCGCAACGGCGTGCCCACCGGCTATCTCACAGCGACTTGGCGAGCGGTCTATTACGGCAACCAACCGGGCGACATCGCCGATCCTGACGGCGTCGGTTTCTATCCGGAGAACCGCACGCGGGTGAACTTCAATCGCCCGCAGCGCGTCGGCAGCAAGTTCGATTATTTCAGTACCCGGGCGGTCTGGGATTTCGACGTCGCCGCGCTGACCGCGGTGTTCGGCCATCTCAACGCCGACGTGTTTAACTTCGGCGACGTCGACGGTGGCAGCAAGGACTTCTTCTACGAAGACCTGGTGCTGAACCGCAAATCGACCAGCGGCGAACTCCGTCTCCAGTCGCAGGGGGAGAATGTCATTGATTGGAGCATCGGCACCTCGGTCGGCAAGGACACCGGCAAGACCGACCAGTCGACTTTCCACGGCGCGCAAAGCCCGCTTTGCCCGGCGTCGACTGGCGGCCGCTGCGAAGGCTTGGAGGTCACCGGCCTCGATTCCGATAGCTCGACCAATTACTTCGCATTGTTCGCGCAGGGCACCTACAACATCACCGATCAGCTCTCGGCGACGCTCGGCCTGCGCTATTCATATGAGCGTACCGAGAATCTGTCGCAGACGCGGTCCAACAATGTCGTGACCGGCATCAATGACCGCGCCGCGGACTTCGAGGACATTTCGCCCAAATTCACGGTGAGCTACAAGCCGCAGCCGGGCCTGCTGTTCTTCGCCACCGCCTCGAAGGGCTTCAAGTCGGGCGGCACGCAGATCACCAACAACGTCAACCTGCCGAACTCGTTCGAGCCGGAGACGCTGTGGAATTACGAGCTCGGCACCAAATTCGATCTGCTCGACGGCCGGATGCGCGTTGACATCACCGGCTTCTACATGGACTGGAAGGACGTCCAGCAGACCGTCCGCTTCCAGTTCATCGATCCGGTCACCGGCCTGCTCCGCTCGGTCAGTGGCATCGAGAACGCCGCCTCGGCCAAGAGCTACGGCATCGAGGGCAGCTTCGATCTGCGCGTCACCGACGAACTGCGCCTCAGCGCGAACGCGGGCTACAACAAGTCCGAATTCGGCAGCTATCCCAACGCGCTGATCGACGGCATCGTCATCGACATTTCGGGCCGGACGCTGGTCAACGCGCCGCGCTGGACGCTCGGTGCGCAGGCCCAGTACACGGTGCCGGTGACCAACGATTTCGACGGCTTTGTCCGCGCCGAGTGGAACTTCCGCGACAAGATGCTGTCGACCCCGCTCGCCTACCGCTACAACGAATATCCGTTCATCTCGCCAAGCTATCACAATGTGAATCTTCGCGTTGGCGTCGAGAACGATAAGATCCGCGCGGTGGTCTATGTCGAGAATCTGTTCGACGCGAACTACTTCGCCAACACCTACGAAAAGGCCTTCTACTCGGGGGTGCAGGTGGAACCGTCCTACCGCACGATCGGCGTCAACCTCGGCTACAAGTTCTAAGCCGACGGTGGGCGTGATCCGCCGCTCGCTCGCCGCCGCAGCCTTTGCGCTGCTGGCGGCGGGTCGCGCGGAGGCGGCGCCCGTAGAAAGCCCGGTCGAGCCGGCGGCGTGCGCCGCGCTCGCTACCGCAAAGCTCGAACTTCCGCCCGAAGCGCCGGCGCACATCACCGGCGCGAACGCGTTGACGGCGGATGGCCAGCGCCCGGCGATCTGCCGCGTGCGCGGCTACGTTTCGCCCAATACCGGTTTCGAGATCGTCCTCCCCACCACCGGGTGGAACGGCAAGCTGTTCTACGCCGGCTGCACCGGATCGTGCGGCATCGCCGGCGAGAGCATCTGGGCACGCGAGTGCGATTATCCGCTGCGGCGCGGCTATGCCTGCATCATCTCCGACATGGGGCATCGCTCGGGGCCGGGCGACGGCCTTTGGGCGTGGCGCAACATCGAGGCGAAGATCGACTTCGGATATCGCGCCACGCATCGCACCGCGCAGACCGCCAAGGCGGTCGTCGCCGCGTTCTACGGCGCCCGGCCGAAGCATTCCTACTTCATGGGCTGCTCGACCGGCGGGCGGCAGGCCCTCGTCTCCGCGCAGCGCTTCCCGCACGATTTCGACGGCATCATCGCGGGCGCGCCGGTGGTGAGCGAAGCCGGTACGGTGATGAGCTTCGTCTGGACGCTCCAGCAGCTCGCGCGCGCCGACGGCAGCCCTATGTTCGACCGCGCCGCGATTGACTTGCTCCACGGCGCCGCGATCGCGAAGCTCGATGCGCGTGACGGACGCCGGGACGGCGTGATCGACGATCCCCGCCGCGGCTTCGATCCCGCATCCTTGCAATGCCGCGACGGCCAGGAAGGCGGCTGCCTCAACGCCGAGCAGGTTTCCGCCGCGCGCGCAGTCTATACCGGGCCGATCGACTCGCAGGGCCGCCCTACCTATTTCGGCGGCGGCTTTCTGCCGGGATCGGAGCAGGGCTGGCTCGCCTTTCTGCCGCTCGACGGCAAGCCGGCGGGGGCGACGCTCTCCGGCACCGACACCACACGCTACATCCAGAGCGACTTCGGCCCCGGCTGGGAGGCGAGCGCCTTCGATTTCGATCGCGATCCCGAACGCCTCCGCGAAAATGAAATGCTTTACACCGCCTCCAATCCAGACCTGCGCGCCTTCCGCGACGCGGGCGGCAAGCTGCTCATCTATCACGGCTGGGCCGACGCCCGCGTCGCGCCGCTCAACAGTGTCGATTATTATGGCGCGGTGACGCGGACGATGGGCGGCGCCAGGGCGACGCGCGATTTCGCGCGGCTGGTGATGGTGCCGGGCATGGAGCATTGCTGGGGCGGCGACGGCGCCTTCGCCATCGACTATATTGCCGCGATGGAGGCCTGGATGGAACACGGCGAGGCGCCCGATCGCCTGCGCGCCGCGCACCGTACCGGCGCTGCCGATCCCGAAGGCCCGACCTTCATCCAATCCTTTCCCGCGCCCGCCGGCAGCGAGCGGGATGTCCGCATGTTGAACGTCTGGAGTTCCGAATGATCGACCGCCGCATCTTCCTCCAGGGCGCCGCCGCGGGCGCGTTCGCCGGCGCGATCCCCGCAGGTGCGTTCGCCGCCGCCGGCGATACCGATGCGGCGCTCGCGGCGCTGCTCCAGCGGCATAGCGAAGCCTATCTCCGCCGATCGCCCGAGGAAGCGACCGGCAATGATTATGACGTCGGCGCCAATGCCGCGCTGCGCGCCAGGCTCGACGACCGCTCGCTCGCTGCGCGCGCCACCGATCGCGCGGCGATCCGTCAGGCGATCGCGGACCTCAAGGCGATCGACCGCGCCCGCCTGACGCCGCGCGGCGCGCTCGATTACGACGTCGCGGGTTTCGTCTACGAAACGCTCGACGATCTCCTCGCGCGCTACGGCTATGTCGACGGCAACCTCCGTCCCAGCCCCTATGTCGTGAGCCAGATGAACGGCGCTTATTACTGGCTGCCGGACTTCATCGGATCGCGCCACCCGATTGAGACCAAGGCGGATGCCGACGCGTGGCTCGCGCGGCTTTCAGCGCTCGCCGTCGCGATCGATCAGGAAAGCGCGCGCATCGCGCACGATGCCGGCATCGGCGTCATCCCGCCCGATTTCGTCATCGCCCGCACCCTGCCGCAGATCGAAGGTCTGCGCGACGGCCCGCCGCTGCAATCCGCGCTGATCGCGCCGGCCCTCAAGCGCATCGCGGACAAGGGGCTCGGCGATTACGGCCCGCGCGCCGCGGCGATCTTCGCCAAGGAGATTGCACCCGCGCTCGACCGGCAGGCGGCGGCGCTGAAGGCGGTGGCGCCGCGCGCGGTCGATACCGGTGGCGTGTGGCGGCTTCCCGACGGCGATGCCTATTATGCCGCCGCCGTCCGCGCCAACACCACGGCCGACATCGCGCCGGGCGAGTTGCACAAGGTCGGCCTCGCACAGTGCGAGGAGTTGATCGCCGAGATCGACACGCTGCTGAAGGCGCAGGGCCTGTCGCAGGGCAGCGTCGGTGCGCGGATCGCGGCGCTCAACAAGGATGCACGCTTTCACGTCTCCGACGACGATGCCGGCCGCGCCAAGCTGATCGCGCTCGCCGAGGCGCAGATCAAGCAGGTGGTCGAGCGGCTGCCGCGCGCCTTCGGCAATGTCGCGGTCGATCCCATCGTCGTCCGCCGCATCCCGCCCGCGATTGAATCCGGCGCGCCTGGCGCTTTCTATTCGGATGGCGGCCCGGGTCAGCCCGGCGTCTATTCGCTCAACCTCAAGAACCCCGGCGAGCATGCGACGTGGCGGCTGCCGACGCTCACCCACCATGAGGCGGTGCCT
The DNA here is from genome assembly GCF_900177405.1 of Allosphingosinicella indica. Lineage (NCBI taxonomy): Bacteria > Pseudomonadati > Pseudomonadota > Alphaproteobacteria > Sphingomonadales > Sphingomicrobiaceae > Allosphingosinicella > Allosphingosinicella indica. The sequence goes on along the minus strand of NZ_LT840185.1, from coordinate 868,833 downwards.
GGCCACCATTTCCAGTACAGCGTTCTCGCCCACGCGCCGGCGCTGCCGTTGTTCCGCAAGATCGTCCGCTTCTCCGCCTATACCGAAGGCTGGGCGCTCTACGCGCAACAGGTCGCGGACGAGCTCGGCATTTTCGAAAGCGATCCGTTCGGCCGCATCGGCCATCTCCAGTCGCAGTTGTTCCGCGCCGCGCGGATCGTCGTCGATACCGGCATGCACCACGAACGGTGGAGCAAGGACAAGGCGGTGCAGTGGATGGTCGACAATGCGGGCGAGCAGCCGCTGGCGACCGAGCGCGAAGTGACGCGCTACGCCGTCTATCCGGGGCAGGCGTGCAGCTTCAAAGTAGGCGCCAACCGCATCGTTGCCGCACGAGAGGCGGCGCGCAAAACGAAAGGCGCCGCCTTCGACGTCCGCGCGTTCCACGATCTGGTCCTCGAATCCGGTCCCGTGCCGCTGGCCGTACTGGAACGCGCCGTGGCGGATTGGGCGAAGGGCTGAGCGGCGCTGCTGGCGGAGACGGAGGGATTCGAACCCTCGGTAGGAGTAATCCCCCTACGGCGGTTTAGCAAACCGCTGGTTTCAGCCACTCACCCACGTCTCCGAAGCGCCGAAGCGCGGGCTATAGCGGCGGCTTCGCTTGGGGGTCAACGGTCGTTTGCGGCGCGGCGATCCGCCGCACGCCGGACTCGTTTCGGCGCGCCATCGACTCGCCCTGCCGCCCGTTCATTGCCGGGAAAGCCGCGCGCGCGTTAACCTTGCCCCCTGTCTCGGGGGATTTGTGCCATGATTACCGCCTCGCTCCGCTCGCTGCTTGCCGCGGCCGCGCTGTCGCTCGCCGTCGCCGGGCCGGCGCCGGCGCAGATCAACCAGATCGATCCCAACAGCGCCGGCGATTATCGCGCCCCGGCCGATGCGGCGCCGCCGCCGACCAACACCTACCAGTCGGACGCTTACGATCCCTATCAGAGCGCGCCGCCGGCCCAGGAGTATACGCCGGTCGATCAGGGCGGCAGCTACGCCGCGCCCGCCCAGCGCGCGGCCGATCCGCCGCTCACCGCGCCCAGCGACACGCTGCCGCGCGAGGACGTGTTCAGCGCCGCAGAGGGCGTGTTCGGCAAAGGCGCCGAGGGCCTCGCCGGCCTGCTCGAGAATATCCTCAAGGATCAGGGCGAGCCGGTCGCCTATATCGCGGGCCAGGAAGCGGGTGGCGCGTTCGTCGTCGGCGTGCGCTATGGATCGGGAACGATGCGGCATCGCATCGAGGGCGACCGGCCCGTCTACTGGACCGGCCCGTCGATCGGCTTCGATGCGGGCGCGGACGCGAACAAGGTGTTCGTCCTCGTCTACAATCTCAACGACACGCAGAAGCTTTACCGCCGCTATCCGGCGGCTGAAGGGCGCGCCTATGCGGTCGGCGGTTTCGCCGCGACCTATCTCCGCCGCGGCGACGTGGTGCTGATCCCCGTGCGGCTCGGCGTCGGCCTCCGCCTCGGCGTCAACGCCGGCTATATGAAGTTCACCGAGAAGACGAACTGGATACCGTTCTAAACGGCTGACCGGTTTCCGGGGCTGGGGGTTTGCGGCGCGGCTGTGTATAGGCCGCGGCACGCCATCCCCAAAGCTTCAGGAAGCCTCCATGAACGAGATGCCCAAGATCGCCACCCAGCCCGCTTATTCCGATGCGGTGCAGGCCTTCCTCAAGCGCGCGCCGAAGCTGTTCATCGACGGCGAATGGGTCGAATCCTCGCACGGCAAGCGCATCCCGGTGTTCGATCCGTCGACCGGCAAGGAGATTGTCGCGATCGTCGACGCGTCGGACGCGGATGTCGATCGCGCCGTCGCCGCGGCGCGCCGCGCCTTCGACGATGGCCGCTGGTCCGGATTGCCGCCATATCAGCGCCAGCGCCTGGTCGAGAAGCTCGCCGACCTGCTAGAAGCGAACATTCCCGAGATCGCCGAGATCGAGTCGATCGACAACGGCAAGCCGCGCAGCGCCAGCCAGGGTTACGATCTTCCCAAATGCGTCGCTGCGCTGCGCTACATGGCGGGCTGGGCGACCAAGCTGACGGGCGAGCATATCGAGCCATCGGGCATGCCGACCGGCAGCATCCACGCCTATGTCCGACGTGAGCCGATCGGCGTCGCCGCGCAGATCGTGCCGTGGAACTTCCCGCTGATGATGGCGGTGCAGAAGATCGCGCCGGCGCTGTCGGCGGGCTGCACGGTGGTGCTGAAGCCCGCCGAGCAGACATCGCTTTCGGCGCTGCGCTTCGCGGATCTGGTGGCGGAAGCGGGCATTCCCGCGGGCGTGCTCAACATCGTCACCGGCGACGGCGAGACTGCGGGCGACCGGCTCGTTCGCCATCCCGACGTCGACAAGGTGGCGTTCACCGGATCGACCGAGGTCGGCAAGATCATCAACCGCGCCGCGACCGACACGCTGAAGCGCGTCACGCTGGAGCTCGGCGGCAAATCGCCGGTGATCGTGCTTCCGGACGTCGACATCGAGAAGACGGCGGCGGGCGCCGCGCGCTCGATCTTCGCCAATGCGGGGCAGGTGTGCATTGCCGGATCGCGGCTGTTCGCGCACCGCGACGTATTCGACAAATTGCTGGAGGTGGTCGCCGACAATGCCGGCAAGTGGAAGGTCGGCCCCAGCCTCGCCCCCGATACGATGATGGGCCCGCTGGTCTCGACCGAGCAGCATGAGCGGGTGCTCGGATATATCGATCAGGGTCGCAAGGCGGGCGCGACGGTGCTCGCCGGCGGCGACACGCCGGGCGGCGACGGCTGGTTCGTCAATCCGACCATCCTTGTCGACGTGAACCCCGACATGAGCGTGGTGCGCGAGGAGATCTTCGGGCCGGTGCTGACCGCGCAGCGCTTCGACGATCTCGACGCGGTCGCCAAGGCCGCGAACGACACCAATTACGGCCTCGCCGCCAGCGTGTGGACGCGCGACGTGTCGGCGATGCACAAGCTTGCCGCAAAGGTCAAAGCCGGCATGGTCTGGGGCAATTGCCCCTCGGCGGCGGACACGTCGCTGCCCTTCGGCGGGTTCAAGCAATCGGGCTTTGGACGCGAGAGCGGGCGCTACGGCATCGAAGCCTATACCGAGCTCAAAACGGTCGCGATCGCGCTGTAATCGGGCCCCGGCGAAAGCCGGGGTCCAGTCTCCCTGTTATGCGGAACACTGGACCCCGGCGTGCGCCGGGAACATGTTCAGCCCAGAAGCGAGGGCAGCAGGGCGCCGGCGAGGCCACCGCCGCCCAACCCGCCGAGCCCGCCCAGCGCGCTGCCGCCCGTCGCGTAGGGATCGGAACCGGCAAGCAGCGTCTCGGAGGTGCCGAAGCCGCCGCCCAGCGCGCTCGCGACGATCGGCAGCAGGCTTTCCGTGCTGCCGAGACCGCCGCTGCCGCCGAGCAGCCCGCCGCCGAGAAGACCGCCTAGGCCGCCCTGGTCGTAACCGGCGTCTTCGTAGCCGCCGCCCATCGCGTCGTAGCCGGCATAGTCGCCGTAAGTCGGATAGCCCTGATCGGCATAGGCATAGCCGCCATAGGGATTGTCATAGGCGTAGCCGGCGTCCTGATAGCCATAGCCGTCGGTATCGCCGGTCAGCCCCGTCAGGCCGCCGAGGCTGTCGCCAAGCCCGATCTGGCTAAGCAATACGGGGAGGAGTCCGCTGAACAGGCCGAGCGAACCGCTGCCGAGCAGCCCGCCTCCGCTGTCATAACCGTAATCTTCATAGCCATAAGCGTCGTAGCCATAGCTCGGTGCATAGCTGGCATAGCCATATTGTGGCGTGTAGCCATAAACCGAGGCGTAGCCATATGACGGGGCCGCGACATAAGCAGGCGTAAGCGCATAGGCGGGGGCGAAATTGTATTGCGGGCCGATCGCGCGCGGGCCGCGCTGCGCGAAGGCCCGCTGCCAGCGCGCCTCACGCTTCTCCGCCGCACGCGCGAAGGCGCGATCCGCCTTGCGCATATCGCGCAGCCGGTGCTGTTCGCGCTTGGCGAACGCGCGATAGGCGCGGCGATCGTCGTTCCAGACGGCGCGGGCGGGAACGGCGCGCGCCCGGTCGAAGTCGCGCCGTCCGTGGGCGCGCCGATCCTCAGTGCGGGCCATGCGCCGCATCTCGCGCCGCGGCTCGGCACGATGCTGCTTCGCGAAACGATTGTGCTGGCGCGCCTCGGCCTTGGCGCGACGATCGGGGCCGCGCTGCGCCTTGCGGGCGTTGCCGCGATCGGCGCGTGTGAAAGCCATGCGATCGGCGCGCGGCTGCTGTCTTGCCTGCTTGGGCCGTTCCTGACGCCGCTCGGCCCGTACGAAATCGCGCCGCGCGGGTCCACGATCGGGGCGGGCCTCGCGACGCTCGGCGCGCCGTTCACCGCCGCGGCCACTGCGTTCGGCGCGAGCAGCATTGCCGCCGCCACGCGCCGCGCGCATCTCGCGCTGGCCTCCGCCACGCCGTTCACCGCCGCCGCGCGCCTCGTGGCGCTCGGCCCGGGCGTCCTTGCCGCCGCCGCGACCGTGCTTGGGTTCGGCCAGCGCCGGGGTGATCGCCGTCGCAGCCATAAGCATCGTGATCAGGATCTTACGCATCACTCGTCCTTTCGGTCGAAACGACCAATCTAGATCAAGGCCGTGAGTTCCCCCTGAACCGGCCGTTCATGGCGCGGCAAGGCGTCAGCGGCGCTCGCAGCGGCTGTAATCGGGCGCGCGGTCCTCGCGGCGAGCGCGGCGATCTTCCTTGCCGACGCACTCTTCATATTTGCGGATCTGGCGGCCGCGTTTCTCGTCGGCTTCCGATTGGCTGGTGGTCAGCATGTCGACCCCGCCCGACACCGCCTTCACCGGCAGCGTCACGATATCGACGGCGGTTCGCGCGACGCAGCCCGGCAAAGCAAGTGCCGAAATACAAAGCACAAAGTTACGCACGGGCCGTCTCCATAGCTGTCCGCCACGATAGTCCGCCATCACGATTACCACCAGTGCGGCTGATCCATTTGATTCGCTCGCTTCGGCGTGCGGTGCTATATTTCGTCTCTCACCGAGTCCCGGGGGGATCTGCGATGGATAAGACCGACCGCGATTATTATCTGAGCCGGATCGCCCAGGAGGAGATTGCGGCGCAGCGCGCCACCGATCCTCGCGCCGCCAGCAGCCACAAGCATCTGGCCGAGGAATATGCGAGCCTGATCGTCGCCTCGGGCCAGCAGGAAGCCGCCGAGAGCGACGCCTGACCACAACTCACATCGGCAGATAGGTATCGCTGAATGCGCCGGCGGCGCGGAGCGCGGCGAGATCCGGCACTTGCAGCGTGCGGCTGTGGATTTCGATCAGCCTGTCGCGACGGAGCGCGCGCAGCGTCCGGTTGACGTGGACCGGAGTCAGTCCCGTGGCGTCGGCGAGATCGACTTGGGTGAGCGGAAAATCCACGCTTCCGCCGCGTACGATCTTGCCCGATGCGCGCACGAAGGTTTCGCAGAGCAGGTGCGCGATGCGCTCGTAGGCGGAGCGCTGGCCGAGGTTGAGCAGCCATTCGCGCTGCATCCGCGCCTCGGCGAACACCGCGTGGCGCAGCATTCGCCTCAGCGGCCTGCGGCTATCGACCAACATGTCGATGTCGTCGCGCCCGATCTGGGCGACCTGTACCGGGGTTATGCTTGCGATACTGTGATCCGCCTCGCTGTCGTTGCCCCACCCCATGTAGGCGATGTCGCCGGGCAGCAGAAAGGAAAGGATCTGCCGGCGTCCGTCGTGCAACGCCTTGTAGCGGCAGGCCCAGCCTTCGATGATGATCGCGAAGCCGCGCGGGGGATCGCCCTCGCGGATCATGTCGCGGCGCGGGCCGACATCCCGCACCGTGCGGGCAGCGACCTGTTCCAGCGCAGCGATGTCGGCTTCGTCCAGCAACCGGGCGAAGTCAGGCTTCAGCACTCGTCGAACCCCCTGAGAACACGGCCGCGGGATCGCCACGGACCGCATCGTCTTAGGCAAGCCGGACCGAGCGGGAGACAAACTATGTTATGCACCGGCTCCGGCGCGCAATTTTCACGTTCGCGACAAAGCGCTTGCGCGCGGTGCGCTTAGCCGGAATCCTTGGCGGGCCGTGCCGGACAGTCCCGCGGCGAGGGCAGGGGGGCGCATGTTCGAAGCCGGCATCAGCATCAACGACCTCCTTCCGTTCATCGCCATCGGCTTCGCCGCGCAGCTTATCGATGGCGCGCTCGGCATGGCGTTCGGCGTCATCTCCTCCACCTTGCTGATCAGCATGGGCGTGCCGCCCGCGGCGGCTTCGGCCGGGGTTCATACGGTGGAGACGTTCACCACCGCGGCGTCGGGGATCAGCCATCTGGCGCATCGCAACATCGACGGGCGGCTGTTCGCGCGGCTCGTGATCCCCGGCATGATCGGCGGCGTGTGCGGCGCCTATCTGCTGACCCAGATCCACGCCGACACCGCACGGCCGCTGGTGCTCGCCTATCTCTCGGCGATCGGTTTCTATCTGCTGTGGCGCGGCATCCGCCATGCCCACAAGCCGCGCCAGCCCAAAGTGATCGCCCCGCTCGGCCTCATCGGCGGATTTCTCGATGCGGCGGGTGGCGGCGGCTGGGGCCCGGTCGTCACCAGCAATCTGCTCGTCCAGGGCGCCGATCCCAGGAAGACGATCGGCACAGTCAACGCCGCCGAATTCTTCCTCACCGTCACCATCTCCGCCACCTTTCTCGCCGCGCTGGGGCTGGAGGCGTTCACCATCGCGACTGGCGGCCTGCTGATCGGTGGCCTCGTCGCCGCGCCGTTCGGCGCCGTGATCGCCCGCCGCGTGCCCGCCCGCGGGCTCATCCTCATGGTCGGCGTCGTGCTGACGCTGACCAGCCTCTACGGCATCTATCGGGCGCTCGCCTGATCTTCCCGAAAGGACCGCTCCATGCTCCGCCTCGCCGTTTCCGCCTTCGCGCTCGCCGTTGCCGCCTGCAATCCAGCGCCCAAGACCGAAGCACCGGAGGCCGGGAAGGGCTGGACGCCGGCCCCGGTCAAGGGCGCGACCGAGCCGACCGCGGTCGTGGCCGCGGCGCCCGCCGATGCGTGGCGCGACGTGGCGCCGGAAAATCTGCTGCTGATGGAGCTGGGCGACGGATCGAAGGTCGCGATCGAGCTCGCGCCCGAATTCGCGCCGGTGCATGTCGCCAATATCCGCGCGCTCGCCAAGGCGGGCTGGTGGGACGGCGCCTCCATCTACCGCGTGCAGGACAATTATGTCGTGCAATGGGGGGTCAACGCCGGCGACAGGCCTTTGCCCGCCGGCGTCGTCAAGGCGCCGCCGGCGGAATATGTCCGTTCGCTCGACGGCCTCGCGATCCGCCCGCTCGGCTATCCCGACAGCTATGCCAGCGCCGCGGGTCATGCGCTCGGCTGGCCGGTCGCGTACGATCCCGCGGCCAAGACCGCCTGGCTTGCGCATTGCTACGGCATGGTGGGCGCGGGGCGCGATCTTTCGCCCGACACTGGCACCGGCGGAGAGCTATACGCGGTGATCGGTCACGCGCCGCGCCATCTCGATCGCAACATCGCGACGGTCGGCCGCGTGCTGGAGGGAATCGAGACGATGACGGCTCGCAAGCGCGGCACCGAGGCGCTCGGAATGATCAAGGAGGCGCGCGATCATATCCCGATCAAGAGCGCCGCGATCGCGGCCGACCTTCCGGACGCTGCGCGGCCGCGTTTCCAGGTGATGCGCACCGACAGCGATGCTTTCTCGCTCTATGTGAAGGGCCGCGCCAACCGCGGCGGCGAATTCTTCGACGTGCCGGCAGGCGGCATCGACCTTTGCAACGTCAACGTGCCCACCCGCCGCGCGCAATAAGCAAGGCGCCGGCCCTCGCCCGATGCGAGAAGGACCGGCGCCGCGCGGCGGCGGCCCATTCCCCGCCGCCGAAGGCTAGACCTGCGGAAGGATCAGGCGGCGAAGGCCTGCTCGACCTGCGGCATCATCGGCCGGCGCACGGTACGGACGATCTGGCCGCCCGCAACCAGCGGCGCGGTCTCCAACGGCAGCGCAGTCTGGCAGAAGGCGCATTCCGCCATCACCCGGCCGATATACCAGTGCGTATGGCCGCAGCCAGGGCAATGGTTCACCTGATGCTCGCGATAGACAATGTGATACCCACGCTGCGCTGCCTGAGGGATGATGCATCCGCCGCGCGCTTCTACGATGCTGGTCGCCATACTTCGGCTCCTTGTTCAGTTGCGGGTGTAACGAGTTGGGAGTCGATTGGGTTGCATCGGCCTGTCGCAGCGGATCGCTCCGCATCTTCCGCGCGACGATTTTCGCGTGTCGCCTTTCGCGACTCCGCCGCTCTTGCTAAGGCGCGCGTAACAGGGGGCCGGGCGGCGCTGCCCGGCTGAAAGTTCCACTTTCAGACGAGGGATTTATGACCGCCACCGGACAGGACAGCCTGAACACCCGCTCCACGCTCCAGGTCGGCGGCAAGAGCTACGCTTATTATTCGCTCGAAAAGGCGGCGTCGGCGCTCGGCGACGTCTCGCGCCTGCCCTTCTCGATGAAGGTGCTGCTCGAGAATCTGCTGCGCTTCGAGGACGGCACCACCGTCACCCGCGCCGACGTGCAGGCGATCGTCGATTGGCAGCGCGAGAAGACCTCCACCGCCGAAATCCAGTATCGTCCCGCGCGCGTACTGATGCAGGATTTCACCGGCGTTCCCGCGGTCGTCGATCTTGCCGCGATGCGCGATGCGATGAAGGCGCTCGGCGGCAATCCGGAGAAGATCAACCCGCAGGTGCCGGTCCATCTCGTCATCGATCACAGCGTGATGGTCGACGAGTTCGGTACGCCCAAGGCGTTCGAAAAGAATGTCGCACTGGAATATGAGCGCAACATCGAGCGCTACGAGTTCCTGAAATGGGGATCGGGCGCGTTCGACAATTTCAAGGTGGTGCCGCCGGGCACCGGCATCTGCCATCAGGTGAACCTCGAGCATATCGCGCGCTCCGTCTGGTCGTCGAAGGACGCCTCCGGGCAGGAGGTTGCCTACCCTGACACGCTCGTCGGCACCGACAGCCATACGACGATGGTCAATGGCCTCGGCGTGCTCGGCTGGGGCGTCGGTGGCATCGAGGCTGAGGCCGCGATGCTCGGCCAGCCGGTGTCGATGCTGATCCCGGAAGTGGTCGGCTTCCACCTCTCGGGCGCGCTCAAGGAAGGCATCACCGCGACGGATCTGGTGCTCACGGTCACCCAGATGCTCCGCAAGCGCGGCGTCGTCGGGCGGTTTGTGGAATTTTACGGCCCCGGCGTGTCGGCGCTGTCGATCGCCGATCGCGCGACCATCGCCAACATGGCGCCCGAATATGGCGCGACCTGCGGCTTCTTCGGGATCGACGACAAGACGCTCGACTATCTGCGCCTCACCAGCCGCCCGGCCGAAGAGATCGCGCTGGTCGAAGCCTATGCCAAGACGCAGGGCTTCTGGCTTGATCCGAACGCGGCGGAGCCGGTGTTCACCGATACGCTCCAGCTCGACATGGGCACGGTCGAGCCGTCGCTCGCCGGCCCCAAGCGCCCGCAGGACAAGGTGCTGCTCGCCGATCTCCATAAGGAATTCGCCGACGCGCTGGGCGGTGAATATGGCGGCAAGGACGGTTCGGAGCGTTTTCAGGTCGCGGGTGAGGCGCATGACCTTGGCCACGGTGACGTGGTGATCGCGGCGATCACCTCATGCACCAACACCTCCAACCCGTCGGTGCTGGTCGCCGCCGGCCTCGTCGCCCGCAAGGCGCGTGAAAAGGGGCTCGACAGCAAGCCCTGGGTCAAGACCAGCCTCGCGCCGGGCAGCCAGGTCGTCACCGACTATCTCGAGAAGGCGGGGCTGCAGGACGATCTCGACGCGATCGGCTTCGATCTCGTCGGCTACGGCTGCACCACCTGCATCGGCAATTCCGGCCCGCTGCCGGCGCCGATCTCGAAGACGATCAACGACCATGATCTGGTCGCCGCGTCGGTCCTCTCGGGCAACCGCAATTTCGAGGGCCGCGTCTCGCCGGACGTGCGCGCCAACTATCTCGCCTCGCCGCCGCTGGTCGTCGCTTATGCGCTGAAGGGCGACGTGCGCGGATCGATGGTCCACGACCCGATCGGCCGGGATCGCGCCGGAGAGCCGGTGTACCTCAAGGACATCTGGCCGACCAACGACGAGGTGCGGACGCTGATCGACGCGCACGTCAACGCCGACATGTTCGCGACGCGCTATGCCGACGTCTACAAGGGTGACGATCAATGGCGCGGCATCGCGGTGACCGGTGGCGAGACCTACGCCTGGTCCGCGGGTTCGACCTACATCCAGAACCCGCCCTATTTCGAGGGTATGTCGATGACGCCCAAGCCGCTCACCGACATCGAGGCGGCGCGGCCGCTCGCCATTTTTGGCGACAGCATCACCACCGATCACATCAGCCCGGCGGGCTCGATCAAGGCGGACAGCCCGGCCGGCACCTATCTCACCGGCCATCAGGTGGCCCGCGCCGACTTCAACTCCTACGGCGCCCGCCGCGGCAATCACGAAGTGATGATGCGCGGCACCTTCGCCAACATCCGCATCAAGAATGCGATGACGCCGGGGATCGAGGGCGGCGTCACCCGTCACGTTCCATCGAACGAAGTCATGCCGATCTATGATGCGGCGATGAAATATCGCGACGAGGGCACCGCGCTCGTCGTCCTCGCGGGCAAGGAATATGGCACCGGCTCCAGCCGTGACTGGGCAGCAAAGGGCACCAACCTGCTCGGCGTCCGCGCGGTGATCGCCGAAAGCTTCGAGCGCATCCACCGCTCCAACCTCGTCGGCATGGGCGTGCTGCCGTTGCAGTTCCTGCCCGGCGAGAACCGCGAGACGCTGGGCCTCACCGGCGATGAGCGCTTCACCATCACCGGCGTCGCGAACCTGTCGCCGCGGCAGGAGATCGAAGTGAAGGTCGAGCGCGCCGACGGCAGCAAGACCAGCTTCGCGGCCCGCGTTCGCATCGATACCGCCAACGAGCTGGAATATTTCCGGCACGGCGGCATCCTGCACTATGTGCTGAGGAATCTGGCTGCTTGACCGCGATCGCGGTCGCCGTCGAAGCCATCGGCTGGGTGGCGGCGCTGATGATATTGGGCGCCTACTGGCTGCTCACCACCGGCCGCGTCGATGCGCGTTCGCCATTGTATCAGTGGTTGAACGTTCTGGGTGCGGCCGGCTTCATTTTGAACAGCGGCTATAACGGCGCTTATCCGTCGGCGGTGCTCAACGTCGTGTGGGCCGGGATCGGTATCTACGCGCTGTGGGCGATCGCACGGAGCCGGAGGGCGCCGCCCGCGGTCTGATCGCGCGGCGCTACCCCTTCTTTTGTCATTCCCGCGAAAGCGGGAACCCAGCAACGGCGGTGACCGATGAAACTGGGTCCCCGCTTTCGCGGGGACGAGAATGTTCGCGTCAGCGCGCTTCGGGGCGGCGCTGGGGACGGTTGCCGTGGTGGCGCGGTCCGCGCTGCCCGTTGCCGCCTTCACGACGCGGGCCGCCCTCGCGGCGCGGGCCGCGATGATCGGCCGGGCCTTCGCGGCGCGGACGCTGCTCGCCATGCGGCCCCTCGCGACGCGCACCTGCCGGCTGGGCGTGGTAGCGCTGCGCCGGGCGTGGATGGCGGGCCGGGGTGCGGCCTTCCTCGTTGCGCTCCGGACGGGCGGCGCCGAGCGGATCGAAGCCGGCACCGTCGCGGCGCGGCATATGCGCATCGCGTGGGCTTCCACCACGATGATCCGGGCGGCGTGGACCGCGATCGGGACGGCGCGCACCTTCGTTGCGATCGCCATAGCCGCGATATTCACCGCGCCCGCCGCGATCGCCATGCCCGCGATGACGCGGCATCTCGTCGCGCTCGGGGCGGACGGCGACACGGCTGTTCTTGACCTTCTCCGCTTCGATCATGAAGCCGGCCGGCAGCGGCACGACCTCGACCTTCTGGCGGATGAGCTTCTCGATATCGCGAAGATAAGACCGCTCGTCATCGGCGCAGAAGCTGACCGCGATGCCCTCGGCGCCAGCGCGCGCGGTGCGGCCGATGCGGTGGACATATTGCTCGGGCACGTTCGGCAGCTCGAAATTGAAGACGTGGCTGACGCCCGAGACGTCGATGCCGCGCGCCGCGATGTCGGTCGCGACGAGGATCGGCACCTGGCCCGAACGGAAGGCGGCGAGCGCCTTCTCACGCGCCGGCTGGCTCTTGTTACCGTGGATCGCATTCGCCTGGATGCCGTTGCCGGCGAGCAGCCGCACAACGCGGTCGGCACCATGCTTGGTGCGGGTGAAGACGAGCGCGCGGTCGATCGCGGGATCGCGGAGCTGGATGGTAAGCAGCGCCTGCTTCTCCGCCTGGTTGACGAAGGTCACCTGCTGCGACACGCGCTCGGCGGTCGAGGCGGCGGGCTTCACCGAAACCTCGGCGGGATTAGTGAGGAAGGCGTCGGCCAGCTCGCGGATCGACTTCGGCATGGTAGCCGAGAAGAAGAGGCTCTGCCGCTTCTTCGGCAGCAGCCGGACGATACGCTTCAGCGTGTGGATGAAGCCCAGGTCCAGCATCTGGTCCGCCTCGTCGAGCACGAAGATATCGAGCCCGTCGAGCCGCACGATGCGCTGATCGATGAGGTCCATGAGACGGCCGGGGGTGGCGACGAGGATGTCGACGCCGGGCTGCATGGCGCGGCGGTTGCGGCCGATCGGGGTGCCGCCGAACACGCAGGCGACCGAAAGCCGTGCGAAGCGGGCATAGGCCCGCGCGCTGTCGGCGATCTGGCTGGCGAGCTCGCGCGTGGGCGCGAGCACCAGCATCCGGCACGAGCCGGGCATGGGCGGGCGGTTGGCGGCGACCAGGCGGTCGATCGACGGCAGCATGAACGCCGCCGTCTTGCCGGTGCCGGTCTGCGCGATGCCCAGCAGATCGCGGCCATCCAGCAGGGTCGGGATCGCCTGGCTCTGGATCGGGGTCGGGGCGCCGTAATTCTTCTGCTCGAGCGCCTTGAGAACGGGCTCAGAAAGCCCGAGTGACTGAAACGTCATTATGTCTGTAACTCACAAATAAGGCCATGGCCCGGACACGCAGATGCGGCCGGGTGGCGGGGTGATAGCGCCCCGCGTGATATGGGAAGCCTTGGATAAATCCTGACGAGGCGGAGCCGGGGCCGGTTGCGGCCCGATCACGCTGCATGGCGCCTCGATGCGGGCCATGTGCGTGTTGCGGCGCAAAAAGTCAAGGCAAAGCGCGATCCGCAGCCGTCTCGTCGCGCACCTGCTTGAACTCGGAACCGTCCTTCCAGCCCGGCCAGCGGTTCGAATTTGCGAGCTCGACCGCAAGCTGGCGGACGAGATCGATGTCCTCGATCGCGCCAGCCAGGTTCCAGCCCTCGTCCCAGCGATCGCCGGGGGTGTGATAGCGTTTGGCGGTATAGTCGGCGACCCACGCCTCGCCGGCTGCGCGCCCGCCTTCAATCAGGTCCGCGCCGCCACCGAGACCCATCATCAGCAGCACCGGCACGCCGCGCTTGGCGAGCGGGAAGTGGTCGGCGCGGTAGAAGAGACCGCGCTCGGGCGCGCTGTCGGGCGTGATCGTGCGCCCTTGGCCCTTGGCCAGCCGGGCGAGATCGTCCTCCAGGCTGTTCTGCCCCTTGCCGATCAGGATCACATCGCGCGCACGGCCCGCGGTCTGCAGCACGTCGACGGTCAGGTTCGCGACTGTCTTGGCGTGCGGATAGAGCGGGTTGAGCGCATAATATTCGGAACCGAGCAGGCCGCGTTCCTCGGCCGTCCAGGCGGCGAAGACCACCGTCCGGTCCGGCGCCGGCCCCGCCTTGAAGGCGCGCGCGATCTCGAACATCGCGGCGAGGCCGACGCCGTCGTCGTTGGCGCCGGCGCGGACGGTGCGGCCCTCGGCATCGGGCGCGCCGATGCCATAGGCGTCCCAATGCGCACCGATCATCACCGTCTCGTCGGGCCGTGCCTTGCCGGGGATCTTGGCGATCACGTTCTGGCTCGGCACCACGTCCTGCTCCACCGGGAAGGCGGCGCTGAACGTCGCGCCTTTCAGCGGCGCGGCGGTGAAGGCGGCGGTGCGCGCGCGGACACGCTCCTTGGCGAGATCGAGCCCGGCGCGGCGGAACAGGTCCGCGGCGGCCTCGCCGCTGATCCAGCCCTGGAGCTGGAGGCTCGTCACGTCCTCCGGCTTGCGCGCGATGTCGTAATTCTCGGCGCCCGGCGCGATGACGGTGGACCAGCCGTAGCCCGCGCCCGGCGTGTCGTGGACGATCAGCGCGCCGACCGCGCCGCGCCGCGCCGCCTCCTCGAACTTGTAGGTCCAGCGGCCGTAATAGGTCATAGTCCGCCCGCCGAACGTGCCCGCGACCGGCTCGCCCTTCTTCGCCTCGAAATCGGGATCGTTGACGAGGAAGACGGCAACCTTGCCCTTGAGATCGATGTTGCCGAAATCGTCCCACTTCCGCTCCGGCGCGTTCACGCCATAGCCGACGAACACCATTTCGGCCTTGTCGATCGCGACGCGGTTCGCGGGCTGGAGCGTCGAGACGTACACGTCCTTGGCGAAGGTCCACGGCGTCTGCTGACCGCCGACACCGACGCCGAGCGTCTCGGGCTTGCCGAGCTTGGTGTGGAGCAGGTTCACCTGCTGCGTCCAGCCGCCGTCCTCGCCGCCCGGCTCGAGACCCAGCGCCTCGAACTGGCCGATCAGATAGCCGACGGTGATCGTTTCGCCCGGGGTGCCCGGCGCGCGGCCCTGGAACAGATCGGAGCCGAGGATCTTCACCGCCTGCTCGATCCGCTTGGCGTCGATCGGGTTGGCGGCGGCGGGGGCCGTCAGGGTGAGGGCGAGTGCGGCAAGGCCAAGAAAACGCATGACGGCTCCGTGGATGGGATGCGGGCACCTTGCGCTTCCAAGAGCGCGAAGGGCAACCCCGCTACCCACCGTTTGTCATTCCCGCGAAAGCGGGAACCCAGAGAGGCGGGGCGTTGCAAGTTGCAACAAGAAGGCTGGGTTCCCGCTTTCGCGGGAATGACAGGTGAGTTAGTTCTGCTCGGTCGCCGCAAGCGCCGCCGCTAGCCACTCGGGGATGATCGCGGCCCCAAGATCGTCCACGCGGTGGTGCTCGACGGCAAGGCCGAGATCGGGATAGCGAACGCGCAGCCGCTTCTCGTCCGCCTGATCCAGCGGGGTCACGACGAGGCGGCGATTGATCTTCTGCCGCCAGTTCATCCGCGCGGTATTCTCCTGGCCGACGTAGCAGCCCTTGGCGAAGCTGACGCCGTTCAGCTCGGCGGCATTGCATTCGAGCCAGAGCGTCTGGTCCTGCCCCAGCTCGGCCACGCCTTCGGTGACGCCGAGCGACAGCCGGTGCGCCCGCCAGCCCGTCGCGGCCTCGCCCGGCGCCGCGATCCAGCGCCGGCCGAGCGCGGCGAGGCGCGGGTCAGGGGTTCCCTGATTGCCTTCCAGCGCCCAATGCACCGCCAGCCCCTCCTCCCGCGCGATCGTGATCGGGCGGCGCAGGCGATAGAGCGTCAGCCGGCGGGCGAGCGCATCGGCCTGATCGGCCTCGCAATCCACCAGTACGTCGTCGCCGTCCGCCCACAGCAGAAAGTCGAACAGCGCCTTGCCCTGCGCGCCGAGCAGCCCCGCCCACAATGGCGCATCGGACGCGAGCGCATTCAGATCGTTGGTGACGAGCCCCTGGAGGAAGCCGCGGACGTCCTCTCCATTGATCCGGAGAAGCGCGCGATCGGTGAGGGTGGTGGCAGCCATGCGAAACAGTTAGGAGCCGGGCGAGCATCTGAAAACCCGCCATGGAGAGTCGCGCAATGGCGCAAACCTACGATCTCATCCTCAAGAACGGCATCGTCTGGACGCCCGGCGGGCCGGTGGAGGCCGATGTCGGCGTCATCGGCGGCAAGATCGCGGGCATCGGCGTCCGCGGCGATGCCGGCGAGACGATCGACTGTGCCGGGCTCACCGTTCTGCCCGGCGTGATCGACAGCCAGGTCCATTTCCGCGAACCGGGGCTGGAGCATAAGGAGGATCTGGAGACCGGCAGCCGCGCCGCGGTGCTGGGCGGCGTCACAGCAGTGTTCGAGATGCCCAACACCAAGCCGAACACCGACAGCGTCGCTGCGCTCGAGGACAAGCTGGCGCGGGCGAAGGACCGGATGTGGTGTGACCACGCCTTCTACATCGGCGCGACCTCGGCCAATCCCGCGGTGCTCGCCGAGGCCGAGCGGCTGACCGGCTGCGCGGGCGTCAAGATCTTCATGGGCGCATCGACCGGCGATCTGCTGGTGTCCGAGGACGAGCCGCTGAGCCGCGTGCTCGCCTCCGGCTTCCGCCGCGTCGCGATCCATGCGGAGGACGAGGCGCGGATGAACGCGCGCGCCGGCGAGCGGATCGCGGGCGATCCCTCCAGCCACCCCGTCTGGCGCGACGACGAGAGCGCGCTGATGGCGACCAGGCGGATCATCGCGCTGGCCCGCGCCGCGCGCCGCCGCATCCATGTCCTTCACGTCACGACGCCCGCCGAGCTCGAATATATCGCCCAGAACAAGGATATCGCGACCTGCGAGGTGACGCCGCAGCATCTGACGCTGGCCGGTGAGGAGGCCTATCCGCGGCTCGGCACGCTCGCGCAGATGAACCCGCCGATCCGCTCCGGAGCGCATCGCGAGGGCCTGTGGCACTGGCTCAACCAGGGCGTGCCCGATGTGATCGGCTCCGATCACGCGCCGCACACGCTGGAGGAGAAGGGCAATGCCTATCCCGGCAGCCCGAGCGGGATGCCGGGCGTGCAGACGCTGCTGCCGCTGCTGCTCGATCATGTCGCGAAGGGGCGCACCACGCTCCAGCGCGTCGTCGAGCTGACGTCGGCGGGGGCGCAGCGCATCTTCGGGCTGGTCGGCAAGGGGCGGATCGCGGCAGGCTACGACGCCGATTTCACCATCGTCGACCTCAAGGCCGAATGGACGATCGAGCGCGAATGGCTCGCTTCGCGCGCCGGCTGGTCGCCGTTCGAGGGCATGCGGCTGACCGGCAAGCCCGTCGGGACGATCATTCGCGGCCGCCGGGTGATGTGGGACGGCGTGCTCGCCGCAGCCGCGGAAGGGCGCCCGCTGCGCTTCGAGGCGACCGAATTTCGTTGACCCTGCCCGCCCGCGTCCCGCTTGCTCCGCCTCCCCAGTCTATGCTTTAGGGCCACGACTCCCCGTTTCCCCGTGAAGGACGTTTTCACCCCATGAACATCCACGAATATCAGGCGAAGGAACTGCTGGCGAAATTCGGCGTGCCGGTGCCGGCGGGCTTCGCCGCGATGAGCGTCGAGGAAGCGGTCGCCGCGTCGAAAAAGCTGCCCGGGCCGCTCTATGTGGTGAAGGCGCAGATCCACGCCGGCGGGCGCGGCAAGGGGAAGTTCAACGAATTGGGCCCGGACGCCAAGGGCGGCGTCCGTCTCGCCAAGAGCGAGGATGAGGTGCGCGCCGCTGCTACCGATATGCTCGGCAACACGCTCGTGACGGTGCAGACCGGCGAGGCCGGCAAGCAGGTCAACCGCCTCTACGTCACCGACGGCGTCGATATCGACAAGGAATTCTACCTCGCTCTGCTCGTCAACCGGGCGAGCGGGCGTATTTCGATGGTCGTCTCCACCGAGGGCGGCATGGACATCGAGACGGTGGCGCACGACACGCCCGAGAAGATCCACACGATCGATATCGACCCGGCGACGGGCTTCATGCCGCATCACGGCCGCGCGGTCGCGGCGGCGCTCGGTCTCACGGGCGATCTCGCCAAGCAGGCGGCGAACGTCGCGGCAAAGCTCTACGACGCGTTCCTCGGCACCGATGCCAGCCAGATCGAGATCAACCCGCTGGCGATCACGGGTGACGGCAAGTTGATGGTGCTGGACGCCAAGGTCGGCTTCGATTCCAACGCCATGTTCCGCCACAAGGATCTCGCCGACTTGCGCGACGAGACCGAAGAGGATCCGATGGAGATCGAGGCGTCGAAGCACGACCTCGCCTACATCAAGCTCGACGGCAATATCGGCTGCATGGTCAACGGCGCCGGCCTCGCCATGGCGACGATGGACATCATCAAGCTGAACGGTGCCTTCCCGGCCAATTTCTGCGATGTCGGCGGCGGCGCCTCGAAGGAGAAGGTCGCGGCCGCGTTCAAGATCATCCTTTCGGATCCGGCGGTGAAGGGCATTCTGGTCAACATCTTCGGCGGGATCATGCGCTGCGACATCATCGCGGAAGGCATCATCGCCGCCGCCAAGGAAGTGCAATTGAGCGTGCCGCTGGTCGTCCGCCTCGAAGGCACCAATGTCGCGGAGGGCAAGCGCATCCTGGCGGACAGCGGCCTCGCCATCGTCCCGGCGAACGATCTGGACGACGCGGCGCGCAAGATCGTCGCCGAGGTCGGCAAGGCGGCGTAGGTCGATTTTCCCTCGCCCCTTGAGGGGAGAGGGTTGCGGAGACTTGGCAGCGTGCTGCCTAGTCGTAGCTGGGTGAGGGGTGAGCGCTCGCAAGATGCGGGCGCGCGGCGCCGAGGCGCCGCCCGCCCTCATCCAACCTCCGCTAAGGCGGCGCTGCCGCCAAGCTGCGGTATCCTTCTCCCACCGGGGAGAAGGGAGAGTTTGAGAAGGAGCGAGCATGAAGCTGCTGGTCCCGGTGAAGCGGGTGATCGATTACAACGTCAAGCCGCGGGTGAAGGCCGACGGCACGGGCGTCGATCTCGCCAACGTCAAGATGAGCATGAACCCGTTCGACGAGATCGCGGTCGAGGAAGCCATCCGCCTCAAGGAAAAGGGCGCGGCGACCGAGATCGTCGCGGTCTCGATCGGCCCGGCGAAGGCGCAGGAGACGCTGCGCACCGCGCTCGCGATGGGCGCCGATCGCGCGATCCTCATCCAGACCGACGCCGAGGTCGAGCCGCTCGCCGTCGCCAAGCTGCTGCAGAAGGTCGTCGCGGAGGAAAATCCCGAGCTGGTCATCCTCGGCAAGCAGGCGATCGACGACGACAGCAACCAGACCGGTCAGATGCTCGCCGCGCTGCTCGGCTGGGGGCAGGGCACCTTCGCCTCGAAGGTCGAGCTCGCGGACGGCGCCGCGACGGTGACCCGCGAGGTGGACGGTGGCCTCGAGACGGTGAAGCTCAACCTTCCCGCCATCGTCACCACCGATCTGCGACTCAACGAGCCGCGTTATGCGTCGCTGCCCAACATCATGAAGGCGAAGTCCAAGCCGCTCGCGACCAAGACGCCGGAGGATTACGGCATCGACATCGCGCCGCGCCTCCAGACGCTGAAGGTCGAGGAACCGGCCAAGCGCCAGGCGGGCGTCAAGGTTGGCACGGTCGACGAACTCATCGGTAAACTGAAGACGCTGGGAGTGGTGGCATGAAGACCCTCGTTCTCGTGGAGCATGACGGCGGCCAGGTGAAGGACGCCACGCTCGCCACGGTCACCGCCGCAGCCAAGCTCGGCGAAGTGCATTTGCTGGTCGCCGGGCAGGGCGTCGGCGGCGTCGGCGAGGCGGCGGCGAAGATCGCGGGGGTGTCGAAGGTGCATGTCGCCGACGACTCCGCTTATGCCAACAATCTCGCCGAGAATGTCGCGCCGCTGGTCGCCGATCTGATGGGCCATCACGACGCCTTCCTGGTGCCTGCCACCACCACCGGCAAGAATGTCGCGCCGCGCGTCGCTGCGCTGCTCGACGTCATGCAGATCAGCGACATCCTCTCGGTCGAGAGCGAGGACACGTTCACCCGTCCGATCTACGCCGGCAACGCGATCGCGACGGTCAAGTCTTCGGACGCGAAGAAGGTCATCACCGTGCGCGGCACCGCGTTCGAAAAGGCCGCAGCCGAGGGCGGCAGCGGCACCGTCGAGGCCGTCTCCGGCGGCGGCGACAAGGGCCTCTCCTCCTACGTCGGGTCGGAACTTTCCAAGTCCGAGCGGCCGGAGCTCACCAGCGCCAAGATCATCGTATCGGGCGGCCGCGCGCTCGGCTCTTCGGAGCAGTTTCACGCGCTGATCGATCCGCTCGCCGACAAGCTCAAGGCCGGCGTCGGCGCCAGCCGCGCGGCGGTCGATGCGGGCTACGCGCCCAACGATTATCAGGTCGGCCAGACCGGCAAGATCGTCGCGCCCGAAGTCTATATCGCGATCGGTATCTCGGGCGCGATCCAGCATCTGGCGGGCATGAAGGATTCGAAGACCATCGTCGCGATCAACAAGGACGAAGACGCCCCGATCTTCCAGATCGCCGACGTCGGACTGGTCGGCGATCTGTTCAAGATCGTCCCTGAACTGACCGAGAAGCTGTAATCGTCTAGCGCTTTACGTGCGCACGGTCGCAATCTAGGCTGGCCGGATGATCTCGCGATTATCCGGCCGCCTTATCGCTGCATTGGCCTTGGCCGGTTCGGTCGTTTACCCGGCTAATGCTGCACGAGAGCCAATTCAGCTCGCTCCGTCTTCGCAATGGGAGATCAATTACGCAGCCGACAGTTGCCGTCTCGCTCGCCAGTTCGGAACCGGCGACTGGACGACGCTGCTGATATTGGACCGGTTCGAACCGGACGATTATTTCCGCGTCACGATGGTCGGCAAACGTCTCAAGCGGCGGGGCGAGAGCGGAGATGCCAAGCTGCAATTCGGTCCAACCGAAGCTGCACAGAAGATAGACTTCCTTGTCGGTGAAACGGCGAACCGACCCTCACTGGTTTTTTCGCAGGCGATGCGGATAACCCCTCTTACGGATAGTGAGAAAGAGAAACTGGAGGCCCAGTATAATCCGGACGTGCGCCGGTGGTTTGAACTGCCGCCGATCGCGCCCGAACGCGAAGCTGCGATCATGTTCTTGTCGTTGCAACTGTCCGGCATGCCCAAAGTGGTGTTGGACACGGGCTCGCTGGGCGCACCAATGAATGCGTTTCGCAAATGCATGGACGAACTTCTTTCCCATTGGGGCATCGACGTGGCCCGCCATGCGTCCCTGAGCAAAAAGCTGATGCCGGCCGAGGCGCCAGCGAACTGGCTTCGGTCGTCCGATTATCCGATGGATCTGCTGCGTAAGGGTGCGCAGGGCCTCGTGCACTTTCGGTTGAGTGTGGACTCGGAAGGCAAACCCACCGATTGTCACATCCAGCGCTCTACGCGGCCCGAAGGGTTCGATACGGCCGTGTGTGCGGCCTTGAAGAGACGAGCGCGCTTCGAGCCCGCGCTCGACAAGGAAGGCAAGCCGCTGGCATCCTATTATGTGAACTCGGTGCGCTTCGAAATTCCCTAGCGCCGCAGAGCATCCCGATTCAGAACCCGCTGAGGAACGCCTCTACGTTAGCGCCCAGCGCTTCCACCGCATAGCCGCCTTCCATCACGATCATGGTCGGCAGGCCAGCCGCGGCGATGCGGCGGGCCATGGCGGTGTAGTTCGGTGTTTGCAGCGTGAAGAAGCTGATAGGGTCGTCGGCGTAAGTGTCGGCGCCGTAGGAAACGATCAGCAGGTCGGCGCCGAAATCGGCGATGGCCGCCAGTGCCTGATCGAGCGCGGGTTCGTAGGCCGTCCAGCCGGTGCCCTGCGGCAGCGGGAGGTTGAGCGTGCCGCCTCGGCCCGCGCCTTCGCCGCGTTCGTCGGCATGGCCCCAGAAGAAGGGGTAATCGGTCCGGGGATCCGCGTGGATCGAGGCGAAGAAGACGTCGCCGCGCGCGTAGAAGATGTCCTGGGTGCCGTTGCCGTGGTGATAATCGACGTCGAGGATCGCGACGCGGCGGCCTGCGGCGGTCGCTGCTTCGGCGGCGATCGCGGCGCTGTTGAGATAGCAATAACCCCCGAGATAATCGGCGCCGGCGTGGTGGCCGGGCGGGCGGCAGAGTGCGAAGGCGGCGGTGTCACCGGTGAGCACTGCGCCGAGCGCCGAAAGTGCGGTCTGCGCCGACCAATATGCGGCGTCCCAGGTGCCTTCCGCGATCGGCGTCGATCCGTCGTAGCTGTAGAGGCCGAGCTTCGCGTCGATCCGGGCGAGATCGAGCGCCCGGCGGCGTGCGACCGGCCAGGCATAGCCCGCCGCATCGCCTTCACGGCCCGCCGCCCGCCAATCGGCATGCGCGCGCTTCAGGAAGGCGACATAGGGCTCCGGGTGGACGGCGAGGATCGGCGCCTCGCCATGATCGCGCGGCGTTACGGTCGGGCCGATCGCCGCGCGGATTGCAGCGAGGCGGCCGGAATGCTCGGCATAGGGGACGAAGGCGCCGTTGTGCAGCTCGACCGCCGGCGCGTGGCCGGCCTGCCGGTCATCGAAGAAGCGGCGCATCAGCCGTTGCCGATCACGAGGCGACTGCCAGATCGCTGGGCAGCGTCGGCTCGCTGATCAGGCGTTCGAGCGCCTTCCAGCGCGTCGTGCCGTCCGGCCCCTGCGCCTCGACCCAGCGGCGCGACATCTCTTCGCCCAAGCCGTAGTTGATGATGTAGCTCCGGTAATTGTCGATGAAGCGCAGCGACTGTTCGGCCCGCTCGCGCGAGACGAGCTGATATTTGCGCAGGAGCCGCACCGCCTCCGCCTGGTCGATCCGCTTGGCGAGATAGTCGGCGGCGATCGTGAACCGTGCGCCGGAGAGATCCTTCATCGCTTGCTGGAGCGCGAGATATTCCGCCGCCCGAGCGGTCGGCAGGCCGGCAAGCGGGTAGAGCGTGCCGGTCTCAAACGCGAGCCGCTCTTCGCCCGGGAAGGCCAGATCCGCGCCGTAATTGGCGGTGCCTTCCGCGATCAGCGACTGCGGCGAATAGAGCGGATAGACGCTGAACTCGACCCAGCCGCGCTCCTTGGTCAGCTTCTGTTCGAGCAGCGAGTTGAGCGCATGGTGGCCGGGATAGCCCTCGTGGCAGCCGAGATCGATCGCGCGGTCGATGCGGATCGGCAGATCGGTGTTGATCTGGATGAGGCTGTGGGCGTTGCCCTGATAATAATTGTAGCCGCCCCAGCTCTTGTCCTTGACCAGCTCCAGCGTGAAACGCTCGCCCGCGGGCATCGGAATATGCGCCAGGCTGCGGCGACGGCATTCGGCGATCGCCGCGTCCATCACCGGCCGCACCTTGTCGGCGGGGATCGAGAAGCGGTTCTGGAAAGCGTCGACGCGGTCCACGAGCGCGCCCTTGCCGGGCACCAGCCGCTCGATCTTGGCGAGTATCGGATCGTAGCTCGAAAGCGGCTTCAGCTCGGGCCGGACGCCGAACAGCCCTTCGGCCTCATCCTCGAAGCTCAACGTCTCGCCACGCAGCATCCGCAGCCGCGTCTCGGCGGCGGTGAGCTGCGCGATCAGAAAGGCGCGGCGGCGCTGTTCCCAGCGGTCGAGCGCCGCGGGTTCGACGGCATCGAGCCGCGCTTTCAGCGTCACCGCTTCCTCGCTCAGCTTCTCGAGCGATCGCGGCGCGGCCTTCGCCGCCGCCTGCCATTCGGCGGGGCCGTAATAGGCATCGATATAGCCGGGCTCGCGCTCGCCGATCTCGAGCTGCATCTGCACATAGTCCGACGCGATCTCGGCCAGACTGTCGCGCTCGACGCTCCGCCCCGCACAGCTCGCCAGCAGCAGCGCCGCCGCCAGCATCCCGCAAAGTCTCATCCGCGCTCCTCCAGATGTTGCACGTCGCCGTCCACGGCGATCTCCCGCTGCTTCGCCGCCTCCTCCTGCCACCGGTCGCTCGCCTGCGGTGCGAAGCGGAGGATCGCATAGCCCGTGATCGCCGAAAGCAGCGATCCGAGCAACACGCCGATCTTGGCTTCCTCAATCAGTTCGGGCTGGCCGGGAAAGGCGAGGGCGCCGATGAACAGGCTCATCGTAAAGCCGATGCCGCAAAGCATGCTCACGGCATAGATTTGCAGCCAGGTCGCGCCGCGCAGCTTGGACGCCATGCCGAAGCGCACCGCTGCCCAGACCGCGCCGAAGATGCCGATCTGCTTGCCGATGAAAAGGCCCGCGGCGATGCCCAGCGGCAGCGGCGCGAGGATGTCGTCGACGCCCATGCCGGCCAGCGACACGCCAGCGTTGGCGAAGCCGAACAGCGGCACGATGCCGAACGCGACCCACGGCGCGATGGCATGTTCCAGCCGGTGCAGCGGCGAATGCGGCGCATCGGGGGCGCCAGGCGTCTTCACCACCGGGATCATCGCCGCGGCGAGGACGCCGGCGATGGTGGCGTGAACCCCCGACAGCAGGATCGCATACCAAAGGCAGGCGGCGAGGATCAGATAGGGCCAGAGTTTCAGCACGCCGCTTTTCCCCAGCACATGCATCGCTGCGAGGACCGCCGCGGCGGCGCCGAGCGCGAGCGTGTTGATCTCGGCGGTGTAGGCGACTGCAATGATCGCCACCGCGCCCATGTCGTCGACGATGGCGACGGTCGTCAGGAAGAGCTTGAGGCTGGTCGGCGCGCGCTTGCCGAGCAGCGCGAGCACGCCGATCGCGAAGGCGATATCGGTCGCTGCCGGGATCGCCCAGCCGTTGGCAAGGCCGGGCGCGCGGCTCGAGACGAGGAGATAGAGGATCGCCGGCACCGCCATGCCCGCGGCGGCGGCGAGGAAGGGCAGGCGTCGCTGTTCCCAGGTGACGAGCCGCCCGTCGACGAACTCACGCTTTATCTCCAGCCCGACGAGCAGGAAGAAGATCGCCATCAGCCCGTCGTTGATCCAGAGATGCGCCGTCATCGGCCCGAGCTTCTCGGTCAGCACCGGCCCGGTCGGCGCGTGCAGCGTGTGATGATAGAGATCCCAGAGCGGCCCGTTGGCGACGATCAGCGCCAACGCCGCCGCCGCCATCAGGCAAATGCCCCCGGCCGCCTCATTGCCAAGAAATGCCCTTAATGCGGAACCGCGTTTCAAATTTTGCGTCATTCTGCCTTCCGGTTGCCTCCAAATCGTGTAGCGGCCACAGGGAAGGGGGCAACCCCGGGGAGAATGAATGGCGATCACGGCGACGCTGACGGGCAACCGCTTCTGGCGCTGGTGGCAGATGAAGGTGTTGCGCGACGTCGATCACGAGGCGGTCGTCGCGAAGGTCGTGGCGGAGGCGCGGTGGAGTTCGCGCTACGCCTTCATGGTCGTCATCTCGGCGGCGATCTCCATTCTTGGTCTGCTGCTGCCGTCCAGCGCCGTCCTGATCGGCGCCATGCTTATCTCACCCCTGATGATGCCGATCATCGGGCTGGGCTTCGCACTCGCGACCTTCGATTTCGAAGAGATACGCACCGCGGCATTCGCGCTCGCGGCGGGGTCGCTGATCGCCATTGTCCTTTCCGCGGTATTCGTCGCGCTTTCACCGCTCCAGACGGTGACGACCGAAATCGCCATCCGCACCAAGCCCAATTTGTTCGATCTGCTCGTCGCGATGCTCTCGGCGATCGCCGGCGGCTATGCCCTCATCCGCGGCCGCGGCGAGACGGTGGTCGGCGTCGCTATCGCCATCGCCTTGATGCCGCCGCTCGCAGTGGTCGGCTTCGGCATCGCGACGGCCAATTGGACGGTGTTCGGCGGCTCGCTGCTGCTCTTCTTCACCAACCTCATCGCGATGGCGCTGACCGCGGCCTTCATGGCGCGGCTCTACGGCTTCGGCGCGCATCTCTCGCCCACCCAGACGCGGCTGCAGGGCGCGCTGATCATCCTCGGCATCGTCGCGCTCGCCATTCCGCTCGGCCTCGCGCTCAAGCAGATCGCGTGGGAGACGGTCGCGTCGCGGCAGCTTCGCGATGCGGTGCTCGCGCCCTTCCCGCAGGGGGCGCGAATCAGCCAGATCGAAATCGACTATTCGCACGAGCCCGTGCAGGTGCGCGCCGCGGTGCTGACGCCCGCGCTCGCCAGCGCCGCGGACTCGAAGGCCAAGGCGCTCGCCCAGCGCGCGACGGGCCGGACGCTCGATCTCCACATCGATCAGATCCGCGTCGGCACCGAGACGGGAGCCAGCGAGCAGGCCCAGATCGCCGCGGCGCAGGCGCGCGACGGGCGGACGCGGATCGACGACGCCGTCCGCCAACGGATCGGCATCATCGCGGGGGTCGAGCCCGGCGCGGTGATGCTGGATTCGGGGTTTCGCACCGCATCGGTGCGTCCGGCGCCGCTGCCCGGCGCGTCGCTCGCCACCTATCGCTCGCTCGAGCAGCGCGCGCAGCAGGGCGCGACGGGCTGGGCGGTGCGGTTCGTGCCGCCCGCGGCGGCGCTCCCGAGCGTGAGCTTCGACGGCGATGCGCCGGACGATGCCGGCCGCCGCGCCGTCGTGACGGCGATCTGGGCGGCGCAGCGCACTGGCCTTGCGGTGGGCGTCGATGGGAGCGGGGACCGCGCCGACGTCGTCGAAGCAGCCTTTGCCGACGCGGGCGTCGAAGCGCGCCGCACGGGCAACGGCAGCGGCGACGTTGCTCTATCGTGGTTGCCGCCCGAGGCGCCGGAGACGCGCTAGCGCGGGCGGAGAATGATCAGCGTCGATGTGCCGTGCGCGATGAGCCGGCCGTCGGGGGCGCGAAGGCTGGCTTCGGCAAGCGCGATCTGTGCGCCGGCGTTGAGCACCTTGCCTTCGCAGACATAGGTGCCGCCATCCGGCTTCGCGGCGCGGGTGAAGTTCACCTTGGTTTCGACGGTGGTGTAACCGACGCCGGCGGGAAGCGTGGTGTGCACCGCGCATCCGGCCGCGCTGTCGATCAGCGTCAGCGCCCAGCCGCCGTGGACCGTGCCGAGCGGATTGAGGATATCGGGCCCGGGAACGCCCTCGAACCGCGCGAGGCCATGCTCGACATGCGCGAGGCGGAAATGCAGCCGCTCGGCGATCGGCGCTCCTGGAAAGCGGCCCGCGGCCATCCCTTGCAGCAGCTCCAGCCCGGTCAGGCTCGCGACCGTTTCCTTGTCGACCAGCCCGAAGTGCGGCGCGTCCGCCATCCCGTTCCTCCAAAGGTTTCGATTCAAAACTGGCAGCGCTTGCGCGGCGGGTCAAGCGGCTTGCCTTCAGGCACGCTCCGGCCTAAACGCGCGCCCTTGGTCGGGGCGTAGCGCAGCCTGGTAGCGCATCACACTGGGGGTGTGGGGGTCGCAGGTTCGAATCCTGTCGCCCCGACCAGCCTTTCATCGAAGGATGCGGAAGAACCCGCCGTGTTGCGCTTGCAAAACGGCGGCCGCCGTGCACCCATGCGGCCCTGGGATTTTCAGGGGAATCGCACATGCACCGCACGCTTCGCGCCACCGCCGCGCTCTGGATCATCGCTGCCTTCGCGCAGCCCGCGCTGGCGCACGAGACGCCCGCGGCACCGGCCGCGGTAACCACCGCCGCGAAGCCAAAGCTCGCGACCCCGCCCGCTACCGGCGCCACCGTCTGGACGATCAGTTCGCCGGGCGGCAAGCACGGCACCGTCACCGCCTGGACAGACAAGGACGGCACGCGCTGGCTTCGGGAATCGATGATCCTGCGCGGCTTCGAGACCGACGTGGAGGAAAAAGCGATGCTCGCGCCCGACGGCACGATCCGCAGCCTCGCCATCCGCGGTACCACGCCGAGCGGCGATGCGACCGAGGATTTCGCGATCGAGAACGGCATGATGCGGTTCAAGAGCCCGGTCGACAGCGGCGAGGCTGCGCACAAGGCAGGCACCTTCTACGCGCCCTACGGCGGTCTTGCCGGGCCGAGCCTGCTGCTCGCCGAGGCGCTGCTGAAGGCGCCGAACAGGACGCTGACTCTCGCGCCCTCGGGCCAGGCGACGCTGACGCCGCTCGTCGAGAAGACGGTCAGCCACAACGGCCAGAGCAAGACGCTGATCGCCTATACGCTCGACGGCGTCAGCTTCTCGCCCTTCCCGATCTGGTTCGAGGGCGACAAGCCGTTCGGCATTGCGAGCTTCCTCAACTTCCTGCCTGCCGGATGGGAGCCGGTCGCCGCCCAGCTCAGCGAGGCGCAGGATGCGGCGCTTGCGGCGCGCGCCCCGGCTCTGATGGAGAAGCTCGCGCCGCGTGTGTCTGGCCCGGTGGTGTTCGAGAATGTGCGCCTCTACGATGCCGACACCCGCGCGTTCCGCGACGGAGTGACCGTGGTCGCAGAAGGGGGCAAGATCACCTTCGTCGGCAGCGCCGCGGCGGTGCAGGTGCCCGCAGGTGCGAAGCGGATCGACGGCGCGGGCAAGACGCTCGTCCCGGGCCTGTGGGACTCGCACATGCATTACGGCGACGATCTCACCGGGCCGATGCTGCTCGGCACCGGCATCACGTCGGTCCGCGATCCCGGCAACAAGCCCGAGGAGTCGATCGCTCGCAAGAAGCGGATCGACGCCGGCCAGTTGCTCGGCCCGCGCATCACCCCGGTCATGCTGATCGACGGCCCCGGCCAATATTCGGCGCAGATGGCGGTGGTCGCCAGCGATCCCGCCAGCGCCCTCGCCGCGGTGCGCAAGGCGAAGGACATGGGCTTCACCGGCATCAAGCTCTACGGCTCGCTCGACAAGGCGCTGGTCCCCGCGATGACCGCCGAGGCGAAGCGGCTGGGCCTGCGTATCCAAGGCCACCTGCCGCACCACATGATGCCGCTGGAGGCGGTGCGTGCGGGCTATAGCGAGCTCACCCACATCAACATGGCGATGATGCAGTTCATGCCGGAGGACGTGGTCGCCAACACCAACAATCTGAAACGTTTCTACGGGCCGGGCCGCTATGCCGGCGAGATCGATCTCAACTCGCCCGAGGTCGCCGCCTATATCGCCGAGCTCAAGAAGAACGGCACCGTCGTCGATCCGACGCTCGCGATCTTCGAGGGGGGCTACATGCCCGATCAGGGCGCGATGTCGGCTTCCTACACGCCTTATGCCGGCATCCTGCCGCCGGTGGTGGAGCGCGGCGTAAAGGGCGGTGCCTTCGCGGTGACCGAAGAGGTGAGCCGCGATCAGATGCGCAAGAGTTTCGCCAAGATGCAGGCATTCACCGTTCAGCTCTACAAGGCGGGCGTTCCGATCGTCGCGGGCACCGACGGCTACGGGATCGAGCTGATCCGCGATCTGGAGCTTTATGTCGACGGCGGGCTGACTCCGGGCGAGGCGCTGGCGACCGCGACGATCATTCCCGCACAGGTGTTCGGCTTCGAGAAGGAACGCGGCTCGATCGCGGTGGGCAAGATTTCCGATCTGGTGCTGATCGACGGCGACGTGAGCAAGGATGTCGGCGCGCTCCGCCATGTCGAGACGGTGATGCTTGGCGACCGGCTGATGAACGGCGCGGAGCTCCGCAAGGCGGCAAGCATCGCGGGCACGCCGAAGTAAGAGACTCCTCCCTCTCCCGCTTGCGGGAGAGGGTCGGGGTGAGGGTGCGAAGGGCGAGAATAATCGCGGGCGGTTGGGCTGACGTTCAAAACTAACCCTCACCCAACCCTCTCCCGCAAGCGGGAGAGGGCTAGACGAAGCTAGATTACGCTCAGCGGCACCTGCTCGACGTCGCCGGCCCAGCCTTTCTTGGCTGCGGCGAGCGCGGCGGCTGCCGCGGCGGTGTCGCCACGTTTCGCCTCGGCTTGCGAAAGCGCCCATAGCGCCAGCGGGTCCTCCGGCCAGCGTTTGAGGCTGGCGAGAAGCTGGAGCCGGGCACTGCGCGCATCGCCGGCGGCGAGCGTCGCGGCGCCGAGGCTGCGGCGGACCGGAAACCACCAGGTCGGCGGATCGAAGCCGAAATCGGCACCCTGCTGGATCTGCGTCGCGCGGCGAAAGGCATTCGCGGCCATACGCGGCTTGCCCGCCAGCATGTGTGCACGCCCATCGAGCACCAGAGCGGCGATCTCGACATAGGCGCGGCCCGCCTTCCCGCCGGCGCCGACCAGCGGGAAGTCGCGCATCTTGAGCGCCGCGCGCACGGCCGCCGCCTGCCGCCGCACCCCGCCGACGTCGCCCGCACGTGCGGCGCGCTCGCCAAGGCCATAGGCGGCTGCGGCTTTCATCAGCGGGCTGCGGCCCGGATCGGGCATCGCGTCGCCGCCAATGCCATGGACGACGTAGGTCGCGGCATGGAGCAGCGCCGCATAAGGCGGCCCGCCATCGGGGAAGGAGGTGGCGAATTCGCGCGCGCCCGCGAGCGCGCTCGCCGTGTCGCCATGCATGAGGCCGCTCTGCATCACGAAGTGGGCATTATGACCCATCAGGCCGGTGCGGTAATCGGTGGGCGGCGGCTTGACGGTGGCATCGTAGCGCCGCCCCGCCGCCAGCGCGGCGAGATTGACCTTCATCGCGTCGCCATAGCGGCCGACGCCGAAGAAGGTGTGCGAGGGCATGTGCACGAGATGGCTTGCCGCGGGCGCGATGCCGCCCAGCCGGTCGGCATAAGGCTCGGCCAGCTTCTGGCGGTCGATCGCGTCGGTGAGGTGAATGTAGAAATGGATGGCGCCGCTGTGATCGGGATTGCGCGCGAGCACGCCCTCGAGCAGCGTCTGCGCCGGCGATCCGAGCTCGATCTTGTCCCAGTCCGCGTCGGTCATCCACGCGTCGGCCGCCATCGTCGCGACAGTGTCGTCGTCCGGATAGCGCGACGCCAGCGCGACCATGGTGCGGGCGTAATCGGCCTTGCGGAACGTCCCTTCGCCCGATGCGCGTAGCCGGATCGCATCGACCAGCGCCTTGTCGCGCGGCGGCAGCTTGGCGGAGAGCGAAGCGGCGCGATCGGCCGCCTTCTTCGCTGCGGCGAGTTCCTCCGGTCGGTCGGTGAGGTTGATCGTCGGCCCGCGCGCCCAGGCTTCGCCCCAGAAGCACATTGCGCAATCCGGTGCGATGCGCTGCGCTTCCTGGAAGGCGCGCACGGCCTCTGCTTCGTCGAACGCCCAGATCAGCGCCACGCCCTGATCGAACCAGCGCCGCGCCTCGGGGTCGGCAGTGTCGGGTGTGATGCCCGAGAAGCCGAGACCGGAAACGAGCAGTGGCTTCGCGGCTAGAGCTAGCGCAACCTGAGCGCCGGGCACCACGCACGCACCTGTCTGTGCCAGTGGATCGGTCTTGAGATCCTGCCCCATGCCGGCCGCGGCCGGCAACGCGCCGGCCGCAAGCAGCGCCGCGGCGGTCGCCACAGTCTTCAACATCCCCTGCTCCCTTTTTTCGCGAGAATAACCGAAGCCTCTGGGCGCGGATAGCTGTCCTACAACAAACCAAACAGGTTATCGACGTTGGATAGCAAGAGCCGGAGACGTAGGGAATGATCGAACAGCAGATCGACGAGTTGATCGCGCGAGAAGGCGGATATGTGAACCATCCGGCAGACCGCGGCGGGCCGACGCGATGGGGCATTACTGAAGCCGTTGCTCGCGCGCATGGCTATGCCGGGCCGATGCGGGAATTGCCGCGCGTGGAGGCCGAGGCCATCTACCGGCGGCTCTACTGGCTGCGTCCCGGCTACGACCGAATCGCGCCGATCGCACCAAGGATTGCCGCCGAACTGTTCGACACCGCAGTCAACATGGGCGCCGGGGTGGCGGGCGGCTTCCTGCAGCGCGCGCTTAACCCGCTCAATCGCAATGCGCGCGATTATCCGGACCTCGCGGTCGATGGACAGGCCGGCGCCAAGACGCGCGCGGCGCTGTCGGCGTTTCTGAAGTTGCGCGGCGCGTCCGGGGAGGGCGTTCTCCTGACCGCGCTTAACGCTCTGCAGGGGGAGCGCTATATCCGCCTCGCCGAACAGCGGCCGGCGAACGAGGCGTTCGTCTACGGCTGGCTCGCGGCGCGCGTCGGATGAGCGCCGCCCCGCGCCGCCGCCGGTCGAATGAACCGGCTAGCGACCCGTGGACGGCGCGGGCGCGGCCGATGTTTCTTTACGTCATGTACGTGATGTTCGGCGCGGCGCTGCCGATCGGGTTGCTCTCCGCGCTGTCACCCGAAATCGGCGCGCGCATCTCGCAAGGCATGACCGCCTATCTCGCCGCGATCCCCGACGAGCTCTATGCGGTCTTCGCGACCGGTTATTTGGGCTACACCGCCGCCCGCCAATGGGGGAAGGTGAAGGGGGTGGAGCGGTAGGCTCTCGCCTCCGCCGGTCCCCGCGTTTGTCATTCCCGCGAAAGCGGGAACCCAGCGAGCTGCCGCGCAATGCAAACGCCGTCTGGGTCCCCGCGTTCGCGGGGATGACATTGAAGTTTAGAACGCCGCCTTCAGCCCCACGAAGCCCGAGAAGTCGTCGCCGCCGCGGCGGCTGAAGCTGGTGCCGCCGTTGACCTGCAGCGCGAAGCCGCCGCCCAGCGAGAAGTCGGCGCCGCCCATCACCCGGCCGTAGGTGTCCTTGGGCCGATCGGGCAGGACGAAGCTGTTTACGATCCCCGGCGTCGCGGTGGCGGCGTAGCGGATGGTGCGGCTGTCGCCTTCGAAATCGCGCTCGGCGGTGAGCGAGAGATAGGGCTGCACGGCGAGCCCGCCGGCGTCCCACTCGCCGCGGACTTCGGCGCCGAGGCTGCCGACCAGGGTCTCCAGTCGCTGCGCGCCGATATTGTTGGTCAGCACCGGATCGCCCGCTTCGGTGTAGGCGTCGAGCTTGGCGCGGGCATATTGGAGGCCGATCACCGGGCCGGCGCGCAGTCCGCCGAGGCCCATCAGATAGCCCGCCTTGGCGCCCGCGGTGACGGTATCGCCGTCCGTCTTGCCCGCGATATCGTCGATCACCGCCTCGCGCCGCGTCTTGAGATCGAGCCAGCCGAGCCCGGCATAGCCCTGGACGAAAGCGGCGGGCCCGGCCCAGCCGGCATAGACGCCGACCTGCCAGGCATCGGCCCGCGCACGCGCGTTGATCGTGTCGAAATCGGCCTTGGGGCGCGAGTAGTTGAGCGCCGCACCGACGGTCGCGCCATTGCCCATGCCATATTCGAAGCCGCCGGTGACGGCGGGAACGTCGATGTCATAGGCGTAGCTCGCCGCGGTGGTGCGCGTGTCGCGGCCTGCGAAGCTGCCGAGCAGATAGGCGGAGAGCCCGTCCTGCGCCTCGCCGCCGCGCCGCGCGGGCGAGAGGTCGAGCCGGCCGATCAGCGTCGATCCGAAGGCCTGCGCGGTCTGAATGCCGAGATCGCTCTGCGCCTGGAACTGGAGTGGCGCCTGAAGCTGGCGGACCGCATAGCGGCCGACGATCGCGAAGCCGGCCGAGGTCAGATGCACCTGATCGACATAGAACAGATACTGGCTCTGCAGATTGGGATTGGTGACGCATTCGACGGGGCAGGCGCCCGCGCTGGTGAGGCCGTAGGCGCCAAGGTTCGCCTCGACCCGATCCCCGATCAGGTTGAGATCGAGATAGTTCACGATCACGCCTCCGGCGGCGAGATTGCCGAGCTGCGTCTTGATGCCGTTGTTGAAGCTGGTGGCGAAGGCGGTGCCGACCGCGGCGATCGGCGTGCCGCGCACCTCGGGAAGCCGCCCGACGTCGCCCGCCAGGAAGGTAATGTTCTGCGCGCCCGCGCCGACCAGCGAGCGGAGTCCCGCGGTCGCCTCGCCGACACTGATCGCCGCCGCGGCGGGTGCGCCCGCGACAGTGCCGCCGTTGAACTGGTAGTAGCGCGCGTCGTTACCGCCGATCGAGACGACGACGAGATCGGACGCGTCGAACGTGCCCGATACGCGCGGGAAGGCGGCAGGCCCGCCGCCGGCGAGATAGGCGCCGACTTCAGTGGGAAATCCGGGAATGCCGGGGCCGTTGATGTTGGTGAAGCCGGTGTTGCCCGGCCCGGTGAACGCGCCGCCGATCGCGAAATTGTCGATCGGCACGGTCAGGAGCTGGCCCATCGTGTCGACGAAATTGGTGCCGCCGCTGAACCGACCGGTGGGGTAGACTTGGGGCCGCGGGATGCCGAGCAGTTCGAACAGATTGCCGTCGTCGGCATAGGAATCGCCGAACGCGACGATGCGATCCACCGATTGCGCGGCGGCGGGCGTTCCGGCGAGGAACGCGGATGACGCTACGGCAGCCAGAAGCCTTGCGGAAAATGACGGCATATCACCCCTCCCTGATCGGCCCGGCGGACATCCGCCGGAGCTCATTTATTCGGGAGGATTGCGCCGATTTCCGCCTATCTACAAGAGTGTCCGCAAAGTCTCGGCAGACCGTTGCAGTGGCGCCTCAGCGGGCTGGCTCCTGCGCCAGCCGCGACATCAATATGGCGGCGCGCTTGGCCTGCCGCGCAATGCTCGGCAGATCGACGGACTCGCCCGGCGCGTGCGATTTCTCGCCCGCCGGGCCCATGCCGGCCAGCCCGTCGGTGTCCTTGGCGACGAAGCTGATGTCGGCGGCGCCGCGCTTTGCCGGATCCCATTCCGCCATCTCGGGCAGGC
This sequence comes from Allosphingosinicella indica, assembly GCF_900177405.1. Classification (NCBI taxonomy): domain Bacteria; kingdom Pseudomonadati; phylum Pseudomonadota; class Alphaproteobacteria; order Sphingomonadales; family Sphingomicrobiaceae; genus Allosphingosinicella; species Allosphingosinicella indica. Next base: position 834,436 of record NZ_LT840185.1, on the reverse strand, counting down.
CCATGTCGCGATTGACTCGGTTTAGGGTAGCGAGCAGCGCGCGATTGCCGTCGGTGGGCGCCATCGGCGGATAGCCGTCCTCGGCAAAGGTCAGCTCGGCGCCGGTACCGGGCAGATGCTTGGCGACGATCGCCTGCATTTTCGCGCGGGCGCGGGCGTCCTGCTCGTCGGTGAGGCTCCTGAGATCGCCGCGCGCGATAGCTGTCTCGGCGACGATGTTGGTCTTGCCGCTTGCCGCGATCTTGAGGCCCTGCTCGTCGATCGCGGCGGGGGTGCCGCCGCCGATGACGCCAACATTATAGGTGAGGTTCGGCTCGCGCAGTTCCTCGCGGAAGGCATCGAGGATGCGCGCCATTTCGTAGATCGCGCCGAAGCCCAGCCCTTCGCCGAAGACGCCGCTCGAGTGGCCGGTGCGGCCGGTGGTCTTGAGCGTCCACGACGTCGAGCTGCGTCGCGCGATGGTGGCGAAATCCTTGCCGCCGTCGGTGGCGAGACCTTCGAACTCGAGTGCCACATCGGCCCATTTGCCCGCGGCGATCAGGTCGGCGCGCGCCTTGTCGATCGGTGATCCCGGCCGCTCCTCGTCGCCGGTCAGCGCGACGACGATGTCGGCATCCTTCAGCGTGCCGGCCTGATGCATCGCGCGCAGCGCGGCGACGATGATCGCGATGCCGCCCTTGTCGTCGCCGACACCCGGCCCGATCGCGCGATCGCCCTCGCGCTTGAAGGTCTGGAACGGCGAATCCGGCTCGAACACAGTGTCGAGGTGCGCGATCAGCACCATCTTCTTGCCGCGGCCGCTGCCCTTGTGGGTGGCGAAGATGTGCCCGGCACGCCCCGTTTCGGGAAGCGGGATCCATTTGACGTCGAAGCCGAGCGGTTCGAGCTCGGCGCGAACCATCTTGCCTACGGCCTCCACTCCCTGAAGGTTCAGCGTTCCGCTGTTCTGGTTTACCATGGTTTCGAGAAACCGGATCGTCCGGTCCTGCTCGGCATCAATGGTTTTCGTCATCGCCGTCTCGGCCGACGAGAGCTGCGCAGCCACAGGTACGGAGGCGATGGCCATCAACACGGCGGCAAGCGAAGTCAGACGCATAGAGAACTCCCGGTGAGGGAGGTAGGTTAGCCTCCATCACCGGGAGCGCAACCGGACGAGCCGGTATTTAATCGTTGAACTTAGCGGAAGGGCCGCACCGGCAAGGGGAAAAACCGGCGCGGCCCCGCCTCGCGGGCAATCGATTAGGAAGGCGAAGCCTGCGAAGCCGCGGCGTCGAGCTGCGCCTTGGTCATCGCGAGCACCAGACCCTTGTCGCTCTTGCCGAACGAATTCACCGGAATCTGGACGCGGCTCTGGCCGGTGGAAACCACGGCGCCACTGGCATCGACGGACTCGACGGTGCCGACCGCATCGCCATTCTGGTCGACGACTTGAGCACCGGCCGTGACGTCGGCGGTAGTCGCAGCCATCACCGCACCACTGGCGGTCGAGGCGTCACTCTGGGTCTGCGCGCTGGCCATCGGATCAGCCGTCGGGCTGGTCTCGGTCGCGCTCGGGGCCGTTGCGTTCGGAGCGGAGGCATCGGGCGTCGCGGTCGTCGCACTGCTGTCCGGCGTGACGGCCGTGTCGGTAGCGCTGTTCACGCTATCCTGCACCGGCGCCATGCTGTCCGAAACCGGAGCGTCCGTGGTCGCTTGGACACCGGTCTTGGCTTCAGCGGCCGGATCGGTGGTCTGGGCGGTCGCTGCAAACGGCAGCGCCAGAGCGGCAGCCGAAGTCAAAGCAGCGCGAATAAGAAGGTTGCGAGTCATTAGGTATCTCCTGAATGGGATTTCCCCAATATAACGACGCGCCCCGACTTCGGTGCCGCGGACTCGGCGAGTCGTGCGGCGCTGTCGCTGAATCGACACACGAAAAACAATTTCGATAATTCGTGCAATTTTGGCGATCTAGTGCGGAACCTTTTCAAAGAACATATTTACTGAGATCGCTATTGCGCGCCACTTCGGCGAGCTGCTTGTCGACATAGGCCGCATCCACGACGATGCTTTCGCCGGCACGAAGATCGGCATCGTAGCTGACATCCTCGAGCAGCTTTTCCATCACCGTCTGCAGGCGCCGCGCGCCGATATTCTCGATCTCGCCATTCACTTCGGCCGCGAGCCGGGCCAGCGCGCGGATGCCGTCTTCGGCAAAACGCACCTCGACGCCTTCGGTGGCGAGCAGCGCGCGATATTGATCGGTCAGGCTGGCGCGCGTGGAGGACAGGATGCGGACGAAATCTTCCTCGGTCAGCGCCTTCAGTTCGACGCGGATCGGGAGGCGGCCCTGCAACTCGGGCAGCAGGTCGCTCGGCTTGGCGACATGAAACGCGCCCGATGCGATGAACAGGATGTGGTCGGTCTTCATCGGCCCATATTTGGTGGCGACCGTCGTGCCTTCGATCAGCGGCAGCAGGTCGCGCTGGACGCCTTCGCGGCTGACGCTGCCGCCGCGGACGTCGCTGACCGCGATCTTGTCGATCTCGTCCAAAAAGACGATGCCGTTCGCTTCCGCGTCCTTCAATGCGGTGCGCGCGACATCGTCATTGTCGAGGCGCTTGTCCTGCTCCTCCTCGACCAGTTTGTCCCACGCCTCGGCGACGCGCATTTTGCGCTTCTTCTTCGGCGCTTGGCCGAACGCCTTGCCCATCATGTCGGAGAGATTGATCATGCCGACCTGGCCGCCCATGCCGGGGATCTCGAACGGCGCGGCCGGCTGGTCGGAGACTTCGATCTCGACCTCGGCGTCGTTCATGTGATTGTCGGTGATGCGCTGCCGGAAGCTTTCGCGCGTCGCCTGGCTCGCATCCTTGCCGGTCAGCGCATCGAGCAAGCGCTCCATCGCCGCCTGGCTCGCCGCCTCGCGCACCGCGTCGCGGCGGCGGTCTTTCTCCAGTCGCACCGCTTCCTCGACGAGATCCCGCGCGATCTGCTCGACGTCGCGGCCGACATAGCCGACCTCGGTGAACTTGGTCGCCTCGACCTTTACGAACGGTGCGTCGGCGAGCTTCGCCAGCCGGCGGCTGATCTCGGTCTTGCCGCAGCCGGTGGGGCCAATCATCAGGATGTTCTTCGGCGTCACTTCCTCGCGCAGCTCGGCGTCGAGCCGCTGGCGGCGCCAGCGATTGCGCAGCGCCACCGCGACGGCGCGCTTGGCCTCGGTCTGGCCGACGATATGCTCGTCGAGCGCGGCTACGACGGCGGTGGGAGTAAGAGAGTCTTTCATAAGCTTTTCGTCATTCCGGCGAAGGCCGGAATCCAGTCCGGCGCGTGTCATAAGGTAGCGAGGCTCCGACCGCGTCAGTCGATGATTTCGACGGTCAGCCGGTCATTGGTGTAGACGCAGACGTCCGCGGCGATCTTCATCGCCTTTCGCGCCAGCACTTCGGGATCGGCCTCATATTCCTCGAGCGCGCGGGCGGCCGCGAGCGCGAAATTGCCGCCCGATCCGATCGCAGCGACGCCGCCATCAGGCTCGAGCACATCGCCGTTGCCGGTCAGGATCAGCATCGTCTCCTTGTCGGCGACGATCATCATCGCTTCCAGGTTGCGGAGATATTTGTCGGTCCGCCAGTCCTTGGCGAGCTCGACAGCGGCGCGCATCAACTGGCCGTGATGCTGCTCCAGCTTGCGCTCCAGCCGCTCGAACAGGGTGAAGGCATCCGCGGTCGCGCCGGCAAAGCCACCGATCACCGCGCCGCCGCTGCCGATGCGGCGGACCTTGCGCGCATTGGGCTTGATGATCGTGGACTGCAGCGAAACCTGCCCGTCGCCCGCGATCACCGTCTTTCCATCCTTGCGCACGCCGAGAATCGTCGTGCCATGCCAGGCTTCCATAGCTGCTCCCGCTCTTGTCGTCCGCCATGTGGGAAGCGCGGCCTCCTCCCGCAACCGCAATTCCGGGTCTAGCCGCGGCGCGCATTTGCCGTCATTCTGGCGCCGTTCCAACCAGGGGTGGGGGAATCGAACATGGATTTGGACGTTAACAAGCCGGGCAGCCACGGCCACCGCATCAAGCGCATCCTGCTGAGCCCGAAGGAAGAATGGCCCGTCATCGACGCCGAGCCGATGACGACGGGCGACATCTACAAGAAGTGGGTGATCCCACTCGCCGCGATCGGCCCGGTCGCGGGGCTGATCGGCAGCCTGGTCTTCGGTTACGGTGCCTTCGGTATCACCTATCGGCCGAGCGTTGGATCGGCGCTCTCGATGGCGGTGACGAGCTATCTGATGGCATTGCTAGGCGTCTATGTGATGGCGCTCATCTACGATGCACTGGCGCCCACGTTCGGCGGCACCAAGAACTTCATATCGGCGCTCAAGCTCGCTGCCTTTTCCTGCACGGCTGCGTGGCTGGCGGGAATTTTCCAAATTCTGCCGGCGCTCTCCTTTCTGGCGATCCTCGGGCTCTACAGCCTCTACTTGCTTTACGTAGGCGCGCCGATCCTGATGAAGCTGCCGCCCGACAAGGCGATGGGCTATGTCGTCGCCGCCATCGTCGCCGCGGTCGTGATATTCGTGGTCGCCGGCGCGATCGTCGCGCGGGTCGGCACCGCTTTCGTCCCCGCCTATCCGATGGCAGGCGGCGATGTGTCGGGCACGATAAAGATACCGGGCGGCGGCGAGATCGATCTCGGCAAGATGGAGGAAGCCAGCCGCCAGATGGAGGCGGCCGCCAACCGCGCGCAGGCCGCGGCGGCAAGCGGCGCGGTTGCCGCCGGCGCGACCGACAGCGGCGCGCTCCAGGCGATGCTCCCCGCGGCGCTCGGCGGATGGCAGCGCACTGAAGTCTCCAGCAGCAGCGCCGGCGCAGCCGGGGTGGGCGGGTCGCAGGCGGAAGCGCGCTACGAGAATGGCGAGCGCTCGTTCCGCCTCTCGGTGACCGACATCGCTGCCGCGGGCGGCCTCGCGGCGATGGCGGGGGCGTTCAACGTCGAGTCGAGCCGTGAGACCGGGACAGGCTATGAGAAGATGGGATCGGTCGACGGGCGCATGACCACTGAAGAGTGGGACCGCCAGCGGGGCGACGGCAAGTTTGGCGTGCTCGTCGCCAACCGCTTCATGGTCGAAGCCGAAGGCCACGCCGACGGGATCGACACGCTGAAGCAGGCGGTCGCCTCGGTCGATATCGCGCGCCTCGAGGCGATGGCGCGCTAGTCCTGGCCGTCATGCTGAACTTGTTTCAGCATCCATTTCGATGACGGTCGCGACCGTCGCCGCCATGGACCCTGAAACAAGTTCAGGGTGACGGCATGGCGGGTCGGCGCAGAGAATTAGCGCAACGTCTCCGTGGTGATCGCATAGCGCGTCGCGGCGGTGGCGGCGGGGGTGCAGGAGAGCCGGGTCCATTCGGTCTCCGCCTTGCGGCGATCCTGGTATGGGCCGGACATCCGCTCGGTTCCCGGCACCAGCGCAGCGAAATCCGCGCCCTGATATTCGCCGCCGATCACCCAATAACGCTTGGTCATCATCGCCTCCTTCAGGCTGCCTGCTTGGTGAACTGATCCGCCTCGGTCGATTCCGCGAGCGCGGTGGTGGAGGCTTCGCCGCCCGACACCGCCTGCGCGACGCGGTCGAAATAGCCGGTGCCGACCTCGCGCTGGTGGCGGGTCGCGGTGTAGCCGTCCGCCTCGCTCGCGAACTCGGCCTGTTGAAGCTCGGAATAGGCCACCATGCCACGGTCGCGGTAGCCGCGCGCCAGCTCGAACATGCCGTGGTTGAGCTGGTGGAAGCCGGCCAGCGTCACGAACTGGAACTTGTAGCCCATAGCGCCCAGCTCGCGCTGGAACCTGGCGATCGTCGCCTTGTCGAGCTTGGCCTCCCAGTTGAAGCTGGGCGAGCAATTATAGGCCATCATCTTGCCCGGATGCGCCTTCTGCACCGCCTCGGCGAAGCGCCTGGCGTCCTCCAGGTTCGGGTGGCTCGTCTCCCACCACAAGAGATCGGCGTGTTCGGCAAAGGCGATGCCGCGCTTGATGCAATGATCGACGCCGGTGCCATCCTTCAGGCGGAAGAAGCCCTCGGGCGTGCGCTCGCCGGTCAGGAATTCATGGTCGCGCTCGTCGACGTCGGAGGTGATGAGCTTGGCGCTTTCCGCATCGGTGCGCGCGACCAGCACCGTCGGTACGCCGCAGACGTCGGCGGCGAGCCGCGCGGCATTAAGGTTGCGGATGTGCGCCTGGGTCGGGATCAGCACCTTGCCGCCCAAGTGGCCGCACTTCTTTTCGGAGGCGAGCTGGTCCTCGAAATGGACGCCTGCCGCGCCCGCCTCGATATACGCCTTCATGATCTCGAAGCAGTTGAGCGGCCCGCCGAAGCCGGCCTCGGCATCGGCGACAATCGGCACGAACCAGTCGCGCTCCGCGCCGCCTTCGGAATGCTCGATCTGGTCGGCGCGCTGCAGCGTGCGGTTGATCTTGCGGGCAAGCTCCGGCCCGGCATTGGCGGGATAGAGCGACTGATCGGGGTACATCGCGCCAGCGGTGTTGGCGTCGGCGGCGACCTGCCAGCCGGAGAGGTAGATGGCTTTCAGGCCCGCGCGCACCATCTGCATCGCCTGGTTGCCGCTGAGCGCGCCGAGGGCGTGGACATAATCCTCGGTGTGAAGCAGTTCCCACAGCTTCAGCGCACCGCGGCGTGCCAGCGTATACTCGATCGGTAGCGATCCGCGGAGCCGCGCGACCTCGTCGGCCCCGTAGGCGCGGTGGATTCCGTCGAAGCGGCCTTCCGGCGCCGGGACGAGGTGGCTGAAATCGGTCATGGCATACCCCCGCGAGATCAAGTTGTCGCAAGAGAGAACGACAAATCGAAGCGTAAAGCAGCCGTGAAAAGCGTCGTGAGGTAACAGCGTGTCTTGCGACGGTTGTAAAAAATTGACAATGTGACACATGGCTGAGCGCAAGCTTTACCTGGGCGGGCGGGTGCGCCGCCTGCGCCGCGAACTGGGGATGAACCAGAGCGCGATGGCGACCGAGCTGGGGATCAGCCCCAGCTATCTCAACCATCTCGAGCGCAACCAGCGGCCGGTGACGGCGCAGGTTCTGCTACGGCTCGCCGAAAAGTACGACGTCGATCTCAAGAGCCTGACCGCGGACAGCGAGGGCACCGGGGTCGACCAGCTCGCCGAAATCTTCGCCGATCCGATGTTCGCCGATCTCGGCATCCCGCGCTACGAACTGCTGGAGGTGGCCGACAATGCGCCCTCGGTCGCCGATGCGGTCGCGCGACTCTACACCGCGCTCGCAGACCGGCGGCGGCAACCGACGGGCGATCCCGATGCAGCGGCGATGGTGACGCCCGAAAGCTGGGTGCGCGACCATATCCAGGCGAGCCGCAACCATTTCGCTTATGTCGAGGAGGCGGCCGAGACGCTGGCCGGCGCGCTCGGAGAGCCGCATGGTCTGTTCGCGGCGCTGACCCGCAGGCTCAAGGAAGCGTTCGGCATCGACACGCGCGTCGTGCCGCCCGAATTGCTCGACGCCGCCAGCCAGCATTATGATTTCCACCGCAAGCGGCTGATGCTTTCGGCGCTGCTCCGCCCGGAGAGCCGCACCTTCGCCGCCGCCTATCAGCTCGCACTCGTCGAGTTCCGGCCGCTGCTCGACCGGATGATCGAGAGCGCCGCGCCCCCCGACGATCCCACCCGCCGGCTGCTCCACATGAGCCTCGCCAATTATGCCGCGGGCGCGATCCTGATGCCTTATGCGACCTTCCTGGCTGCGGCAGAGCGGCACCGGCACGACATCGACCGGCTGTGCGCGGAGTTCGGCGCCAGCGTCGAACAGGTCGCACACCGGCTGACGACGCTGGGGCGGAGCGGCGCGCGGGGCATCCCGTTCTTCATGCTGCGCGTCGATTCCGCGGGCAACATCTCCAAGCGGTTCGCGGGCGAGAGCTTCCCCTTCTCGCGCTTCGGCGGCACCTGCCCGCGCTGGAACCTGCACACTGCCTTCCGCACCCCCGACCGCACGGTGACGCAGATCGTCGAGACGCCCGACGGGGAGCGCTATTTCACCATCGCCCGCGCCGTCGAGCGCGCGGTGCGGCTCGACCCGCGCGAGGCGGACCATCTGGCGATCGGGCTCGGCTGCGATCTCAAACATGCGCCCCGGCTGGTCTATTCAGACGGGCTCGACCTGTCAGAACCCTATGTCACGCCGATTGGCCCGGCGTGCGTCATTTGCCCCCGCGCGCGGTGCCCGCAACGCGCCTCGGCACCCGCCGGGCGGACGCTCACCGTCAACGCGATGCAGAAGACAATCTCGCCCTATCCCTTCCTCGGCGGCTGAGAGCTAGTCAGAAATCGGCGGCGAGCGTGAGCGCGGGGCCGGATGCGGGCGCGGCATCGCCCGCGATGCGGAACCGCCAGTCGGCGAGCAGACGGAGATTGGTATCCTTGACCGGCACCCGGTAGGAAAGCTGCGGGCCGACATCGAGCCGCTCGGCCCCCGGCTGTGCTGCGCCCCATAGCCCGCCCCCGATCCGCAAGCGATCCGTGCCATCCACCGGCACGCCAGCCCGGACCGCGCCGTCAACGAAGAGGTCGCGCGATCGGGCGCCGACGACCCCAGCCTGTGCATAGGCTTCCAGTCGCGCCGGGCCGAACGCCCGGTCGTAGACTCCGCCATAAGCGAGCAGCGCGAAAGCCGAGCGCCCGCCGTCGCCAAGCGACTGCCGACGCTCCGCCAGCAGGCGTACCGGCGCCGCGCTCGGCTGCCATTCGATGCCGAGCGCCGCTTCCGCACCGGCAGGCCGCGAGAGCGCAGTGCTGACGCGTGCAGTGAGGGTGATCGGGCGATCGGCGCGGTCGTTCAGCCGGTAGGAAAGGCGTGCGCCGATCTGGCTTCCGCCGAGCAAGCCGCCGGTTGCGAGCGGCGGCGCGCCATCGTCGCGGATCAGCGCCCAGGCCGAACCGGACCAGCGATCGGGGCGGGCTGGAGGCAGTGCGAGGCCCAGCGGCGCCTCGATTGAAGGCGGGGCTGCGTGTTCGCGCGAGACAGATGGGGGCGCTGCTGCCGGGGCGATCAAATCCGCCTCTGCATACACGACGGATGATGTTGGGGCCTCGACTACGCGAGACACAGAGCGAGGGGCGGGCGCGTTTCGGGTGACCGGCAGTGCCGCGGCGAGTTCGGCGCGTGTCGGCTCCGGCAGACCGGCAGGGTCGGCCAAAGCCGGTTCGGGCACCAGCGTCTCGGCGAGGCGTGCGACGGCGCGGTCGAAGCCGCGCATCCCGCTGTCCCGCGCGTCACCGATCAGGATAACCCCGCGCGCAAGCGTCCAGCCGCCGAGCACCAGCACCAGAAAGCGGAGCGGCGCGGCGCGCTGCGTCATTCCGCGGGTAGCACCTGGGGGAAAGCGTGGCGCGTCTTGTCCCACTGGACGAGCCCGGTACGTCGTATGCCGAGATAGGACGTGAGCGCACGCCGCGCGGCCATCATTGCGATGATGTTGCTGACAACGACGCGGGGAATGGCGCGCAGCCCCTCGCGCCAGCCATAGGCGCGTGTTACGAAAAGCCAGCGCATCGCGAGCCGCCAGCCCAGCATCGCGAAATTCACGGCGAGCAGCAACGAGATCGCTGGCGTCAGCGGCGCCGGGCGGTGCAGGCCCACGATCCGCGCGCCTTCGAGCAGCACGAACAATGCCAGCGCGAGATAGCCCGAGACGAGCAGGATCGCGGCGAGCACCGATTGCCGATCGCGCAGCCGCATCCAGCGTTCGGCGAGGCTGCCGCTCCAACCCAGCCGATCCCAGCCCGCGAGCGCGATCCCCGCCATCCACCGCGCCTTCTGGCGCACCGCCGCGTCGACGGTCGCCGGGAAATATTCGCGTGTGACGATCGCCGGGGCGCCACGGCGCGGGCGGAGCGGCACGAATATCCCCCTGCGCCCCATCGCATGGAGGCGGAGGCCGAGTTCGTAATCTTCGGTCAGGCAGTCGGGATCGAACGGGCCGGGGCGCCCGGCTGCGATCTCGCCGAGCGCGGTGCGCGAGAAAGCGCAGCCGACGCCCGCCGACGGCAGCGCCGCGCCGAGCGCCATGCGCACGATCAACTCCTTGCCATGCGACTCCGCGAATTCGTCGGCATAATGGCCCGCGACCCACCGTGAATGCTCATCGATCAGCGGCAGAACGGGTAGCTGCACCATATCGAACCGCCCGATCAGCGCGTCGAACAGGTGCAACTCACCGGAGTGAACGATGTCCTCGGCATCGTGTAGGACCACTGCCTTGGCTTGCCCGGCGATCCGCTCGTCCGCCATCAGCGCCTGCCAGACGTAGTTCAGGCAATCGGCCTTGGTCGTCGGGCCGGCCGCCGCGCAGATCACCAGCCGAATGCGTGGATCGACGACCGAGCGGACGGCCGCAATTGTCTCGGGATCGTTGGAGTAGCAACCAACGTAAAGCCGATACCGGGGGTGGGCGAGTCGATCGAGTGCGGTGCAAAGCATCTCCGCGATAACGCCGTCTTCCTGCCACGCCGGTATGAAAACGGCGGTCCAGCCGGTGTCGGCCGGTGCCGCGCAAGTGTCAGGAAAGACGGGCGCCGCGGTGCCGAACATCCGCCGACGAAAAACGCCGCATATCCATATCAAGTCGATCAGAAGATTGCTCGCGCCGAGCAAGAGGAAACCGGCGCCGGCCAGCGCGGCAGCCTCGCGCGCCGCGAATTCCATACCGATGAACAGCGCCCCCCACCCGTCCATGCCCCCTCCAATCTGGAAGAGGCATAATCCGTTATTGATTTCAGCAGTTCAACCTAAATCAAAACTACGATAACCGGACGGTCTTTCAAGTAAGGGTCGAGGATCGTGGTAAGCGTGATGCACGCTAATCGAAATCGAACCCGAGAATCCGTGCGACGGTCAAGGCGACGAGCAGCCAGATACAGATCACGATCGCCGCGCCCCAAGCCGATCCGGGTCTTTCCGCGGCTTGTGCAGCGACCACGCGATGCTCGGCAAACAGGCCAGGCGGCAGCATCTTCACGAACAGCCAGATGCCCAGCGGCACCAGCACGGCATCGTCGAGGAGCCCGATCACGGGGATGAAATCGGGGATAAGGTCGATCGGCGACAGCGCATAGGCGGCGACGAACAGTCCCCACGCGCGTGCATACCAGGGCGTCCGGCCATCGCGCGCAGCCAGCCACGCCGCATGGGCGTCGATCCGCACGCGCTGGACGAGGCTGATGGAGGCTTTGCGCATCGCGCCTTCTAGCCATTGCCGAGGCCCGGCCAAGCGCCTAAGGGCCGCGGCCATCATGAACATCGATCTTATCCCGATCGGCGATGATCCGCCGAACAGCATCAACGTCATCATCGAAGTGCCGGTCGGTGGCGAGCCCGTGAAATACGAGTTCGACAAGAAATCGGGCGCGATCTGGGTCGACCGGATCCTGCACACGCCGATGCGTTACCCGACCAATTACGGCTTCGTGCCGCACACGCTGTCGCCCGACGGTGATCCGCTCGACGCGATGGTGGTGACGCGCTCACCCTTCATTCCGGGCTCGGTGGTCCGCGTCCGGCCGATTGCGGTGCTGCTGCTGGAGGACGAGGCGGGTGGGGACGAGAAGCTGCTCACCGTCCCGGTCGACACCACTTTCCCTTATTATCATAACGTCCAGCGCGCCGAGGACCTGCCGCCGATCGTGACCGCGCAGATCGAGCATTTCTTCACCCACTATAAGGATCTCGAGAAGGAGAAGTGGGTGCGGGTCGGCAAATGGGGCGACCGCGATGAGGCGTGCCGGATCGTCATGGAGAGCATCGACCGCGCCAAGGCCGCCAAGTCCGCCTGAACCGGCTTCGCGCTCTGGCCCTGCCACGCTCCGTCGTCCGTGCTGCACAGCCGGGCGATGGCGCGATTCTGCGCTGGCTATGCCTTCTCGGCACGGCTAGATTCGCCGACATGGATCAAGTCGAGGCGGGGCGGCTTGTGGCGGCCGGTTTCGCCGCCGTCGCCCTCTTATCCTTTTCCGGCACCGCGGCCGCGCAAACGGCGGACCCGTTCCAGGAGCTGGAAGCGCCGCTCGACCCGTCCGCGCCGCTCGATCCGCTTCCAGATCTCGGCGTCGATTGGCCCGACATGGAAGAGCGGCCCGACGACGGCATTCCCGATCTTCCCGACACCAGCATCGCCGACGCCGCGACCGAGCGCAGCTACGCCGTCGCGGTGAGCGGCCTCGAGTCCGCCGACGTCGGCGGGCTGATGACGCAGTTTCGCGCGCTGTCGACGCTCGAGCAGAACAAGGACGATCCCGCCAACGCCGCGCAGATCGACCGGCGCGCGCGCGAGGACGCCGAGCTGCTGGCAGAGCTGCTCCGCGCCTATGGCTATTATGACGCGCTGGTCCGCACCCGCGTCGAGCCCGGCAGCACCGCCAACCACCTTTCGGTGCGGCTCGAGGTCGAACCGGGGCCGGTCTATCGCTTTGCCGAGGTGGAGCTGCCCGGCATCGATGCGGCGGGGCAAGATGCGGCGGCGTTGCGCGAGGCCTTCGGCGTTCGCGCCGACGATGCGGTCAATGCGGCGAGCGTCGAGGCCGGCGAAGCGGCGCTGCGTGCCGAACTCGGCAAGCGCGGCTATGCCTTTGCCGAGGTCGGCGCGCTCGACGTCGCGGTGGACCACGACACGCGCACCGCCGCTTTGGTGCTGCCCGTCGATCCAAACGGGGCGCGGCAATTCGGCGGGATCCGCGTCGAGGGCACGCCGCTCTTCGACGCGCGCCACATCTCGCGGATCGCGCGCTTCAAGCCCGGCGATCCCTATCGCGCCGACCGGCTGGAGGATCTCCGTCGCGCGCTCGTGCAGACCGGGATCGTCTCATCGGTGGCGCTGCGTCCGGTCGATAATCCCGAGACAAAGGCGGTCGATCTTGCGGTGGCGCTCGAACCGGCGCCGATGCGGACAATCGCCGGCGGCGCGGGCTATGGCACCGGCGAGGGCCTGCGCGTCGAGGGAAGCTGGCAGCACCGCAACCTCATCCCGCCCGAGGGCGCGGTCACACTGCGCGGCGTGCTCGGCACGCGCGAGCAGCTCCTTTCCGCAAATCTCCGCCGCAGCAATTTCCGCAAGCGCGACCAGGTGCTGACCGCGCAGGCTGCGGTCAGTCATATCGATCGCAATGCCTATGATGCACGCTCCGTGCTGATCGGCGCGGGGATCGAGCGGCAGACCAACATCATCTGGCAGAAGGTCTGGACCTGGAGCCTCGGCGCGGATCTGATCGCGACCGATGAACGCGACGTCGATCTCGACAGCGGGATGCAGCGCCGCCGTACCTTCTTCATCGCCGCGCTGCCTTCGACGCTGTCCTACGATGGGTCCAACGATTTGCTCGACCCCACCACCGGCTTCCGCCTCTCGGGCCGCATCTCGCCCGAGATGTCGTTACAGGGGTCGCCGTTCGGCTATGTGAAGGGGCAGGTCGACGGCAGCTTCTATTATCCGGCGACGGAGCGCGTCACGATCGCCGGCCGCGCGCGGCTCGGCACCATCCTCGGCGCGAGCCGCGACCGTATCGCGCCCTCGCGGCGCTTCTATGCCGGCGGCGGCGGATCGGTGCGCGGCTTCGGCTATCAGAGTCTGGGGCCGCGCGATCCGGTGTTTGACGATCCGGTCGGCGGGCGCAGCCTTGCCGAATTCGCGCTGGAGGCGCGGATCCGCGTCGATGCGTTCAACGACAGCCTCGGCATCGTCCCCTTCATCGACGCCGGCAACATCTACACCTCCGCACAGCCGCGGATCGATGACCTGCGTTTCGGCGCGGGCATCGGCGTCCGCTATCATACGCGGTTCGGGCCGATCCGCGTCGACGTCGGCACGCCGCTTTCCAAGCGCAGCGGCGATGCGCGCGTCGCCGTCTACGTTTCGCTCGGCCAGGCCTTTTGATGGACGAGGCGGTCGAAGCTCCGCCGCGGCCGCGCGCGCGCCGCCGCTATGCGCGGGTCGGCGCCTCGTTCGTCGCGAAGACGGTGGTGGCGATCGCGGCAGGCGTACTGATCCTGATCGCCGCGGCGATGGCGCTGCTCGACACCGCGCCGGGCCACCGCTTCATCGCCGATCGCATCGCCGCGCTGACGCCGGAATCCGGCCTCGACATCCGCATCGGCCGGATCGAGGGGTCGATCTGGGGCGAGACCAAGCTGCGCGACGTGCGGCTCTACGATCCGCAGGGGCTGTTCCTCGAATCGCCCTTGGTAACGCTCGACTGGCAGCCGCTCGCCTTCCTCACCAACCGGCTGCTGATCGACCGTGCCGAGGCGGACCTGCTGACGGTCCACCGGGCGCCGCAGCTCCGCCCGAGCGCAGAGCCGAAGCCGTTGCTCCCCGATTTCGACATCTACATTGGTCGGCTGGAGGTGCGCCAGCTCCGCCTTGGCAAGGCGTTCGGCGGGCGCGAGCGGATCGGCAGCCTCGCCGGCGAGGCGGACGTGCGCAAAGGCCGCGCGCGTCTCAAGGTCGAGGCGGCGATGCAGGATGGCGGCGACCGCCTGTCGGTCAGCCTGGACGCCGAGCCCGGCCGCAACCGCTTCGATCTCGACGCGCGTCTCGTCTCGCCCGCCGACGGCGCTCTCGGTGCGATGATCGGAACGCGGCGGCCATTCGATCTCGTCGTTCAGGGCGACGGCACCTGGGCGCGATGGGGTGGCACCGCGCGACTCGATGTCTCCGGGCGCCGCTCCGCCGATTTCCAGCTCGAGGCGCGCGAGGGACGCTATCGGCTTACCGGCTACGCCGCGCCCGCGCCGTTCTTCACCGGCAAGGTCGCAAGGCTCACCACGCCGCGCATATTGCTGAGCGGCACTGCGACGCTTGCCGACCGTAGGCTCGATACGCGCTGGTCGCTGCGCTCCTCGGCGCTCAAGCTCGAAGGCAAGGGCGTTGTCGATCTCTCCACCAGCAGTTTCGACGGCGTCGCGATCGGCGCCGATCTGCTCCAGCCGCCGGCGCTGTTCCCCAATATGAGCGGCCGTGCCGTGCGGCTCGCGCTGCTGCTCAACGGCTCCTTCGGATCGGCGAACTTCGCCTACCGGCTGACCGCGCCGCGCGTCGCCTTCGACGATACGGGGTTCGAGGATGTGCGCGCGGAAGGGCGCGGCAAGTGGGGCAAGCTGCCGGTAACGGTGCCGCTGCGCCTCACCGCGCGGCGCGTGACCGGGGTCGGCGATGTCGCGGGCGGCATCCTCGCCAACCTGCGCGTCGAGGGTGCGCTCCGGGTCGACGCCAACCAGCTTCGCGGCGACGGGCTCAGCCTCTCATCCGACAAGCTCAAGGGCAAGCTCGCGCTGCTCGTCGATCTCAAGACCGGCGCTTATTCGGTGATCGTCTCCGGCGGCCTCACCCGATACCTCATCCCGGGCCTCGGCATCGTCGACGTCACCAGCGAATTGAAGGTTGTGCCCGGCGCGGGCGGGCGCGGCACGCTGGTCACCGGCACCGGGCGCGCGTGGGTGCGGCGCTTCGACAACCGCTTCCTCGCCGGGCTCGCCGGCGGCCTCCCGCAGATCGAGACCGGGCTGATGCGCGGCCAGGATCTGGTGCTGTACTTCCGCAACCTCCGTCTGACCGCGCCCGATATCCGCATCGCGGGCAACGGCTATCGCCGCCGCGACGGCAGCTTCCTTTTCGAAGGATCGGGGACGCAGCGTACCTACGGGCCGTTCGCGATGACGCTCGACGGACCGATCGACAGGCCGACGATCGCGCTTCGGCTCGATCGCCCCAACGACGCGATGGGGCTCGAAGATGTGCGGCTCGATCTCAATCCCACCGCGGAGGGCTATGCCTATCGCGCCGCGGGGCGCTCGACGCTCGGGCCGTTTACCTCCAATGGCGCGATCCTGCTGCCACGTGACGCCCCGGCGACCATTGAGGTCGCGGCGCTGGATGTCGCCGGCACCAGCGCCAAGGGCACGCTGCGCTCCGATCCCGGCGGGTTCAGCGGTCGGCTCGATGTCTCGGGTGGCGGGCTCGACGGGCGGCTGCTGTTCAGTCCGGTCGGCGAGCGCCAGCGGATCGAGGCGCATCTCACCGCCACCAACGCTCGCTTCCCCGGCCCGCCCGCGATCGCGATCCGCCGCGGCCAGCTCGATGGCGTCATCCTGCTCGATCCTGCCGGAACGTCGATCGAAGGCAAGGTCACCGCGCGCGGCCTCAGCCGCGGCCCGCTGTCGATCGCCAATCTGGAAGCGGAAGCGAGCCTGCGCGGTGGCGCCGGGCAGGTCCGCGCAAGCATTTCCGGCACGCGCGGGCGTGATTTCAGCTTCCGGGGCGTCGCCGATCTGACGCCCGATCGCGCGCGTATCACCGGCAGCGGCACGCTCGATCGCCGGCCGCTCGAGCTGGCATCCCCGGCCGAGATTGCATGGGTCGAGGGCGGCTGGCGGCTGTCCCCCACATCCTTCCGCTATGCCGGCGGCGATGCGCGCGTGTCCGGCCTGTTCACCGACGCGCAGACCCAGCTCGATGCGCGGCTGGAGGCGATGCCGCTCGGCGTGCTCGACATCGCCTGGCCCGATCTCGGTCTCGGCGGCGTCGCATCGGGGACGCTCAACTATCGCCAGTCTAGCGAGGGATCGCCCGAGGGCGCGGTGAATCTGCGCGTCCGCGGTCTCACCCGCTCCGGGCTCGTGCTTTCCTCGCGGCCCGTCGACGTCGGCGTCGCGGCGCGGCTCAACGGCGGCAGTGCGGCGATGCGCGCGGTGGCGGTGAGCGAGGGGCGAACAATCGGGCGGGCGCAGGCGCGGCTTGCGCCAGTCGGCGGCACCGGCGATCTCGCCGATCAGCTCCAGCGCGCGCCGCTCTTCGCGCAGCTCCGCTACAACGGCCCCGCGGATACCTTGTGGCGGCTCACCGGGCTTGACCTGCTCGACCTCTCCGGCCCGATCGCGGTCGGCGCCGATGCGCGCGGGACCCTGGCCGATCCGCAGATCCGCGGCTCGATCCGCACCGAAAAGGCGCGGCTCGAAAGCGCGGTGACTGGAACGGTGATCGAGAATATCAGCGCATCGGGCCGCTTCGGCGGATCGCGGCTCGTCATCGACAGCTTCACCGGCACCACAAAGCGCGAGGGCCGCGTCTCGGGCCGCGGCGCCTTCGATCTTTCCGCCGCGCGCGGTGTCGGCATGGACCTCGCGTTCCAGGCCGATCGCGCCCAGCTCATCGACCGCGACGACATCAAGGCGCAGGTCACCGGGCCGATCACGATCAAGTCGGACGGATCGGGCGGCGCGATCGGCGGGCAGCTCGATCTCGTCACGGGCAGCTTCAAGCTCGGCAGCGCCACCGCCGCGGCCGAAGTGCCGCGCCTTCCCGTGCGGGAGCTCAACCGCCCGGCCGACGAAGGCGCCGCGCCCGCGCCTGCCGCACCGTGGCGGCTCGCGCTCGACGTGAATGCACGCAACCGGCTGACCGTCACCGGGCTCGGCATCAACAGCGAATGGGGCGCGAAGCTGGCGATCGGCGGGATGATCAACGAGCCCAGCATCCGCGGCCAAGCAGATCTCGTGCGCGGCACCTTCGATTTTGCCGGGCGGCGCTTCGATCTGGAGCGCGGAACGATCCGTTTCCGCGGCGAGACACCGGTCAATCCCGAGCTCGACATCGTCGCCGAGGGCGGCATCCAGGGCCTGAATGCCACGATCCGCGTCACCGGGCGCGGGCAGCGGCCCGAGATTGCCTTCGCCAGCACCCCTGCGCTGCCGCAGGACGAACTGCTCTCGCGGTTGCTGTTCGGGACCTCGATCACCAATCTTTCGGCGCCCGAGGCGCTGCAGCTTGCTGCCGCGGTCGCGTCGCTCAACGAGAGCGGGCCGAGCCTCGACCCGATCAACGTCGTGCGCTCGGCGACCGGGCTCGATCGCCTCCGCATCCTACCGGCCGATGTCGTCACCGGGCAGGGCACGTCGATCGCCGCCGGAAAATATATCGGGCGGCGGGTCTATGTGGAGGTGATTACCGACGGGCGGGGCTATTCGGCAACGCAGGTGGAATATCAGATCACGCGCTGGCTCTCGATCCTGTCGAGCATCTCGACCATCGGCCGCGAGAGCGTGAACGTGCGCGTCAGCAAGGATTATTGACGCCCCGCCCGGCCGCGGGCGGGGCGTCTATCAGGTCAGGCGGTTTCGAGCCGCGCGTCGGCCTTCTCGACCAGACCGATGAACGCCTTGGTGAAGGCGGGGATGTCGTCGGGGTTGCGGCTGGTGGTGATATTGCCGTCGGTCACCGATTCCTGATCATGGACGATGCCGCCGGCATTGTTGAGATCGGTGCGGATCGACGGCCAGCCGGTCACCTGCTTGCCGCGCACGACGTCCGCCTCGATGAGCAACCAGGGTGCGTGGCAGATCGCGCCAACCGGCTTGCCCGCGTCGACGAACGCCTTGATCAGCGCGACCGCCTTCTCATCCATGCGGAGCTTGTCCGGGTTCTTGGTGCCGCCCGGCAGCAGGAGCGCGTCATAATCGCCCTCATTGCTGTCGGCGATCGTCTGCGTAGCTTCGATCATGGTGCCGTTGTCACCTTCGATCTCGCCGGTTTCGAGCGAGGCGAGGGTGACGTCGGCGCCGGCGTCGATCAGGCTCTGGCGCGGCTTCATCAGTTCCGAATCCTCGAAACCGTCGGTGGCGATGATGAGGATGCGCGCGTCGGCGATTGCGGTCATGGGCTAACTCCTTGTGAAGCGGGGGTTCGAAATGGCCAACGGCTCGCGCGGCAGGCCGTTCCGGGAACCGCGGCCGCTCCGCGCGCTTTTAGCCGCTATGGCCGCATCCAAGCTTTGCTACGTCGACGACGCGCTTCCCGGCATCACCCGCAAGCGCAGAGGCCGTTACTGGCAATATTTCGATGCCAAGGGCGATCGCATCACGGACCGCGAAGAGATCGATCGGCTGAACGGCATCGGCCTGCCGCCTGCCTATAGCGATGCATGGTTCTGCCCATCCGCCAACGGACATATTCAGGCGATCGGCTGGGACGAGAAAGGGCGCAAGCAATATCGCTACCACCCCGATTTCCGCGCCAAACAGGATGCGGAGAAATATGATCTGTGCGCCAGCTTCGGCCGCGCGCTGCCGCTTCTCCGGGCGCGGATCCAGAACGACATGGCGGGCCGCAAGCTCAGCCGCGACACAGTCGTCGCGACGGTCGTACGCCTGCTCGATGTTGGCATCCTGCGCGTCGGCAACAAGGCCTATGCCGAAGCGAACAACAGCTTCGGCGCGACGACGCTGCAGGACCGGCACGTCAAGGTGCGCGGCGCGACGCTGAAAATGCGTTTCAAGGCGAAATCGGGTAAACTGCGCGAGCTGACGATTACCGACAAGCGGCTCAGCCACATGGTCAAGCGCTGCCAGGATCTACCCGGCCAGCACCTCTTTCAGTTCGTCGACGAGGACGGCGAGCAACGCCCGGTCAGCTCGACCGATGTCAACGATTACATCCGCGATGCGATGGGCGAAGAGTTCACTGCCAAGCATTTCCGCACCTGGGGCGCCAGCGCGATCGCGTTCGAGGCGTTGTGCGGTGCCGGTGACAAGGGGCTGACGCTCAAGCAGTTGCTCGAGCCGGTCGCCGAGGCGCTCGGCAACACCCCGGCGATAAGCCGCAAATCCTATGTCCATCCCGCGTTGATCGAGGCGGTGAAGGACAGCAAATGCTTCGCCGCGGGCGTCCAATGCCCGCGCGCGACCAAGTATCTCAGCAGCGCCGAGCGGGGCCTGATCGATTTCCTCGAGAATGGCCGGCGCAAATCCAAAACCAAAGCCAAGGCAGCCTGATGACCAATATAGCGACGAACGCCGGCGTGGGCGACGCAGCGGAGGAGTTCGGCGACAGCGCCACCCTGCTTGTCACCGATACCGCGAGCTGGATTTCCACCCACTGGCTGCAGATCGCGATCGCGGCAGGCATCGGAACGCTGATTGCCCTGTTCCTGCTCTGGGTGAAGGCCTTTGGTCACAAGCTTGTCGGCGACGATCCGGCCAATGCGCAATGGCGCGCCATCATCGGGCGGGCGTTGTCGCGCACCAGCTTCTTCTTCATCGTCATGGTTTCGGCCGAGCTCGTCTCGCGCTATGCCGACACGCCGCCGACATTGGCGCGGACGATCCAGTTCCTCTTCATCATCGCCGCCGCCTTCCAGGCCGCGATCTGGGCGCGCGAGTTCATTCTAGGCTTCATCGCACACCGCGTTGGAGACGATCAGAGCGCGTCCACTCTGGGCAGCGCGATCGGCCTTATCCGTGTGCTGGTCAGCATCGCCCTGTTCGCGATCGCGCTGATCGTCATTCTCGATAATCTCGGCGTCAACGTCACCGGCCTCGTCGCCGGCCTCGGCATCGGCGGCATCGCGATCGGTCTAGCCGCGCAAGGTATCTTCAAGGACCTGTTCGCCTCGCTGTCGATCATCTTCGACAAGCCCTTCCGCCGGGGTGACGGTATCAAGTTCAACGACATCAGCGGATCGGTGGAGAATATCGGGTTGAAAACCACGCGCATCCGCGCGCTGTCGGGCGAGCAGGTCGTCGTTTCCAATGCCATACTGCTCGATCAGGAAGTGCATAATTTCGCGCAACTACATCATCGCCGCATCGTGATGACGCTGGGGGTAATCTATCAGACGCCTCCGGAGGTTTGCGCCCGCATCCCCGACATGTTGCGCGAAATCGTCGAGAGCCATGAGGATGCGCGACTGGTCCGTTGCGGCATGACCCAGTTCGGCGCGTCGAGCCTGGACTACGAACTGCAGTTCGACGTGCATTCCACCGATTACGAGAAGGTCTTCATGACCCGCCATGCGATCTGTATTGCGATCCTTACGGCGTTTAATGCGGACGGTATCGAATTTGCCTATCCAACGCAGACCAGCTTCACCGCCGCGCCCGATGGCAAGCTGGTAATGCCTTATCCCGACGTGCAGGCGGTCACTGACGTCACGAACCGCGTCGAACAAGAGCAAGCGACATGAGCCTGAAGGATAAGACCTCCTCGGCTATCGTAGCGGTGAGCGATCTTGCCCGCGCCAGGGCCTTCTACGGCGGGATGCTCGGGCTGAAAGAAGGCGACGAGGCCGAGCCAAGCGTCGCGAGCTATCGCACCGGCAATACCTGGCTGGTCGTCTATCAGTCCGAGAACGTCCGGCCCGGCACCGGCAATGCGGTCGCATCGAGCGCCGGCGGCGATGTAGAGGCGATCGCCGACGATCTTCGCGCCAAGGGCGTATCGCTGGAGGAGTATCCCGAACTCGGCATGGAGATCGAACGTGGCGTCCACCGCTCGGGTGATTTTCGCGGTATCTGGTTCAAGGACCCGACCGGCAACATCCTGCACGTCAACAGCATGTGAAATTATTCCCCCTCTCCGTCATCCCCAGGCGGGGATCCGGCCCATCGGCGCTCTGCGGGGACGCCGGGCCGGCTTCCAGTGCGGGCTGGAAGGACGGGAGGAGGAAACGCGGGACCGCGTTCAGGCCGCGTCGGCGAGAAGGTAACGCCAGTTGGACGCGGTCATCGTGTCGAGATATTCGCGCTGCATCTCGGGCGTCAGCACTTCGATCATCTGGCACCCTTCGATCCACAGTTCGATCACGCCGAACTGCCCGCCACGGCGGCAATATTTGACCGGCCAGCCTTCGCGCAGCGCGATCTTGTAGACCGCTTCGATATCGAGATCGGTGGCGATCGCCGCGTGGGTGGCGTTGTTCCTGTGCGGCGCGCTTGCCAGTGCAATTGCGTCGGCGTCGCCCGGCGCTTCGTGCAGCGCGGTGCCGCGCGGATAGACTTCGAGGATCGTGTTCCGATCGTCGTTGGCGAAGGCGACCCAGCTTCCATCCGCCACCGGCGGGAAGGGCAGCGCTTCGCCGCGCCATATCTCGGCGACGACCTCGGCGACCCGCCTGGGATCATCGGCTTCGATCGAAACGTGAAACAGCATCATATTCCCCACACCCTTTCGTGTCGGGGAACGGAATGCGCGCCGCCGGCGAATGCCGACATCATGGCGCGACCGGCCTGCGCTTCCTTTCGATCAACCGCCGCGGCGTGCGACAGACACGCCGGATCGCCCGACGAAGCGCGTCAGATGCCGACATCCTCCAGCGAGAGCAGAGTCGCATTGCCGCCCGCCGAAGTGGTGTCGGTGCTGGTCACCCGCTCGGCGCAGAAGCGGGGCAGATAGTTCGGCCCGCCCGCCTTCGGCCCGGTGCCGGACAGCCCCTCACCGCCGAACGGCTGCGAGCCGACGATCGCGCCGATCATCGAGCGATTGACGTAAAGGTTACCCGCTTCGCCCAGATCCTCGATCGTGTCGGCGGCGCGCGCGATGCGGCTATGGAGGCCCATGGTGAGGCCATAGCCCGAGGCGTTCACCCGCTCGATCGTCTCGGCGAGCTTGCCCGACTTCCAAGTCGTGACGTGGAGCAGCGGGCCGAACCATTCTTGCTGGACGTCCTCGATCCGCTCGACGCCGATCAGCGTCGGCGGGACGAAGAGGCCTTGCGCGGGCACCGGTAGCGTCTTCAGCCAGCGGCTTTCCATGGCCGCGCGGTGCCCCATCAGCCGGTCATAGGCCGACTGGTCGATCACCGGCCCGACATCGGTGCGCGGATCGCCGGGATCGCCGACCACCAAAGTGTCCATCGCACCACTGAGCATCTCCAGCGTGCGGTCCGCGATCTCCTCCTGCAGCACCAGCAGCCGCAGAGCCGAGCAGCGCTGTCCGGCCGAACGGAACGAGGAGGTCACGACGTCGGCCACCACCTGTTCGGGGAGCGCGGTCGAATCGACGATCATCGCGTTGATGCCGCCGGTCTCGGCAATCAGCGGCACGATCGGACGCGCGTCGTCCGCCACCAGGCTGCGCGCGATCCGCTTGGCGGTGGCGGTCGACCCGGTGAAGGCGACACCGGCGACGCGGGGATCGGCGACCAGCGCGGCGCCCATATCGGGCCCGCCGGCCGCATAGACGAGCGCATCCTCGGGGATCCCCGCGCCGTGCGCGAGGCCCACGGCAAAGGCCGCAATTTCGGGCGTCTGCGGGGCGGGCTTGGCGATCACCGTGTTGCCGGCGACAAGCGCGGCGCTCACCTGGCCGAGGAAGATCGCCAGCGGGAAGTTCCACGGCGCGATGCAGACGAAGGCGCCGCGCCCGCCCATGCGCAGCACGTTGCGCTCGCCGGTCGGCCCGGGCAGCTCGATCGGCTGCAGGCGGCTGCGCGCTTGCGCGGCATAATAGCGGCAGAAGTCCACAGCCTCGCGCACCTCGGCGAGCGCATCGGGGATGGTCTTGAACGCCTCCTGTACCGCCAGCGCCATCAGCGTGTCGCGCTCGCGCTCGAGAAGATCGGCCAGCCGGTCGAGGCAGGCGGCGCGGTCCTCAACGCTGCGCC
This sequence comes from Allosphingosinicella indica, assembly GCF_900177405.1. NCBI lineage: Bacteria > Pseudomonadati > Pseudomonadota > Alphaproteobacteria > Sphingomonadales > Sphingomicrobiaceae > Allosphingosinicella > Allosphingosinicella indica. The sequence continues at coordinate 810,999 of NZ_LT840185.1, read as the reverse complement.
GCGACCAGGCGGGAAAGCCGCGCAACGCCGTGGCGACCGCGGACTGCGCCCGGGACGCGTCGTCGCCCTTCGGCGGTGCCTTCTTGTCGAGGAAAGGCAGCGGCGCATTCACCGCCGCCTTCACCCGCGCCAGTTCTGTATCGTCGCTGAGATCGAGGCCGCGGCTGTTCTTGCGCTCAGGCATGAACAGATCCTCGGGCAGCGGAATCGAAGGGTGCCGCGTGCCGCCTACCCGCGCGATCTTGTCGACCGGATCGGTGAGCAGATCGACGTCGGTCAGCGTCGTGTCGGCGAGCTGGTGGACGAAGCTGGAGTTGGCGCCATTCTCCAGCAGCCGCCGGACGAGATAGGCGAGGAGATCGCGGTGCCCGCCGACCGGCGCGTAGATGCGCGTCGCATAGCCCTGATCGCGGACCAGCGTCTCGTACAGCCCCTCGCCCATGCCATGCAGGCGCTGGAACTCGAAATCGCGCGCGGCGCCCGCCCATTCGAGGATGGTCGCAACGGTCAGCGCGTTGTGGGTGGCGAAGGCGGGGCGGATATATTTCGCCGCCAGCATGTCCTTCGCGCAAGCGAGGTAGGAGACGTCGGTCGCCGCCTTTCGGGTGAACAGCGGATAATCGGTGAGGCCGCCTTCCTGGTTGCGCTTGATCTCGCTGTCCCAATAGGCGCCCTTTACCAGCCGGACGGCCATCGTGCGGCCGGTCGCTGCGGCGACCGCGTCGGCCCAAGCGATCGTCGGCCGCGCGCGCTTGCCATAGGCCTGCACCGCCATGCCGAGCCCGTCCCAGCCCTTGAGCGCCGGCAGCTTCGCCACCGCCTCGATGATGTCGAGGCTCATCTCGAGCCGCTCGCTCTCTTCGGCATCGATGGTGAGCGGGATCCCGACGTGCGCCGCTAATGTCGCCAGCGCTTCGACCTGCTCGATCAGCGAGGGGACGCAGCGATCGTATTGCGTGACTTCATAGCGGGGATAGAGCGCGGAGAGCTTTACCGAGATCGAATGGCCCTGCTCGGACACCCGCCCGACCGCGCGAATCGCATTCTCATAGGCCGCGAAATAGCGTTCGGCGTCGGGCGTCGTCCGCGCCGCCTCGCCGAGCATGTCGAAGCTGGCGGTAAAGCCGCGGTTGTCGCGCTTGCCCATCCGGCCGATCGCTTCGTCGATGGTGCGGCCCATCACGAATATCTCGCCCATCAACCGCATCGCCGCGCCGACGCCCTGGCGGACGAACGGCTCGCCGGCGCGCGACAGGAGGCGCTTCAGCGCGCTCGCCTGCTCGCTTTCGCTGACCAGCGCGCGGCCGATGACGAGACCCCAGGTGGCGGAATTGACGAGGCCCGAGTGCGAGCGGCCGGTGTGCGCACGCCAATCGCCGTCGCCCAGCTTGTCGGCGATGAGATCGTCGGCGGTCTCGGGATCGGGGACGCGGAGGAAGGCTTCGGCGAGGCTGAGCAGTGCGACGCCTTCCGACGTGTTGAGCCGATATTCCTGGAGGAACTGGTTGACCCAGCCGGTCGACTGCGCGGCACGAAGCTCGGCAAGCATGCCAAGCGCACGATGCTCTACGCGGCGACGCGAATCAGGATCGAGCGCGGCGTCCTTCAGCAGCGGCGCCAGCACCTCGGGCTCGGGCAGGCGATACAGCCGGTCGATCTCGCCGCGCGCGCGTGCCGTAGCGTCCGCCATTCCATGCACTCCCGAAACTTGAGTCCTGCCGCGCTGCGGCCCTACAAGCGCCCGTTAGCCAGTCGCGCGGGGCGCGACAATCGGGGGACGGATGCAACAGACGACCATCGCGGACATTCAGGCACGGGTCGGCTCCGATCTCGGCGCATCCGGCTGGATTACCATCGACCAGGCGGCGATCGACACCTTCGCCGAAGTGACCGACGATCATCAGTTCATCCATGTCGATCCGGCCGCCGCTGCGCAGACGCCGTTCGGCGGCACCGTCGCGCACGGCTTTCTCACGCTTTCGCTGCTGAGCCGCATGGCCGCCGATGTCATGCTGGTTCCCGAAGGGCTGAAGATGGGCGTCAACTACGGGTTCGAGCGCGTGCGCTTCATCTCGCCGGTCCGCGCCGGCAAGCGCGTGCGCGGCCATTTCCGCCTCACGTCCGCCGAGGAGAAACGCCCCGGCCAGTGGCAATTCGTCCACGAAGTCAGCGTCGAGATCGAGGGCGAGGAGCGCCCCGCATTGACCGCCGAATGGATCGGCATGATCTTCATCTAAAACCCCGCCGCGCAGCGAGCGCCAAGGAAAAGGAACCAGCAATGACCCGCGACGCCGTGATCGTCTCCACCGCCCGCACCCCGATCGGCAAGGCCTATCGCGGCGCGTTCAACGCCACCCCGTCGCCGACGCTCGCCGCCCACGCCATCCGCGCCGCGGTCGAGCGTTCCGGCGTCGATCCGGCGGAAGTCGACGACGTGGTGATCGGCGCCGCGCTCCAGCAGGGCGTGCAGGCGACCATCGGCCGCACCGCGGCGCTACGCGCCGGCCTTCCCGTCACCGTCGCGGGCATGTCGGTCGATCGTCAGTGCGCGTCGGGCCTGATGGCGATCGCCACCGCCGCCAAGCAGATCATCGTCGACCGCATGGACGTCTGTGTCGCGGGCGGCGTCGAATCGATCAGCATGGTGCAGACGCCGGAGATGCGTCTCGGCTCAGATCCCGAGCTCGTCGCGATGCACAAGGACATTTACATGCCGATGATCGGCACCGCGGAAGTCGTCGCCAAGCGCTACGGCATCGGCCGCGCCGAGCAGGACGCCTATGCGCTGCAATCGCAGCAGCGCACCGCCGCGGCGCAGGCAGCGGGCAAGTTCGACGACGAGATCGTCTCGGTTAGCGCCACCATGCTCCACAAGGACAAAGCGACCGGCGAGACCTCCAAGCGCGAAGTGACCATCGGCAAGGACGAGGGCAATCGCGCCGACACGACGCTCGAAGGTCTTACCAGCCTTCAACCAGTGATGGGGCCGGACGCGGTGATCACTGCTGGCAATGCCAGCCAGCTTTCCGACGGCGCCTCGGCATCGGTGTTGATGGAGGCGAGCCTTGCCGAGAAGCGGGGTCTCAAGCCGCTCGGCCGCTATGTCGGCATGGCGGTGGCGGGCACCGAGCCCGACGAGATGGGCATCGGCCCGGTGTTCGCGGTGCCCAAGCTGCTCGAGCGCTTCGGCCTCAAGATCGAGGATATCGACCTTTGGGAGCTGAATGAGGCCTTCGCCGTGCAGGTGCTCTACTGCCAGAACCGGCTTGGCATTCCGGGCGACAAGCTCAACGTCAACGGCGGTGCGATCTCGATCGGCCACCCCTACGGCATGTCGGGCGCGCGGATGACCGGCCATGCGCTGATCGAAGGCAAGCGCCGGGGGGCGCGCTGGGTGGTCGTCACCATGTGCGTTGGAGGCGGCATGGGCGCGGCGGGACTGTTCGAAGTGCTTTGAGCACCAAAATTATCTGTTAGGGTGCGGCGATGATCCGCCGCACCCTGCTGGCCTTGGGCCTGAGCCTGACCTTGAGCGCGGCGGCACCGGTTGCCAGCGATCTCGCCTTTGTCGATCTCACCGACGATTTCGCGAAGACTTGGGACGCGACGCAGGCGCTTGACGACGCCGCGCGCGTCACCGCGTTCAAGCAGGCGTTCGCGGCGAAGCTGCCGGGCTTCTACGATCATCGCCGGATTAAGGTCGATGAGGCGTTATACGACAAGCATCTGCTGAAGGCGCTGAAAGCTTATCCCGAAAACCGCGACGCGATCGCGAAAGTCAGTGCGCAATTCGCGTCGTCGATCGCGCCGGCGCTGGCCAGTTTCGAGGCCGAGTTCGGGCCGATGCGCGGCTATCCGCCGGTCTATCTGGTCAACAGCCTGGGCGAATTCGACGGTGGCACCCGCAACCTTCCGGAGGGTGTGCGGCTGCTGTTCGGCGCGGACATGCTCGCCAAGCTGCACGGCGACGACAGCATCCAGCCCTTTTTTCATCATGAGCTTTTCCACCTGCTGCACACGCGCACGTTCCCGGAATGTGATCAGATGTGGTGCGCGCTCTGGGCGGAGGGACTCGCGGTGCATGTCGCGAAGACGCTCAATCCGGGTGCGGACGATGCCGCGCTGCTGCTGACCCAGCCTGAGCCGATCCGCGCAGCGGTGGACGCGAACCGCACGCACGCAGTGTGCGCGGTCCTGACCCGGCTCGATTCCACCGACCCCAAGGATTATCGCGCGCTCTTCAGCAGCGGCCGGCTGGACGATCGGCTGCCGCCACGGTTCGGCTATTATGTCGGTCTGCTGGTCGCCCAGGACCTGGGCCGCACACGCGATCTCAAGCAACTTGCGGTGATGGATGCTGCCACCGTCCGTCCCCTGCTCGAACGCAGCCTCAAGGCGATGGGCGACTGCTGACGCCCAAAACCGCGGATGGATTTCCGCCTTTCGCGCGCATGGCGGTGTGGCTAAGGCGCAGCGCATGAGCAAGAAGCCGCAGCGGATACGGGGAACGCAGGATATTTTCGGCGAGGAGGCGGATCGCTTCCATGCCGTGACCGCCGCGTTCGATCGCGTGCGGCGGCTCTACGGCTTCCGCCGCGTCGAGGTGCCGGTGTTCGAGGCCACGGACGTGTTCGCGCGCTCGATCGGCGAGACGACGGATGTGGTCTCGAAGGAGATGTACACGTTTGACGACAAGGGCGGCGATTCCATTACGCTGCGCCCCGAGTTCACCGCCGGCATCTGCCGCGCTTATCTTTCGGAAGGCTGGCAGCAACACGCGCCGCTCAAACTCGCGACCCACGGCCCGGTATTCCGTTATGAGCGGCCGCAGAAGGGGCGCTACCGCCAGTTCCACCAGCTCGATGCCGAGATCATCGGCACCGACGCGCCGCAGGCCGATGTCGAGCTACTCGCCTTCGCCGACCAGCTTCTCCGCGAACTCGGCATCGCCGACGGCATCACGCTCCAGCTCAACACTTTGGGCGATGCGGAGACGCGCGAGGCGTGGCGGCGTGCGCTGGTCGATCATTTCCAAGGCCATCGCGGCGATCTTTCCGAAGACAGCCTGGCGCGGCTCGACAAGAATCCGCTCCGCATCCTCGACAGCAAGGATCCGCGCGACCGGCCGATCGCCGATGCCGCCCCCGCGATCGATGATTTCCTGACCGGCGAGGCAAGCGACTTCTTCGCCGCGGTCACCGCCGGGCTCGACGCTGCCGGTGTCAAATGGACGCGCAACGGCCGGCTGGTGCGTGGGCTCGATTATTATCGCCACACTGCGTTCGAGTTTGTCACCGACCGGCTCGGCGCGCAGGGCACGGTGCTGGCGGGCGGGCGCTACGACGGGTTGATCGAGGCGCTCGGCGGTCCGCACACGCCTGCGGTCGGCTGGGCAGCGGGGATCGAGCGGCTGGCGATGATGATCGATGCGCCGGAAGGCGACCGGATCGACGTTGCCATCATTCCGCTCGGCGAAGCAGCGGAAGCGGCAGGGGGACGCATCCTTGCCGAGCTGCGTCGCGGCGGCGTTACCGCCGACATGGCGTGGCGGGGCAACATGAAGCGCCGGATGCAGAAGGCAAATGACATGCGCGCACGCTACGCGATCATCCTCGGCGATGATGAATTGGCGCGGGGCGAGGCGTCGGTGAAGGATTTGAAGAGTGGCGCTCAGCGTGCCGTAGCGATCACGGCTTTGGCCGGGGAGCTAAAGGACAAGTGACCTCTCACTGTCATCCCCGCGCAAGCGGGGATCCACCTTTCGCTTCACGATCCGCCCGCTGGGTTCCCGCTTTCGCGGGAATGACAAGGGGGGTGGCGTGACCTCCATTTCCGACGAGCGGATCGCGCAGATCGAGGCGCGGCGGGAAGAGCTTGCCAATGCAATGGCGGCGCCGGGCCTTGCACCCGACGCCTTCGTCAAGCTGTCCCGAGACTATGCCGAGATCGAGCCGGTCGCGGATGCAGCGCGCGTGGTGCGCGATTTGCGGGCGGAGAAGGTGTCGCTGGGCGAGATGCTCGTCGATCCCGAACTGAAGGACATGGCTGCGGAGGAGCTGGCGGCGCTGGAGGCGAAGCTCCCCGGCGCCGAGCGCGATCTGGCGCTGAAGCTGCTGCCGCGCGATGCGGCGGACGAGCGCGCCGCGATGCTGGAAATCCGCGCCGGCACCGGCGGCGACGAGGCCGCGCTGTTCGCGGGCGATCTCTTCCGAATGTATCAGCGCTATGCCGAAAGCCGCGGCTGGCGGGTCGAGACGATCTCGGCGAGCGGCGCCGAAGTTGGCGGGTTCAAGGAAGTGGTCGCTTCGGTCACCGGGCAAGGGGTGTTCGCGCGCCTCAAGTTCGAGAGCGGCGTCCACCGCGTCCAGCGCGTGCCCGTCACCGAAAGCGGCGGGCGCATCCACACTTCCGCCGCCACCGTCGCGGTGCTGCCCGAGGCGGAGGATGTCGACGTGCAGATCGACGAGGCAAAGGACTTGCGGATCGACGTCTATCGCTCGTCGGGGCCGGGCGGGCAGTCGGTCAACACCACCGACAGCGCGGTGCGCATCACTCACCTGCCGACCGGGCTGGTAGTGATCCAGCAGGACGAGAAATCGCAGCACAAGAACAAGGCCAAGGCGCTGAAGGTGCTGCGCACCCGGCTCTACGAAGCCGAGCGCGAGCGGCTGGCGAGCGAGCGCGCCGGCGCGCGCAAATCTATGGTCGGATCGGGCGACCGCTCCGAGCGGATTCGCACCTACAATTTCCCGCAGGGCCGCGTGACCGATCACCGCATCAATCTGACGCTTCGTCGGCTGCCCGAAATCCTCGAAGGTCCGGGGCTGGATGAAGTCATCGCAGCGCTGATCGCCGAGGACGAGGCCGAGCGGCTCGCCTCGATCGATGCGTGATATCCCGAGCGGACGCTTTAGCCGCCGCCACTAAGCGGCTTGCGGCGGTCAGCGATACGCCGCGCCTCGATGCGGAGGTGCTGATGGCGCATGCGCTTGGCGTCGAGCGCGAGGCGATGCTGATCGGGCCGCTGGACGCGCCGGTGCCGCCCGCCTTCGCTGCGCTGGTCGATCGTCGGATGGCGCACGAGCCGATCGCCTACATCACCGGCCGCAAGGGCTTCTGGAGCATCGACATCGCGGTCGCGCCCGGCGCGCTGATCCCGCGGCCGGACAGCGAGACTTTGATCTACGCTGCGGTGGCGCATTTCGGCAAGGTCGGGCCGCGCCGCATTCTCGATCTCGGCACCGGGCCGGGGAGCCTGCTGCTCGCCGCGCTTGCCGAATGGCCGGGCGCGACCGGGCTAGGCATCGACCGTTCCGCCGACGCGCTCATGCAGGCGACAGCCAATGCCGATCTTCTCGGCCTCGCGGATCGAGCGCAATTCCGTATCGGCGATTGGGGGGAGGGGATCGATGAAGCCTTCGACCTCGTCCTGTGCAACCCGCCTTACGTGGAGAGTGACGCGGCGCTGCCCGCGGACGTCGCGGAATGGGAACCGGCGGGCGCGCTGTTCGCCGGACCGGACGGGCTCGACGATTATCGCCGCCTCGCGCCGCAGATGCCTCGGCTTATAGCGCCCGGCGGGATAGCCTGCGTCGAAATCGGCATCGACCAGGCCGATGCTGCAGGCGCGCTGTTCCGTGCCGCCGGACTCGACGTATCGGTGCGCAACGACCTTACGTCACGGCCGCGCTGCCTCGTCCTGGCGCACTGATCTTTTCTGCTTGGTTTTTGTTGGTGGGGTAGTTACATAACGTTCCAGGGACCGGGGCCATTCACAGCAAAACCTGCTTGAAGCCTCCTGTCGCCGACCCCCGATTGCTGCATCGCACCAGGCGAATGGCGTGAGGAGGCGGGAACTGCGTTCGCGCAGGCTCGCATCGCGCTGTGCCAAGGACAGAGCGGCAGGGCCAAAGGCCGATGTTTCCGGCCAGTGGAGTGGCAGTAACGACCACCAGACGAGGACCGACTTGATCAACAATCGTCAAACCGGCCGCAGGCGCGGCCGCGGCGGACCGCGTTCGCCGAACGCGATGCCGAGCCAGGGCAATCGCCAGGACAATCGCTCGCGCGGCAATGCGGCGCAGCTTCACGAGAAATACAAAGCGATGGCGCGCGATGCGCAGCTTGCCGGCGATCGTGTCCAGACCGAATATTTCCTGCAGTTCGCAGACCATTATCATCGCGTGCTGAGCGAAAGCCGCGCTCGTTACGAGGAGCAGCGCCGCCAACGCGACGACGGCTCCGATGACGACGACGGCGACGATTACGAAGCCGCCGATGAGCGTCAGGAGCGGCCTGAGCGCGCCGACCGTCAGGATCGCCAGGACCGTCAGGACCGGCGCCCCCGCCGTGATGAGCGCCGCTACGAAGAGCGCGCCGCCGAGGACGACCAGCCCCAACGTCCGCGCCGCGAAGAGCGGTTCGAGCGCGAGGCCGGCGACGAGGGCGAAGAGCGCAACGGTGAGGCGCGCCCGCGTCGTGCCCGCGCCCGCCGCCCGCGCGAGGACGAGAGCAATGGCGAAGAGCGGATCGCGCTCGACAGCCTGCCGCCCGCGATCGCGTCGGAAGGTGGCGACGAGGCGCCGCGCCGCCGCACCCGCCGTCCCCGACCGGCCGAAGATGGCGACATCGCCCCCGCGGCCTGATCGCGCGTCTGGCTGACCGGATCACCCGTTCGAGAAAGGCGGCCCTTCCACCCGGAAGCGGCCGCCTTTTTCTTTGCGTTGACAGGGCTTGTCGCTTCCGATCACCTGTTCGACGGCTGATCCGAGGGGAATGTCGATGCGGGGTTTGTTGTTGCTCGCGGGGGCGCTCGCTGCGCCTGGGTTTGCGCAAGGCGTGCTGCCCGCACCGGGCCGCTCGGCACAGGGCGATGTCTCGGTCACCATCTACAACGACAATCTGGCATTGGTGCAGGACGTGCGGCGGGTCGATCTGCCGGGTGGCCGCTCGCGCCAGGAGTTTCCCGACGTGTCGGCGCAGATCCGCGCCGAGACCGTCACCCTGTCGGGCGACGGCTTCGGGATCGTCGAGCAGAATTTCGACTATGACCTGCTGTCGCCCTCCGCGCTGATGCAGAAGGCGGTGGGCGAGGAGGTGACGCTTGTGCGCACCAATCCCGCGACCGGCGGCGAGCAGCGCGAGCGGGCGCGGGTGCTGGCGGTCAACAACGGCGTGGTGCTCCAGATCGGCAACCGGATCGAGGTGCTGCGCGATGACGGGCTTCCGGTCCGCGTGATCTTCGACAAGGTGCCGCCGAACCTGCGCGCCCGGCCGACGCTGTCGGTGACGGTGGAGGCGAGCCGCGGCGGCAGCCGGCCGCTCACTTTGAGCTACCTGACGCCGGGTCTCGGCTGGCAGGCGGATTACGTCACGCTGTTCGATCGCGCCGCGGGGCGGATCGACGTGCAGGGCTGGATCACGCTTACCAACAACACGGGTACGACCTTCGACAATGCCGAGACCTTGCTGGTCGCCGGATCGGTGCAGCAGCAGGGCGGCAATCCCTATGCCGGCAATCGCCGCTATCCGCCCCCCCCGCCGCCGCCACCCCCTGACCGGGTCGTCCGGCCAGGTACCGAGAGTGCGGACCGCGAGCGGCTCGGCGATTTCTATCTCTATCCGCTGGAGGCGCGCACCACGATCGCCAATGCGCAGCAGAAGCAGGTGAGCTTCCTCGATGTCAGCGGCGCGCCTGGGAGCGCGGGCTATGAATATCGCAATTCCTGGCTCGGCAGCAGCGAGGAGCCGCAGAGCGCCGCTTCGGTGATCCGCTTCTCGACCTCGCGCGATCAGGGGCTTGGCGATGCGCTCCCCGCCGGCACGGTGCGCGTCTACATGAAGGACGCGCGCGGCGCCGCGCAGTTCATCGGCGAAAGCGCGATCGGGCACACGCCGATGGGGTCGGATCTGTCGCTCAAGACCGGCGACGCGTTCGACGTGAAGGTGCAGCCGACGGTGGAAGCGCGCGAGCGGCTCGGCGACAGCCGATGGCGCACGACCATGCGCTACACGCTGACGAATGCGCGGCCGGAGGCGGTGACCGTCGATCTCAAACAGGGCGGACTCGACGCCTGGTGGGACGACACGCGGATTACCGCCGAAAGCCAGAAGAGCGAGCGGCTTTCCTCCAGCGAGGCGCTATGGCGCGTCGCGGTTCCTGCCAACGGAACCGCCACCGTCACCGCCACTTTCGATACGCGCTATTGAGGCGAAGGCTCATGTCCTTCCTTCGTCATCCCCGCGAAAGCGGGGATCCCGCTTGTTTCTTTATGGGTGCTGGCAAGAAGCTGGATTCCCGCTTTCGCGGGAATGACGTGATGGGGATGGCCGCTGCGATATGGTTGGTATCAGGTATCCAGCCCGTCTCCGCTCAGCCCGTCGTCACCTCCGCTGCGCCGTCCTCCGTCGCGGTGACCATCTACCGCGATCCCGATCGGCCGGCGCGACAGGCAATGGATCGCGACTGGCTAAACGGCTTCGCGCTGGTCAGCGAGTCGCGCACGATCGCAGTGCCGCCGGGCGGTGGCGAGATCCGCTTCGAGGGCGTCGCCGGCGGCATCCTCCCGCAGAGCGCGATCGTCACGGGACTGCCCGACGGCGTCGTCGAGAAGAACCAAGATGCGATGCTGCTATCTCCGGGCAACCTTGTCGCGCGCTCGCTCGGCGAGCGCGTGCATCTGCGCCGCACATCGCGTGCCACCGGCGACGTGATCGAACAGGAGGCAGTTGTTAGATCCGGCCCGGACGGCGCGGTAGTGCTGCAGACCGCGGCCGGGTTCGAGTCATTGCGCTGCACCGGCCTCGCCGAGACGATCGTCTACGACAAACTTCCGGATGATCTTTCCGCCAAGCCGACGCTTTCGGTGCGGACGGCGGGCGGAGCGGGTGGTCCTGCCACCGTGACGCTCTCCTATCTCGCGACCGGGTTCGACTGGCAGGGCAATTATGTCGCCGAGCTCGCGCCGTCGGGCGATCACGTCGATCTCTTCGCCTGGGTGACGCTGGCGAGCGCCGACGAGACATCGTTTGCAGACGCCGAGACGCAGACCGTCGCTGGGCGGCTCAACCGCGCGCAGATGGCGAATGTGATCCGCCCGCAGGCGCCGCCGCTCCATCTGCAATGCTGGCCGGAAGGCACGACGAGCGATGGATTAGGCGTGGACGTGATCGTCGTTACCGGATCACGTGTCGGCGGGGCTCCGCCGCCCGCGCCCCCGCCTCCACCCGCCGCACCGATGATGATGCGCATGGCGGAGGCGGTGATGGTCGCGCAGCAGGAGGAACTCGGTGACCTCAAGCTCTATCGCATCCCCGAGCGCGTCACGGTCGCGGCCAAATCGCAGAAGCAGGTCGCGATGCTGGTGAAGCCGGGGGTCCGCGTCCGCCAGCTCCAACGCAGCCGCTTTGCCGCAAGCGGGGAAGGCGATGTCGCAGTTACGCGCGTGCTCGCGACGCGCAACCGCAGCGCCGAGGGGCTCGGCGTGCCGCTCCCGGCGGGCGGGGTGGCCTTGTTCGGAACGTCGGAAGGGCGCCGCATCCTGCTGGGCGAAGGGTTCGTCGAAGACCGCGCAGTGGGCGAGGATGTCGAGATCGCGATCGGCGCCGCCACGCAGATGATCGCGCGAATCGCCGCGCCGGCCAAGGACCGGCGCGTGCTGACGGTCACCAATGCGACCGCCGCTCCAGTTCGCTACGAGGCGGAGATCGATGGCGAAATCTCAGGCGCCAGACTGGCGCGGCGCAACGGCCGCGGATTGTGGAGCGTCACGATCCCCGCGAACGGCAGCGCAAGCCTGAGCTATCGGGTTCCCGGCACGTCCTGATCGGTCGCTTTGACCGGACGCGGGCGGTGATTCTCGTCGAGCGCGACGAAGGTGAAAACGCCTTCGGTCACCTTCACTTCGCGCGTGCCGCGGTCGCGGCTGGCGACGACTTCGATGCGGATCGCGATCGAGGTTCGCCCCATCCGCTCGACCTTGGCATAGACGGAAATGAGATCGTGCAGCAGGATCGGCGCGATAAATTCCATCGCGTCGATCGCGACGGTTGCGACTGCTCCGTTCGCCTCGCGGCTGGCGACGATGCCCGAGGCGATGTCCATCTGGCTCAGCACCCAGCCGCCGAAGATATGGCCGTTGGCGTTGATGTCGCCGGGGCGCGGCACCACGCGCAGGATCGGTTCGCCGCGGTCAGACGTCATCTTCGTTCTTTCGTGTCGTCGCGGCATCGTCATGGCCGCTGTTGTTGGAGAAATAGACGAGACCCATCAGCCCTGTGCCGAGCAGCACCGAGAAGCCAACCCCGGCGATCGTGGCGATCACCATATGGATGGGCAGCGGCGACCCCGTCGATTTGAGCCAGGCGAGGGCGAGGATGGCGCAAGTCGCGGCGGCGAGCGCCATCCAGCGCATCAGGCGCTTGTAGCGTGTCCAGGCGATCGCGGTGCGCTCGAGATCGCGGCGGGGAATCGGGTCATGCTGCGGCATGCTTGCCATGTGGCGGGCGCGCATGGGATCATCAAGCCGACTCGGCGAAAACGACAAGGAGGCCGGAGCGATGACGATAGCCGCGATCCTGAAAGGGCGGACGGGCGAGATCTTCAGTGTGACGGGGGACATGCCGCTGCGCGATGCGGTGGCGATGCTCGCCGAACACCGGATCGGCGCGGTGCCTGTGCTGAAGGACGGCGCCGTCGCCGGCATCTTTTCCGAGCGCGACGTGATTTATTGCCTGAAGAGCGATGGGGCATCCGCGCTCGACTGGCCGGTGGAGAAGGTGATGACCGCCCCGGCGATCACCGTCACATCGGACGTCGGCGTCCTGTCGGCGCTGTCGCAGATGACCAAGCGGCGCATCCGCCACCTTCCGGTGGTCGAAGGCGATCGACTGGTCGGCATCGTCTCGATCGGGGATCTGGTGAAGTATCGGATCGACCGAATCGAGGAAGAAGCCGAAGCGATGCGCGAATATATCCAGAGCGCTTAGGCGCCGCGCCGCGCCGGGATGCGTGCCGCGCCGCCGAGCATGGCGATCATTGCAATGACTTCGTGCCGCACCGGGTGGCGGATGATGAAGAGGCCGGCAAGCCAGGCGAGGCAACCCGCAGCGCCGCTGGCCGCCAAGGTCAGGAAGCCGACCTCCGCGGGCGGCGGCCCGAAGGCGTAGACGGCGAGCAGCGGCCCCGCGGTGGCGAGGCTCAGCAGCGCGCTTTTCCAGTAGATCGCGACCATGCCGCCCCAGCCGAAACCGATCAGGCGGCGCATGAAGCCGGCATAGATGACGAACCAGGCAGCGCCGTAGGCGATGCGGGAGAGCGCCGCGCCTTCGAGGCTGAACCAGGCGCCGACCAAGAGCAGGCTCAGCGAGGCGACGGTGTCGAGGATGTTGAGACCGAGGAGCTTCTTCATTCGCCCCATCAGCACCGGGATCTCCATGTGGAGCGGCAGCGCGGTGAAGGCGAATTCGCTGAGCGCGATCCAGACGAGCAGCGGCGCGAC